>JBIIJN010000122.1:0-4897 GCA_044233745.1 Crocinitomicaceae bacterium
ACGGGCAGGCGTTCCGCGATTTGGAATGGGAAAAGCGCGTTCACAGAATTTGCCAAGAAAGCCTGATTGGCGCGCAGTTTGGCGGAAAATATTTTACACACGATGTGCGGGTAATTCGTTTGCCTCGACATGCTGCTTCTTGTCCAGTTGGATTGGGCGTTTCATGTTCTGCTGATAGAAATATCAAAGCAAAAATCACAGCGGAAGGCTTATTTATTGAGCAGTTAGAAGAAAATCCACGCCGATTGTTGCCAGAAAAAGCACCGCATCTAGAGGATCCGGTTACTATTGATTTGGATAGACCTATGCAAGAAGTTTTAGCGGAATTATCTAAGTATCCAACCAAAACACGATTGAAGTTAAACGGAACCTTGATTGTAGCCCGAGATGCTGCTCATGCCCGAATCAAAGAAATGCTGGATGCTGGACAAGCAATGCCAGACTACTTCAAAAACCATCCGATATATTACGCAGGCCCTGCAAAAACGCCAGAGGGAATGCCATCAGGAAGTTTTGGTCCTACCACAGCTGGTCGTATGGATGCCTATGTGGATTTGTTTCAGCAACATGGCGGTAGCATGATCATGTTGGCCAAAGGCAATCGTTCTGCTGCAGTTAAAAATGCTTGTCAGAAATATGGCGGATTTTACTTGGGTTCGATCGGTGGACCTGCTGCCATTTTAGCAAAAGAAAATATCCTTGCCGTTGAAGTGGTCGATTTTGAAGATATGGGCATGGAAGCCATCCGAAAAATTGTCGTTAAAAATTTCCCAGCGTTCATCATTACCGACGACAAAGGGAATGATTTTTTTGAGGAGATTGGGTAGTTTAACATAAATAAATTTTCAATTATAGCCGATTCCATTAGGGTCGGCTTTTTAATTGTTTGCAACCCAAGTTAAGAATATTTCGATAATTGATTGGACGCAAACGTGCTACTAAAACTTAAAATTCAGACCTCATGAATCGCTTTGAAATGGGAATAAAAGAGATTTTCCGTCGGAGCTTCTTCGAGGTCTCCGCGTTTTCACGCGTCGAAATGACAGTACATTGGGGATGCTATCGTCGCGCGAAGCGCGACGAGTCAACCACTTCTCGTATGTCATTTCGACGAACTTGTTCGGAGAAATCTGTGAAAATCAATTTTTTATTGATGCTCTGAATGGGCATGCAAATTTTATTGTGGTATGACTGCGACTAGTCATTTTCAAAAAATAGCATTTGAACTTTTTGGAGCCAATCTAGCCATTCACTCCAAATCCTCAATTGCCTTTCGTTTTTTGTAAAGTCATAAAATAGCTTCTTGGGTCGCTCTTTTATTACTACAAAAAATCTTTTGGCAATCTCCGGGTTTTTCGCTGCTGTCTGGGCTATTGAAAATCCTCATTTGCGTCAATTTTAGCTTGCGAGCCATTGAGTAAAAATTACCATAATAATCCAAATTCCTTTTATATATGAAGTTATTTACCAATCTCACGTTTGATACCGCGATGCTTTAAAAACCAAATAATATGTGTAAGTAAAGAAAATAAGTCTTGGAATTTCAACCTCAATTTATCTTCCATTGTGCTTTTTGATTTTGGTTTTTTTAAATAAATGCTAACATTATGTAGCTGTTCGTCGATTAATCTGTTGGATGCAGCGCGAATTAGTTCCTCATAAATCATATAGTGGTGTTTTTAACATTTTAGCTTCAACTTTTCATTACATTAAGATTGCAGTTGCGTAATAAAATGCAACAGTAATTATAAAAGTATAGAAATTTGAATTTATCTTGAAAATTTTTGTAGAATATATATGTGTTTTAAATCGCTTATTAACAATAATTTATGTATTTTTAAACGACTACAAACGAATAATAATCGTATCTAAATGTATAAAGTACGAATCATGTTTTTGTGCCGCTTCACCTTTGCACTGTCGAATTCAAACAAACACATCGACGTAACTAAATTTTCATTATTAATTTTTAAAAACTACACATTATGAGTACGTTAAGAAACAAAGTAACCTTATTAGGAAATGCAGGTATGCAACCAGAAGTAAAGTCTTTTGACAAAGACAAAAAAGTAGCCAAGCTATCTCTTGCCGTGAATGAGTCACGTAAGAATGACAAAGGCGAGTGGGTAAACAACACACAGTGGTTTAACTTGGTTGCGTGGAACACCACAGCTGGGTTTGTAGAGCGCAATGTGCAAAAAGGCTACGAGCTTATGGTTGAAGGTAAATTGGTTAATAAAAGCTACGACGCCAAAGACGGCACGAAGCGCTACGTCACAGAAATTGAGGTTTCTGAATTGATGATCGTGAACAAAAGAACTAATTCTAATTCCTAATCTATTGTCCTATGAGAATACTAGAGAATCAGGTGCATTTGGTCGGTTTTCTGGCCGCTGCACCAACAATAATTCAGTTGTCTGATGGCAACAAATTGGCGCGATTTGCGATTGCCACAAAAGCTTACAGTAAGGGTGAGAATGGCAGGGTTGAGACTGCTAAGCAGTGGCATCGCATCGTGGCAAAAGGTCGGTTCGCTTCGATTATGGAAGAATTCGCAGAAAAAGGAGCCCGCATTGCTGTGGAGGGAAAATTGTGCTCGCGCTTTTTTCGTTCCAAAGATGGACAGAATCGTTATTCAACTGAAATTGAGGTTGATGACGTTGTGTTCCTCGGCAATGTGGATCATGCTCAAAGCGCCTAACTCGTTCGAATCGACCTTTGAAAAGTTTATCCATCACTTTTCCAACCAAACCTACTCTTGATGGAGACCAAAAAAGGGGCGTCCATAGGGATGTCCCTTTTTTAACTTAAGGATTACGTTGTGCTAAAAGCTTACTCACATACTTACCAATTATGTCAAATTCTAAGTTAACCGAATCGCCAACTTTGAAGGAGTGGAAATTGGTGTGTTCGTATGTGAATGGTATGATGCAAACGCTAAATGCATTGGGCAATGAGTCAACAACAGTGAGCGAAACCCCATTGATAGTGATGGATCCTTTTTCAACAGTGATGTCGTTGCTGGGGTAAGAGAAATGATATTTCCAACTGCCATTGAGATCTTCGATTGCCGTGCATATTCCAGTGGTATCCACATGCCCTTGAACGATATGCCCATCGAGACGTTCGCCAATTTTGGTGCAGCGTTCTAAATTGACGAGGTCTCCAGCCGAGAGTTTTCCCAGATTGGTACGCTCGAGGGTTTCATCAATGGCTGTTACAATGTATGTATCTTCTGAGATGGAAACAACCGTGAGGCAAACACCATTGTGCGCAACGCTCTGGTCAATTTTAAGTTCGTTTGTGAATTCAGCTTGAACATGAAAATGGATATTGCTATGCTCTTTTTCAATTTTTTGTATGGTGCCAAGTTGCTCGATGATACCTGTAAACATATTTGATTTTTTTGCAAAAGTAAGTCTAATAGAGCAAACAAGATGTACCCGATTTAGTTTACTTTTTTTTTCTAATTTAACCGAAATTTTATAATGATGAGTATTTCAAAACTACAAGTAGAGAAGATTTTATTCTTAGATATTGAAACTGTTCCAGAAATATATGAATTCAAGGATTTAGATACTAAAACAGCAGAGTTGTATCAGCAAAAAGTATCTTATTTTCTGAAAGATGATACCACTGTTGAAGAGGTTTATCAACGTGCAGGTATCTACGCCGAATTTGGAAAAATCGTTTGTATTTCCTGTGGATTGATTCGAGATCATGCCACAACGGGTAAGTCGATTCGCATGAAGTCCTTTGCCGGAGATGATGAGCGTGAGTTGCTTCTGGATTTCAAGAAGTTATTAGTCGATTTGGATGAACGTGGTGATTTTATGCTTTGCGGTCATAATGCCAAAGAGTTTGATTTTCCATTTATCGCACGTCGTATGTTGATACATGGTATTCAGCTGCCCAAGGCCTTAGATATTGCGGGTAAAAAACCTTGGGAAATCAACCATTTAGACACCATGGAATTGTGGAAGTTTGGTGATTATAAGAACTTCACGTCATTGGCTTTACTGTGTCACATTTTTAAGATTCCTACTCCCAAAGATGATATTTCTGGTGCTGATGTGGCAAGGGTGTATTACGAAGAGAACGATCTTAAGCGCATTGCCGTGTACTGTGAAAAAGACGTAGTGGCTTTGATTCAGCTTTTTTTGAAAATGCAGGGTAGGGATTTGGTGGAAGAGGGTAAGATTAGCTTTAGTTCATAGAGACTTAATATGTTTCAAGAATTTACCACAAAGGCTCAAAGGCACAAAGTTTTTCACGAAGTTTTTATTAAGATCAGCTGCTTAGTGCAACTTCGTGTTCTTTGTGTCTTAGTGGTTTGAACAATTTGCCACGAAGGCACAAATGGTTTCCAGCAGTTATATATCGTTGTTAATATCAGTGTCAAATAAATCCATTTTGAATTAGATAACACAGCAATCCTAAAACCTAACACTAAACACAAAATGAAAACAAATAGAATTACTACTCATGAGGAAGAGAGAATTGCATCCGCTATCGTTAACGCAGCATATCAGGTGCACAAGGCATTAGGCCCTGGCTTGTTAGAGAAAGTTTATGAAATTTGCTTTTGCCACGTACTCCGAAAAAATGGTTTTGATGTAAAACGTCAACTTCCTGTTCCAATTCATTTTGATGGTCTTTTCTTTGATGAAGGATTTAGGCTTGATGTTCTTGTAAATGACCTAGTTATATGTGAATTGAAAGCTGTTGACATGATGAATCCAGTTTGGGAAGCTCAGTTGCTTAGTCATTTAACGCTGATGGACAAAAAACTAGGATTCTTAATAAATTTCAATGTTCCCCTAATCAAACAAGGAATTTACCGAAGAGTAATGTGACTTCAAGTTCATTTTGACTTATTGGTTTGAACAATTTGCCA
>JBIIJN010000053.1:0-18319 GCA_044233745.1 Crocinitomicaceae bacterium
ATGAAAAGGTGTTTCACCAAACTTGGCAATGGCTTTTCTATGATCAGCAGTGGGGTAGCCCTTGTTTTTCTTCCAATTGTATTGCGGATATTCTTCATGAATTTGTTCCATAAAATCATCGCGGTAGGTTTTGGCTAAAATCGAAGCCGCTGCAATCGCCATGAATTTGCCATCACCTTTGATGACACAAGTATGTTTATAGCCGTCTTTTGGTCGAAATCTATTGCCATCTATCAGCAAATGTTTAGGTTGAATATGCAAAGCATCAACGGCTCTGTGCATGGCTGTAAAACTCGCTTGCAAGATGTTGATATCGTCGATTTCTCTGTTGTTTACATAACTCACTGCCCATGAAACCGCTTCTTTTTCGATGATTTTGCGCAATTCAAAACGTTGTTTCTCAGTGAGTTTTTTGGAATCATTCAGCAATTCATTTTTAAAATCGGGTGGCAAAATAACCGAAGCAGCAACCACAGGACCAGCCAAACAACCACGACCCGCTTCGTCGCAGCCGGCTTCTAGCAATCCAGGTGTGTGTTGGAGTTGTAACATGTGCAAATATAATTCTGCTACTCATTTAAATCGTATTCCTTTCATTACTTTTGCACCATGTCCAAAAAATCTGCTGCACTTTTCCTCAATGGCGACCCACCAAATGCCCTGGCCATGCAACATGCGATGCAAGAGAATCCCGTTTTTTTTATCTGTACAGATGGCGCATATCACTACATGAACTCATTGAAAATCAATCCGAACGTGGTTATTGGCGATATGGATTCTTTAAGTGAATCGCCAACCAATACCGAAGTGATTTTTGTAGATGACCAAAACACTACAGATTTTGAAAAGGCCTTGCAATATTTATGTGATGCAGGTTTTAAAACGGTGTTGGTTTTGGGAAGCACAGGCGGACAGCACGATCATTTTCTAGGCAATTTGAATGCTGCTTTTAAGTTCAGAGAGCAATTGAGCATCAAGTTTTTTGATCAAAGTCAGTACTTTTTCCTTTCACATGTAAAACAAAAAATAGTCACTAAACCCGGCAAAGTTATTTCATTGATTCCTTTTCCTCAGGCTCAAGGGATTACTTTATCTGGCTTACAATATTTGCTAAACAATGAATCGCTTTCACTTGTTGAAAGAATAGGAACCAGAAATATTGCTGTTTCCGATACGCCTTCTATTCATTTTGAATCTGGAGCGCTCTGGATTTTCGTTGAGTACTAATTTTTCACTTCCAATTTCTTACTTCAAATTTCTAAATTCTCACTTCCCTTACCCATGAACTTCACCGAAACCGTTTACCACCGCCGCTCAATCAGAAAATACAAAGACCAGCCCATAGATGCTGAAAAAGTAAAGGCATGCATTCAATTGGCAACATTGGCGCCAAACAGTTCTAATATGCAATGCTGGGAGTTTTATCACATCGTGGATGATGCAACCATGAAAAAGATGGCGCATTATTGCCTCGATCAACAGGCCGCAACTACAGCGCAACAAATGGTTGTTTTTGTGACCCGCCGGGATTTATTCCACAAGCGTCGGAAATCTATGATGCGTTTGGAATCGGAAAATGTCTTGAAAAATAGCGCTGATAATAAGAAGGAGGCACGCGTAAAGCGTTGGGAGTTGTATTATGGCAAAGTGATTCCATTTCTTTATGGACGCTTTTTCGGATTGCTTGGTTTGTTCAGAAAATTATTGGTAAACATCGTGGGTTTGTTTCGCCCGATAGTGTATCAGGTTTCCGAACACGATGTGCGCGTTGTTGTCCATAAAACCTGTGCCTTAGCCGCTCAAACTTTTATGCTCGCCATGGCCAACGAAGGCTACGACACTTGTCCCATGGAAGGCTTCGACAGCCGACGTGTGAAAAAACTGCTCAAATTACCCTACGGCGCAGAAATCAATATGGTTGTTTCTTGTGGCATAAGAGAAGAAGGCGGAATTTGGGGCGATAGAATGCGGGTGCCTTTTGAGGAGGTGTATGCCCAAATATAAGGAATAGAGTCTCACCCTTTTCTATAAGCCCAATACGCCCAAAACAACAAAATAGGGTGAATTACCAATAGCCGAATCCACCCGACATAAGCTGGTACACAGAGTCCATCAGGGATGCAGCTGCCAATTTGCACGAAATAAACATGCGAGGGAATAAATAAAAGCAACAAAATAAATATGCCAAGTGCCGAAATCCTGCGGTAACTTTTGGTAAACAAAGCTAAACCAAGTACGATTTCCAACAATCCAGAAGCCACATTGATGAAAATCGGAAAAGGCAAATAATCTGGAATCAATGGATAATAGAAATGCGGATTCACAAAGTGATTAATCCCCGCAAAAACAAAGAATGCTCCCAGCGTGTAGATGATAATTTTGTTTTTCATAAAAAAGCTTTGGAGTAAAACCAATTTTTCAGGTTTTTGTTTGATTCTTTCGATTTGAGAATTCAAAAGTATTGCGTTCATGCCTTAATCGAGCGACAGGATGTAAAAAAGAGACTGTTGCTGCATGTTTCGTAGATTGATAAAAAAAATGTCCTGAAGAATAGTTTCTCCAAGACATTTTCATTGTTAACCTAAAATCAATTAGGTTTCAATTTGCAGCTACCAAAAGAAGTAGCATCTTTATCTTCACATTCTTTTTTTGCCTCTCTGAATGAGCTTCCTTCAATTGTTTCAATGTTCACAATTGTTGTGTCTCCCGACCCGTGCGTACATTCACATACCCAATCTTTTTTGCATGAACCCAAGACAAACATCCCGAACACCAATGCCATCATACCAACTTTATTTTTCATGTTTTACTTTTTTATTCAACGTTTACAAGCGGATTGTTTTAATAAATTTGAATACAAATGTTGAGAAATAAATAGCCCTAGACTTACATAATTCATTCTATTCGTCACATGATTCCGATTATGTCTTGAGCAGCATGATTTTTGTATTAGAAATAAAAAAAAAACAGCCACCTCCCGATGACTGTTTCCTTTTCTTATAAAGCCTGAATTTGTTCTGTTTCGATACAGGAAATTTTTCTAGTACTTGACAAATTCTCTTGTAGCAAAAGCACCGTTGGCTTTGACACGAATAAAATATACGCCTGACGATAAACTATTTACATCAATTTCTGTGTTTAATGCTGATGGGGTAATAGTGAGTAAAGTTCTACCATCAATAGCAACAATTTCAATCGCTTCAAATGTCACACTGCCTTCAATTGAAACTTTGTCGGAAGCTGGATTAGGAAACAACTTGAAATCTACTTTCGAATTTTCCAAAATATTGCTTGAATTGACTTTACATTGCACCAGTCTTTCTCTATTTTCGTTTTCTGTTCCGCACAAGGAATCGGTGTGCGAATAAAAACGAACGTTTTCGCCTTGGAAACCCGTAATATATGAAATTGGACCAAAGCCATAGTCATAAACCGATGCACCTGAAGCATTGGTCAACGTGATCCAATCCCCTTCAATAGAGCTTGTAAACGTATATTCTGTGTTGGGTAGTAGCACAACTTCAGAGTATTCTCCTGCCCAACAATCGCCAGCGATGGACTCAGCTGCACCAGAACAGGTTGGTACAAAAGTTTCTTCTGGCCACATTCCACCATCTGTACATGGTCCTGCAAGACCAGTGGCACTTCCCAAGCAGTAAACAATTCTGTCGCGAGCACCAGCAACTACACCACATGAAAAATCACTGTGGGTGTAGAATCTAACAACTTCATTAACAAGAGGCTCATATAACACCATGCCTATGCCATTAATGAGAACAGTTGTTCCTGTGGCATCGCTGATTGTAATGAAGTCCGTTTCTATAGAACTTACGAAGGCATACAATGTGGAGCCAATCAAATTGACGTTGGTATATTCTCCAGCTTCACAATCGTTTGCAATAAAGTTTGCTGTTTCACCGTCGCAAACCGTTGGCACAAAAGTGGCTGAAGGATATAAGGTGCCTGTGAGACAACCATTAACCACCTCGCCATCACAAACAACTATTCTCAATCGATTTTCTTCATCTCCGTCACACGCTTCACTGTTGTGCAAGTAGAAACGATAAAAACCTGATACTGTGGGCGTGTAGCTTACAGAACTGAATCCGAAAGCCACTGCAACTGACCCGATTTCATCACTAATTGTTACCAAATCGGAGGCTAAAGAGCTCGAAAAAGTATAACTTGTGCCAGCCAATAAACCTACTAAAGAATACTCAGCGGTCCAACAGTCTTCTGCAATAACATTTTCAGTAACACCATCGCAAACCTGCGGCAAATAGGGGCCAGGATATTGACCGAAGTCATCCGTCAAGCATTGTGCGTTAATGTTCAAGGTTGTCAAACCCAAAGCGAGGGTCAACAACAATTGTAGTTTTGTTTTCATAGTACAATTCAATTAAAAATTTTTGTGAAGGTATAAAAAAAGCCCAAATCTATCGAAATGAGCTTTTTAATAACTAATGATTTTATTTTTTTTGGCGAAACTCTGTCAGAGTTCTAAGCCGAATCAATAAAAATTCTAATGAATTTTCTTAACCTGATATTTTTCAAGAAGTCCTGCGAAACTCTGACAGAGTTACGCCGGCAATCCCGCCTTAATCAAATTCAAGGCTGAACCAGCTTTGAACCACTCGATTTGAGCGTCGTTGTAAGTGTGGTTGGCCATGATGATGTCTTTTGAACCATCTGCATGTACGAATTCCAATGTCAATGGTTTGCCTGGTGCGAAACCTGTCAAATCCAAGAAATTGATGTTATCGTCTTCTTGTACTTTATCGTAATCTGCTTCGTTGGCAAAGGTCAAACCAAGCATACCTTGTTTTTTCAAATTGGTTTCGTGGATGCGCGCGAATGATTTAACCAAAACAGCACGAACACCTAAATGGCGTGGCTCCATTGCAGCATGCTCGCGAGAAGAACCTTCACCGTAATTGTGGTCACCCACCACGATAGAAGCAATTCCAGCAGCTTTATACGCGCGTTGCACCGCTGGCACTTCGCCATAAGCGCCGGTCAACTGATTTTTAACTTTGTTTGTTTCTTGGTTGAACGCGTTTACCGCACCAATCAACATGTTGTTGGAGATGTTGTCCAAATGACCACGGTATCGCAACCAAGGACCCGCCATCGAAATGTGGTCGGTTGTACATTTTCCAAAGGCTTTGATCAATAATTTAGCACCTGTGATGTTTTGTCCGTCCCAAGCTGGGAAGCTTTCCAACAACTGCAAACGGTCTGAATCTGGTTTCACATTCACTTGAACAGTTGAACCATCTTCTGCTGGTGCTTGATAACCATTGTCTTCAACATCAAAACCTCTTGCTGGCAATTCAAATCCAGTTGGCGGATCCAATTTCACCTGCTCACCTTTGTCGTTGGTCAATGTATCTGTAAGTGGATTAAACGTCAAATCACCTGCGATGGTCAAGGCAGCAACAATCTCTGGGGAAGTTACAAAAGCATGTGTATTTGGGTTTCCATCAGCACGCTTCGAAAAGTTTCTGTTGAAAGAGTGGATGATGGAGTTTTTCTCTTGTTTTTCAGCACCTGCACGGTCCCATTGACCAATACAAGGTCCGCAAGCATTCGTAAAAATAGTAGCATTCATATCTTCAAAAGCTTTCAAGAGACCGTCGCGCTCAGCTGTAAATCGAACTTGCTCAGAACCTGGGTTGATACCAAATTCTGCTTTCGTAGTCAATCCCTTTTCAACGGCTTGCTTGGCAATAGAAGCTGCTCTCGACAAATCTTCATAAGATGAATTGGTACAGGAACCAATTAAGCCCCATTCCAATTTTGCTGGCCATCCGCCTTTTTCAACGGCTGCTTTCATTTCGTTGATCGGTGTTGCCAAGTCTGGTGTGAAAGGTCCATTGATGTGTGGCATCAAAGTATCCAAATTGATTTCGATAACTTGGTCGAAATATTGCTCTGGATTGGCATAAACCTCTGCATCACCTGTCAAGTGCTCAGCGATTTGATCAGCCAAAGCCACAACTTCAGCGCGACCAGTGGCATTCAAATAGCGACGCATTGAATCATCGTAACCAAAAGTAGAAGTAGTAGCGCCAATTTCAGCACCCATGTTACAAATTGTACCTTTTCCAGTACATGACAATGACTCAGCACCATCACCAAAATATTCTACAATGCAGCCAGTTCCACCTTTTACAGTAAGGATTCCAGCCACTTTCAAAATCACGTCTTTTGCAGAAGACCAACCGTTTAATTTTCCGGTCAATTTCACGCCGATTAATTTCGGGAACTTCAATTCCCAAGCCATGCCTGCCATCACGTCAACAGCATCGGCACCACCAACACCAATAGCTACCATACCCAAACCACCTGCGTTTACAGTGTGTGAGTCGGTACCAATCATCATTCCACCAGGGAAAGCATAATTTTCCAAAACCACTTGGTGGATAATTCCAGCACCTGGTTTCCAGAAACCAATTCCATATTTGTTAGAAACAGAAGACAAGAAGTTAAACACCTCGTTGTTTTTGTTCAAAGAATCTTGTAAATCTTTATCAGCGCCCAATTTGGCTAAAATCAAGTGGTCGGCATGCACTGTCGAAGGCACAGCAGCTTGTTTTCTACCAGCTTGCATGAACTGCAGCAGAGCCATTTGAGCTGTAGCATCTTGCATGGCTACACGGTCTGGAGCAAAATCAACATAACTCGCACCTCGCTTATAAACTTCCGTTGCATTTCCCTCCCAAAGGTGGGTGTAGAGAATTTTTTCAGAAAGCGTTAAAGGTTTGTTTAACAATTGTCTTGCGGCTGCAATGCGCTCAGGGTACTTGGCGTACACCTTTTTGATCATGTCCAAATCGAATACCATAGCTTGATTTTGTTTTAGTTCGTGAAATTGGGTGCAAAAATAAGCATTCCAACGCCAAATTGAAAGCGTAGAATAAGATTTTTTCTTGACTCTTAATAATGTCGACGAAACCACTAATTTTGCCGCATGATTTCGTTCGATAATACCCAGATTGCTTTCGAATATAAAAGCGATAAAGAATTGCGCAAAGCGTATTGGCTCTTTAAGTTGGTTGGCAGTCCAACATTGGTGAAAGTAGGGAAGTGGCTCACGCATTTCGCACTGAAAACACATCTGCCTGTTAAAGGCATGATTAAAAAGACGATTTTCCAGCAGTTTTGTGGTGGTGAAACGATTTCAGAGTGTGGACCGACTACACAAAAACTGTCGAAATATGGTGTGAAGTCTATTTTGGATTATTCTGTTGAGGGACAAACAAGCGAGAAGAATTTTGAAGCTACGACTTTGGAAATCATTGCTACGATCAAAGAAGCGAAAAATAAAGCCGATATACCTTTGGCGGTTTTTAAGGTCTCTGGTGTTGCACGATTTGATATTTTGGAGAAATTCAACGATGAAAATTATCAAGGAACAGCCGAAGAAATGAAATCGTTTGCTGGTGTTAAAGAACGCGTTCAGAGAATTTGTCAAGCGGCTTTTGATAACCAAGTACCCGTGATGATTGATGCAGAGGAATCGTGGATTCAAGATGGAATTGATAAATTAGCAGCTGAAATGATGCTTCAGTTTAATAAGGAAAAGGCGCTGGTTTACAATACTTTGCAAATGTATCGCCATGATAGACTGGATTTTTTCAAGCAGGAATTGCAGGTTGCTCAGAACAAAGCGGTTAAATACGCTGTGAAATTGGTTCGCGGGGCCTATATGGAAAAAGAACGCGACCGTGCGGCTAAAATGGGCTATCCTTCACCAATAAACGCAACAAAATCGGATTCGGACAGTTTGTACAATTTAGCCTTAGATTTTGCCGTTGAAAATTTGGACCATTGCGCCGTGGTTGCGGGTACTCACAACGAAGAAAGTTCACTATATTTGACCGAATTGATGCATAAATTCAACATTACCAAAAACGACGACCGTGTTTATTTTGCTCAGTTGTTGGGCATGAGCGATCATATTTCCTTTAATCTTTCTGCTGCGGGTTACAATGTTGCGAAATATGTGCCTTATGGTCCGGTGAGAGAAGTTGTACCGTATTTGATTCGCAGAGCGGAGGAGAATACATCAGCAGCGGGACAAACAAGTAGAGAACTGCGTTTGATTCAGAAAGAAAAACAAAGAAGAAAGCAGGGCTAAAGCGCTGGATTTAAACTTGATAAGTATGATATTTTTTTTTAAACCACATAGAAACATAGGTTTCATAGATTTTCTTGAAAGCATCGAGGTCATTCAAAGAATGGATAAAAAAAGGCATCAAGATGCTGGCAAGTAGTCCACATCCTGCGCTAGTTGTGATGCATTTATGCACTATGTCGGCCTAAATGCTATGTGCCTATGTGGTTCAAAAAAATTATAAAAACGTTTTATTTGTAAAAAATAAAAAACAGAGTTTACTCTGAAATTTTGAAGAAATTATGATTCAAAAACCATCTATACCAAAGGGAACCCGAGATTTTTTGCCGCACGAAGTAGCGCGTAGGGAATACATTTTTGGAACCATCAAAAGAGCATTCAAACGCTTTGGTTTTCAACCGATTGAAACGCCATCTTTCGAGAAAAGAGAAACGCTTTTGGGCAAATATGGCGAAGAAGGCGACCGTTTGATTTTCCGTATTCTCAACTCTGGCGACAAAATGAAAAAAGCCGATTTGCAAGCCTTGGAAAACGACAATCTGCCGGTTTTTGCTAATTCTTTGGCTGAAAAAGCCCTCCGTTATGATTTGACAGTGCCTTTTGCGCGTTTTGTTGTGCAGCATCAAAATGAAATCAGTTTTCCATTTAAGCGTTATCAGATTCAACCGGTTTGGCGTGCCGATCGTCCGCAGCATGGTCGTTATCAGGAGTTTTTTCAATGTGATGCCGATGTGGTGGGCAGCGATTCTTTGTTATATGAATTGGAATGTGTGCAACTTTTCGACGAAGTCTTGAGCGAACTACAAATCCCTGATTTCACAATCAAAATCAACAACCGCAAGATTCTTTCTGGCATTGCTGAAGTGTGTGGAGCATCCAATCAACTCACAGACTTGGTGGTGGCTTTGGATAAATTGGATAAAATCGGGAAAGAGGGCGTCATCAAAGAATGGCAAGAACGAGGTCTGAGTGAATCGAGTATTCAAATCATTGAACCTTTACTTGAATTCTCAGGTTCTTTTGATCAGAAAATCAAGGTAATAACAGAATTATTAAAAGGTTCTGAAATTGGTCAAAAAGGCATTGAAGAATTGAAATTTGTCTTTGCTCAGGTGGAAGCCCTCGGATTACGTCATGCGAAAATTGAGTTTGATGTGACCTTGGCTCGAGGACTGAATTATTACACGGGAGCCATTTTTGAAGTGGTGGCCAATGGCGTAAACATGGGCAGTATTTGTGGAGGCGGTCGCTACGATGATTTGACAGGTTTGTTTGGATTGTCGGGCGTTTCTGGTGTCGGTATTTCTTTTGGCGCCGATAGAATTTACGACGTGTTGAACATGTTGAAATTATATCCAGCCGAATTGGATCACGGTTTGACGCTTTTGTTTGCCAATTTCGGCGAAAAGGAACAACAACACTGTTTGAAATTACTTCGACAAGTTCGAGATAAAGGCATAGATGCTGAAATCTACCCAAGTTTCGATGCCAAATTGAAGAAACAAATGAAATACGCCGACGATAGAAAAGCGAGATTTGTGGCGCTTATTGGTGAAAGCGAGATGGAAAACGGCGTGGTGCTCTTAAAAAACATGCAAAGCGGTGAGCAACAAGAAATGAACATTGAAGATTTTTTTGAAATAAACTGGCTTTAAATGCATCTTATAAATGGATTTTATTCTTTTTTGTACCACACAAGAGAATAAAGAAACATAAGTTTTTTTCTTTAAGACTTAAAAAAGAATAAGGGACCAATGTTAAGTTGATTTTAATATTCAAATCACAACAAAACCCAAATCAAGCCCAACAAGATCAGTAAAAAGCTTAAGAATATAACGATACCAAAACTGAGCGCTTTCATTCCCGTTTGCAAGAGCTTTTTGAAGCTGATACCCAAACCAATGCCTACCATGGCTACAGTTAATCCAATACTGCTCAAATTTTTGGTAATTGAAACGACTTCTTTTGGTACGTCGATAAAACTGACAAACAAAGAAACAACAATGAATAAAATGAGGTAAATCGGCAGTTTGAAGCTGTATTTGGTCTCTTCGTTTTGTTTAGAATTGATGATGTTGCTAAACAGAATTAAGGCAGGTGTGAGCATTGCAACACGCACCAATTTCACGGATATTGCTACGTTTCTTGCCTCTTCGTCGAGTAGGGCAGCTGCACCAGCCACATGCCCCACAGAATGCAAAGAGCCACCCACCAAAACACCTGCTTGCGTAGATTCTAATTCAAACAATGGGATAAGCGCAGACACGAAAAAGATACCCAATCCACCCAAAATATTGATAACAGCCAAAGAGATGCCGATTTGCGCTTTGTCTTTGGTGATCAGAGGACCAATGGCAGAAATAGCCGAAGACCCACAAATTGCTGTTCCAAAACCAATGAGCCAACCATTTTCTTGCGGACAGTTCATACGTTTACTCAAAAACAAGGTGAAACCCAAAATGGCAACGACGGAGATTAGCACAATAGCTAAAATCGGCAATCCCACTTGGCTCAAAGCTGAGATATTCATTTCAAAGGCCATCATCACTATGGAAAATTCCAAAACTTTACCCGAAGAAAATGAAATCCCAGTTTGGAAAGTGGCTGTTGGTGTCCATAAATTGCCCAAAACAATCCCAATTAACAAACCGAAAATAACACTGCTGAGACCAGGTATTTGAGGACCAACAAACCAAGAGATTGCTGCTGCCAGCCCTGTGATGACCAATCCCGGTAAAATACTTTGGATATATGCGACAAATTTCATGGTGGCAAATGTAGGATTTAACGGGAGAAGGGAATGTGAGAAAAGTCACTTTATTCCTTGCTCAATTTTTATCTTTATTCCACGACTACTTGTTTCTCTAAAACCTTAGGTTGAATTCCAAAAATAATATCTAAAACCACTTTGACCCGAGCCATTTTTTCGCGCAGATTGGTCTTGAAACCGTAGCTTTTTGTAACGTCTTGTGCATTGAAACCAATAACGTCGAGACCATTTTTTTCGGCGATATAGATGGCGCGTTCGTTGTGGAATTTTTGAGAAATAATGGTGAATTTATTCAATCCGAAGACCTTTTTGGCGCGAATTACAGAATCCAAAGTTCGAATACCCGCCTTGTCCTTGAATATTTTTTGCTCAGGTACGCCAAGCGCCATCAAGTCCACCATCATTTGTTCGGGTTCGTCGTAGTCCTCCTTACGATTATCGCCACTCACAATGATAAAATCGATTTTGCCTGCATGAAAAAGTGCAGATGCGGCTTCTATCCGGTAATCGAAATATAAATTATGGATTTTCTTTTTTCGGTATTTCGATGTACCCAACAAAACGCCAACACGGTTGTACGGAATTTTATCAATGGAACTAAAGGTCTTACCATCAGCAACTTGAACTACGATGTAATTGGAAATGTAAAGCGCAGAAAATAAGAGCCACGTAAGAACCAAAAACGTTTTAATTCCATGCCTTTTAATCCAGTGAAAAATTCTTCGAATCACAAGGATTTACTTTCTTCCGGGATAAACCTTTAAGGCAGCCTCCAGACATTTTAGGGCATTGCGAAGAGCGTCTTTCTCCAGTACATAAGCTATTCTCGCTTGATTTTTACCCAAACCAGGCGTTGCATAAAACCCGCTGCATGGTGCCATCATCACCGTTTGTCCTTCAAATTCAAAAGATTCCAACAACCATTGACAAAAATCATCAGCATCGTGCACTGGAAATTCAGCCACGCAGTAGAACGCACCTTTTGGTTTTGGGCAAAATACACCTTCAATGGCATTCAAACCATCAACCATAATGTTGCGACGTTCGATGTATTCGTGCACCACGTTATCAAAATAACTTTGAGGCGTGTTCAAGGCTGCTTCAGCTGCCACTTGACCCAAAGAAGGAGGGGAGAGGCGGGCCTGACCAAATTTCAGTGCCGCTGCCATAAACTGCTTGTTGCGCGAAATCAAAGCTCCGATGCGCACGCCACACATGGAATAACGTTTTGATACAGAATCAATTAAAATAACGTTTTCCTCAATTCCAGCAAGATTTAATACTGAGAATGGTTCAGCGCCATCGTAGCAAAACTCGCGATACACTTCGTCTGCAAACAAGAATAAATTGTGTTTTTTGACCAAATCGCGGAGTTTTTCCAATTCTTCTCTTGAGTACAAATAACCCGTTGGATTCCCCGGATTACAAATGACTATGGCTTTGGTTTTTGCAGTGATTTTCTGTTCAAAATCGGCAATAGGAGGCAAGGCAAATCCGTCTTCAATTTTGGCGGTCACTGGAACCACTGTTAGGCCAGACTGTGTAGCAAAACCGTTGTAGTTCGCATAAAATGGTTCAGGAATAATCACTTCATCACCTGGATTGCAACAGGTCATAAAACCAATGGTCAAAGCTTCCGAACCACCCGTAGTAATCATCACATTTTCATGAGAAATAGGAATACCAACTTTCGTGTAATATGCTGCCAAACCTTTTCTATACGACTCATTTCCAGCAGAATGAGAATATTCAATCACCTTTTCATCGAAATTACGGATGGCGTTCAATGCCACTTCTGGTGTTTCAATATCGGGTTGACCAATGTTTAAATGATACACAGTTGTGCCTCGTTTTTTTGCTGCTTCTGAATAAGGTACCAGTCTTCTGATCGGTGAAGCGGGCATTTGAACGGCTTTTTGAGATAAATTTGGCATATTTTCTATTATTCAGTTATCAATTCTTCTTTGTTATTTTTTTCGGAGAACACCCACAATTTTTGTCCGGCAAAATTAAATACAGCACTAGTTCCAGTTGCGAAAACGAAAGCTACTAGGAATTTCATCGGAACCCATTCAAATGAGGCGTTTTGAGTAAGTATGTATAAAGCAAGTTTGTTCGCAAACACATTGATAATCAATGAGACAGCGTATAAAGTATAGAACTTTACGAAACGTTTGTGCGAACGGTCTTTCTGTTTCCAAGTCCAAAATTTATTGAGATTGTAGGTGACCAATGAACCCAAAATAAAAGAAATGGTCTTTGACAAGTCCTTATTATCAGGATGAAAAACAGTACCCACAAAATTCAAATCCACTTCAAATTGTGGAATAAACTGCAACATGACGTAGTAAAACAGCAAATCGACCAAACTGGCAAACACACCAATCACAAAGAATTTGATGAGTTGTTTTTGCAGAGATGGAAGCGCGCTGATTCTGTTGTTTAGGGTCATATGTTGTCTTGTGGGCGGCAAAGATAAATAATTATCCTGCTTATTGAAAGATGAAAAGAATTCTTACAATGCTTTGCGATTCTCTAGATGTAAAAATTAACATCAATTACCTTCCTAGTTTCAAATACACTCCAAAATACACGCCTGAAAAATCCAAACGCATCGGTTCGCCATCTACGCGCCATTCAATATCTGTTATGGTTTTAACTGTACCTGTTTTGTAGAATTGATATCCTCCACGAATGCCGATTGCAGTGAGCAAATCTGAACGATTGAGGTCGTATTCTGCTTTGAATCCAACTTGTCCGAAAAGGGAATGGCTGTCATATTCTCGGTAATAATTGGCGTATTGAAAATAAGAACCCGGCCAACCGTCGTAAACCGAAACACGTGAGAAAGCATAACCCAATTGAAAATCAAGCGCTAGGCCGAGGCGATTTATCCAATTTTCTTTTTGGGATAAGTTGAGCAATTCACTGAAATAAAATGAAGAACTCATGGCGCCAGTGAAACCATGCGCCTTAACGCCATAAACTCCTTCGATGGAATCATAGATTAGAAAAGGAAAAACACCAGGTGTGTAATCTGTCTGAATATACGCCCTTGGATTGTGCTCAGTTTTGCCGTTTTGATAGCCTAAGCTCAAACCTATGTCAAAGAAACGATGAACTCTGAAACTCGTACGCGCTTGCACTTGAAAACCGCGCGTTAAATACTTGGTTAACAACATGGTGTCAGAGTCGATAGCGCGTTGAACAAAACGTTCGTTGAGTTCATCCATTTTGTAATGATGGAGGTTGACGCCCAATTCCAAGTTAAACAATTTCCAAGGGTTTTCCTGCGCTTCGATGGTTCCAAAAAAAGCGCTAATAATTACGACGCTGAATAGGAATTGATTTTTCATTATTTGCCAAGTTTTAGGTAGATGCCGTAATAGAAGCCGGAAAAGTCTAAATTAATAGGCAAATAAACTTCTTCACTCGATTTGAATTTTAATAGCCCTGTTCTAAAAAATTGATAGCCGAATTTAAAACCAATTGCTGTTAAAATAGGATTATTAGTTGTTCTAAATTCTGATTTACAACCAAGTTGACTAAATAGTGCACGATTTGAAGTCTCAGCAAAATTAAAACTATAGCTGTATGGAATTTCAGGATTACTGTAGTGTACGTATGCTACTGATTGATTAAACCCAATCCCAAGACTACCTTCTAAGGCTATCCCCAAACGGTTTAAAATATTATTTCGTTCAAAGAAGTCAATTAAACTTGAAAGGTAAAAACTACTCGACAAACAAATGTTTGTTGAGTTTACCTTGACTAGATTTAACATGTCTGTTTCAATTGGTTGAGGTGAAATTCCATAAATTTCAGTTTGAATTGTCTTTGGGTGCTAGCATATTGATAGCCAATTCGTATACCAAAATCAAACTTCGATGAAGGGCGATAATTAATTCCAAAAGAAACATTATACCCAAACTTAATTTGGTCATCTAGAAATTCAAGCTCGTTTATGTAATAATCTAAATAATGTTTATTCAAAGAATCCATAGCATATTGGTGTTTTGAATATTCAAAATTCAAGCTTAACTTTTCATGTGTTTTATTTTGTGCACCAAGAGTAAATGTGGTAATTACTAAAAAAATGTTAAGCAACTGTCTCATTTTTTTACAAATTTAGAAGATGAAACAATACCTTGAGAAGATGTTACCTGAACGACGTAAATGCCCTTGCTAAAATTAGAAACGTCTATTTGGGTATTGTGAGAAGTACCGTCTGAATGTTCTAGAAAAATGATTCTACCTTGCAAATCAAAAACTATTATTTCTTGAATAGATTGGTTTGACAATTTCAAGTTTAATGTGTTTTCGGTTGGGTTTGGAAATATTTGTAGCTGAGAAATTTGATTTTCAGGTGTTGAAAGTTCATCGTTTTCTCGAATGTGTAAAGAAAATGAGAATGGAATTAGTTGATTGGGGTTGTTTGTACAGTTTTTAGTAAGCATGCTCATAATTACCTTTTCTTTAGAAAAAGACGAATTAAAAGTGCTATGCGTTGGAGAACTGTTCATTATTTGCCAAGTTTTAAATATATACCATAATACCAGCCGGAGAAGTCGAGGTGTGAAATAGTACCGCTAAATGAGACAAATTCTTCTCCTGAAGTGGAAAGTATTTTTCCAGTTTTGTAGTATTGATAGCCTCCACGAAAACCAATAAACGAGAAGAGATTTGATTGACTCAAGGTTAATTCTAATTTTAATCCTATTTGTGTATTTAGAGCAGTGTTACTAAATCTTGAAGAACTTAAATACTCGTAATTATGTTCTTCAGAAACCAAGCTTAAGTGACCAGTCCATGAATTTAAGCCTAAACCAGAATTGACCTCTATAGCGTAATTTATTCTTCTATTTTCTTTTGGATAAAAGTAGTTAAGCAGTTGACTGACATAAATCGAAATAGTGGGATTTATAGAGAATGAACTTGCACTGACCTCAACGCTTCTGACTGTTTCAATGGGGATTGGCGAATTATCATAAACTTCTGCTGAACTTTTATGAGAGGAGATGCCATATTGATAAGCGAATTTCACACCGACGTCAAAATATTCTTTAGGTCTATAAATTAATGATATTCCAAAATATTGCCCTTCTGAAATGTTTTTCTTCAACCACCCTGTTTCATTAATGTTGAAATTCATATAAGTTTCATTCAAAGAATCCATCGCATATTGGTGTCTTGCATAGTCTAAAGAAATACTAATCTTTTCTTGATTGATGTTTTGGGCAATAATTCCACTATAAGTAAAAAGGCACGATAAAATCAGTAATTGTCTCATTTCTTGATGAATTTAGAAGATGAAACAATACCATGATCTGAGGTGACTTGAACAATGTAAATGCCATTGATAAAACCTGATACATCAATTTGAGAATTGTTAGACGTACCGCTTTTATTCTCTTGAAAAATGACCCTGCCTTGCAAATCAAAAACTACAATTTCTTGAATAGGTTGGTTTGACAATTTCAAGATTAAAGTGTTATCGGTTGGGTTCGGAAATATTTGTAGCTGAGAAATTTGATTTTCAGGTGTTGAAAGTTCGTTATTCTCTCTGATGTGCAAGGAGAAAGAAAATGGAATTAGTTGATTGGGGTTGTTGGTGCCACATTCTGGAAGCCATTTGTTTACAGGTGTTTGTTGAGGATTATTTACATACTTCACAAAATAATAAGTCGCTTTCACAGTAATGGTGTTGAGGGTGTTTGTTCCGAAACCGATGTTTGTATTACCAAAGTATATGTCTTCTAAACTTGGTTCAAAAGAAAAGTGTTCAAAGTGGTTAATGGAGTATTCAAAATCCCAAAGCGGTTTTTTAAATCCACCGCAGCTTTTTGAGAATAGCGGCCAGAAGTCGATGATTTCGTGGTTGGCTGGCAGTTCTACTTGTATTACCCAAGTTGCCTCGTATTTATCCGCCACATAATTACCTGGAGTCAGGTAGTTGTTATAAAAATGATGGTCCTCATGTGTTAGATTTATACTTACATTTTGAGCCGCTAAAGAAACGCTGGAGCTTAAAATGTCAGAGGGTTGCGAATGTCTAACAAAATAATTCGGAAGATTTACGTATTCCAAAGCCACCTGCGCATCAATTAAGCCAAAAGCATTTTGATAATCATAGCTATTTATCCAATCTGCTTGTGCATAATTCGGATTGTTTAGTATGACATTTTGAGCTATTCTCGCAGATTTTTGAAGAATTTGTTCAACATCTTCTGTTGCAAGTTTATTCGGGTAATTATGTTTCGATAGCATGAGGGCTGATACACCAGTGACGTGGGGTGTAGCCGCAGATGTGCCGTCGAATGGTCGGTAGTTTGATGGCCATATATTAATATCAGGAGATGGGAAATTTGGAGATGAAAAGGTGCTAACCATTGCAATAACGCCAGGGGCTAAAAAGTCCATTTGTTGCCCGTAAAAAGTTTGCCAATTCGAAGGTGTACCATTAGAAGTGTTTTTCCAAAGACCATTCGTTCCACTCGCTCCAACACTTAATATCATTCTGTCATCTGTACAGGCGGGAAACATGGTTGAAGTGGGACTTCCTTGACCGGGTGTAGGATTGTTTCCACGAGCAGCTACCAAAACAGATTGATTTTTCCAAGCGCAATATACCACTTGTTGAAGTGTATTAATGTAATAAGCTTGAGGATAAGAATTCATCATCTGCCAAGAAAGGTTTTGTAAATGAACACCATAACCAAAAGTATTTGTTGTTTGCAGAGCACCTTCTAACATCGCTTCCCAAGCTGTAGTACTTAATCCAACAGATGCACCATTACCTACAAATAAGAATAAATTATTTTTCAAAATACCGAAAGAAATAAACTCTACTCCATAATTGTCAGGATTGATTGCAACATCGCCTCCTGCAATACCTGCTATTCCAATACCATTATTTCTTAAAGCTCCAATAATGCCTGCTACAGCAGTACCATGGTAATGACTAGGAATTGGTTCAGCTGTAATTGAATTTAAAGAATAGTAGTTTTTGCCATTAACCACTTTTGTGTTAGATAATTCGGGAATACTTGATGTTGACTGCACCACCTGGAGATCGGGATGTTGCCAATATATATTTTCATCGAACACACCAACAACTATTTTTTTGTCACCAGTTTCTATATCCCATGCACCTTCAATATTTATATGATTAACTAAATCAATATTATTAGGGTTTGGTGTTGGTAGTAAGGCAGGGTGCAAACTAGCTTGAAAATTTTCATATATAGGATCATTTGGAACGCTAGTAGCTTTGATAAACCCATTCACCTCCCCATAATGCACAATCGGACTTAAAGTGTTCAAACTATCTATCAAGTCAAATTCATTGTAACCTTCAGGCAGCATCACCGAAAGGGTTGCCCAAAATGCTGGAACTTTTATTGTATCGC
>JBIIJN010000054.1:0-18273 GCA_044233745.1 Crocinitomicaceae bacterium
TCAAGATTTGAGGAAAATGATGAAATTGGTCTGGCGCATTTTATCGAACATTCAATTTTTAAAGGCACCAAAAAACGCCGCGCTTACCATATTCTCAGTCGCCTCGATGCAGTTGGCGGAGAACTCAATGCCTTCACCAGCAAAGAAGAAATGTGCATTTACGCCTCATTCACCAAGCGCTATCTCAATCGCGGGATGGAACTCTTGGCCGATGTACTCGTCAATTCAACTTTCCCAGAAAAAGAAATTGACAAGGAAAAAGATGTAATCATCGACGAAATCAACTCGTACATGGACAACCCATCAGAGCACATTTTCGACGAATTTGAAGCCCAACTTTTTGCCAATCACCCACTCGGAAACAACATCTTGGGCACCAAAGAATCTGTTTCTGCATTTACTCGAACAGATGTTTTGAAATTTATCCAAAAACACTATTTCGCAGAAAACATGGTGCTTTCTGTTGTGGGTCCATACGCCATGAAACGCGTTGTTGAATCTGCTGAGAAATATTTCCAAGAGGTGACAAGTAGCAACACAAAAATCTCTCCACTACCCTATACGGGTTACACACCCATTCATAAATCTGTTGTTTATTCGAACTATCAATCTCATGTTGTATTGGGTGGTTTGGCTTACGATTTGCAGCACAAAAATCGCTTGGGCTTGGCTTTTCTCACCAACATTTTAGGTGGGCCAGCGCTCAATTCAAAATTGGCTTTGGCAGTTCGCGAAAAACACGGTTTGGCCTATAGTGTGGAGTCGAGTTACTCGCCATTTATAGATACCGGCTACCACAGCATTTATTTGGGCACCGACAAAAAATCTTTGAACAAAGCCATCGACTTGGTGCACCGCGAATTGAAAGCGATTCAAGAAAAACCGCTTGGGCGCATCCAGCTTTCCATGGCCAAAGAACAACTCAAAGGTCATTTGGCACTCGCCAGCGAAAACAACGCCAACCTGATGATTGGACTCGGGAAAAGTGTGCTGCTCTACGACAAAATTGAAACCACCAAAGAGCTTTTCGCCAAGATCGACGCCATCTCCGCCAACGATTTAATGGATATCGCCCGAGAAACCTACAATTCGAATAATCTCTCGAGTTTGGTTTTTGTGCCAGAGGAAGATTAATTAATGTTAACATAATCAAATCCTATCAAACTATTGATAAAATTGATGTTAACTATCAAGATAGACGCTGTATCTTTGCAGTATCAAAATGAATTATTAATTTAAACAACAATAACTATGGCTTTTGTAGGAAAAAAATTTCCAGGGATTACAGTAAACGCAATGGATTCAATGGGTGACACAATCAAATTGAACGTGTTTGAAGAAGCGACAAAAAACAACAAAAAAGTTTGTCTTTTCTGGTACCCGAAAGATTTCACATTTGTATGTCCAACAGAATTGCACGCGTTTCAAGCTGCTTTAGGTGAATTTGAAAAAAGAAACACAATCGTTTTCGGTGCTTCATGTGACTCAGCTCAGGTTCACTTTGCTTGGTTGACAACAGCCAAAGACCAAGGCGGAATTGAAGGTGTGACTTACCCATTATTGGCCGACACAACACGTGCTTTGTCAATGGAATTGGATATTTTGGACTACGACATGTTCTCTGACGAAGACAATGGTGGTGACAACGTAACTTACCGCGCAACTTATTTGATCGACGAAACGGGAACTGTATTTCACGAATCAATCAACCACATGCCATTGGGCAGAAACGTGAACGAATACTTGCGTTTGATTGATGCATTCTCGCACGTTCAAAACCACGGTGAAGTTTGTCCAGCCAACTGGGAAGAAGGAAAAGATGCAATGAAAGCAACACCTTCTGGAACAGCTGAATATTTGGCAACACATTAATACTAGCGGCTAGCTTCTAGCGACTTGCTTCTAGCAGCTAGTCGCCAGTAGCCAGCAGCCAGAAACCCATAAAGATATGTTCATAGAATTAACAGAAGACAATCTACAGCAATACCTAACTGACAACGCCAAAGTGATGGTGCAGTATGGTGCAGGTTGGTGCGGGAATTGTAAAATTACTAAACCAAAATTCAAGCGTTTTTCCGAAGCGCATCCTGATGTGCCATTTTTGTATATCGATGCGGAGAAATTGCCAAATTCACGTGCTTTTGCTGATGTTTCGAACTTGCCCACTTTTGCAGGATTCGTAAACGGTAAACTCGTGAAACAAGGTCAAGGAAATAAGGTTGAATTAATAGAAGAAATTATCAATGAGGTTACCAGTAATTAAGCATCTCGCAAGTTTCATCGAGCGCAACGACGAGGACTATGTGGTTGAAGCCATGGAAGTCTTAGAAGATTTGGTGGAAGCACCGGGCATCAAAGACGAAGAATTGGACGTAATTGGAGAATTGCTTTCTAATTTCTCAGGCGCACTTGAAGTGCACCAAGCCATCAAAGCAGGCAAGTCCCAGCGCGATGCTTTGAATGAGTTTATGAAGCGCGTTACAGGCTCCATTGATAAATGATGTTTTCTCCAGAAGCCGAGTAAGAGGAAGTTTTTCGATTCATACAATTTCGAAAATACAACAAGACGTTTCCGCCATGAAAAGGAAATAACAAAAGACAAACAGACTCAAGCTCGGGTTTGAAATTTAAAAACCGCTTATTCGAAAGAAAGAGCGGTTTTTTTGTGACTTTATCGTAAATAAAAAAACAGTATTTAATACATCCTCATAAAGCTCAATTCATGCTCAGTAACGTCTCTAAAAAAGCCGCGGGGGAGCTCTTTTTTGGTAAGACCAGCAAAGGTAACGCGGTCTAATTTCATTACTTCATAGCCATGTTTTTCGAAGATTTTTCGAATTGCGTTGCCATTGTCGGTTTTGATTTCAACGCCCAATTCATAGTTCTTGGAGTCGTTTACAATTTCAGCGTTAATTACTTTTGCTCGGCTGCCCAAATCCCATTTACCCTTGCTTAGGTCTTCTAATTTTTCAAGATTGAATGGTTTGTTGAGTGTTACGTGAAACAAACTTACAGCCATTTTTGCTGGGTGCACCAATTTCTTAAACAAGTCGCCATCGTTGGTGTAGAGCATCAGCCCTGTGGCATCGCGATCCAATTGACCCACCGGATAAATAGTTTCCTTTACTTTTTTGCGAATCAAATCGTATATGGATTTTCTACCCCAAGTATCGTCGGCCGTTACAACAAACTCCTTCGGTTTATTCACCAAGATATAACGCTTTTTATCTGTATGCACCGTGTCGCCGTCGTATTGTACTTTGTCGCCCGGTTTGATTTTATGACCCAGTTCAGTAACAATTACACCGTTTACGCTAATCACTCCAGAAGCGATAAGCACATCGGCTTCTCTACGCGAGCAAACACCAGCATTCGACAAAAATTTATTCAATCGCTGGTCTAGGGCGTCCATTTTGGGTAGCGGATCGCCAGGTGCTTTTGTACGTTTGGGTCCACGGAAAGTAGGCTTATCCCCAGTTTTAGTTCCAGACTTCTCACCTGATTTCGGTCTTGGTTTTGAACTTGGTTTAGAGGCAGCGCTGCCAGATTTGGCTCCCCTCGTAGGTTTGGCTGAATTGGTTGGTTTTTTGGAGCCTCTCATAAAAAAATTTTTGCAAAGATACTGTAAATTTGGCTGCTGACGACTGGCTGGTGACTGGCTGCTGGTAATTGGCTGCTGGCTATTTTATAAAAGGAGTAAAATTCTAGAAAAACAGTAATGATTTTCACCAGAAGCTAGCCGCTAGTAGCCTTTTAACTAAACTCGTCTAACCTCCACCAACTCAATTCGTCGATCCGAAACTTGTGTAATTTCGAGGTGAAGACCAAGTTCTTCGAGCTCCAAGGCATCTCCTTTTTCTGGAATGCGCTCCAAATAATGTAGAATCATGCCTCCAAGTGTGTCATATTCCTCACTTTCATGGAGATTGAACCCATAAGTTTCATTGAGATAATCCACCTCGTGGCGCGCACTGAGCAGGAAGAGATTTTCACCGATTTGTTCTTCCACCCAATCTTCTTTGTCGTGTTCATCTTCAATTTCACCAAAAATTTCTTCAACAAGATCTTCGATGGTAATCAAGCCCGATGTGCCTCCAAATTCATCTACCACAATTGCAATATTCCCCGATTGTCGAGCAAACAATTCCATCAACTGCTTACTCGGCATAGCTTCAGGAATAACAGAAATGGGTAATAAAATCTGTTTCACTGAGCTTGGCTTTTTAAACAAATCGAAAGAATGTACATAACCAATCACATGGTCTATGTCTTCACGGTAAATCAAAATTTTTGAAAGTCCTGTTTCAATGAATTTGGTGCGTAAAACTTCAATGTCCGTTTCAATATCCAAAGCCTCAATTTCTGTACGCGGAACCATACAATCGCGTACTCGAATCTTTGAAAAGTCGAGTGCGTTTTGTAAAAATTTAATTTCATGGTCGATATCAGAATTGTGCGCAATACGATCGTTGGCATCTTGCATAAAATGCATCAAATCAACTTTGGTGAAGACTTGCTCTGTTTTCTCTGGCTTGATACCCATTAAGCGCAAAAACAAACGTGCCAGCGACAATACAAATTCAGTGGGTATAAACAATATAACATTGATCACAAATAGTGGAACGGCCACAACATTCAAAATAGAATTTGGGTTGATTTGAAAGAAAACTTTGGGCAAAAATTCGCCGGTAACCAATATTAAAATCGTTGCTAAAATGGTCTGAATCAGCATCGATATTCCTGGACTAAAAAAGGTGTTAAGTACGGGGTCTATAACCGTTGCGAATTCCATACCATAAATCACTAAGGCTATATTGTTGCCAATGAGCATGGTTGAAATAAACCTATCTGGGTATTTTAGAAAACGAGAAAGAATTTTTCCCGACAATTTACCAGCTTTATTATCCACCTCTATTTTCAATCTATTGGCGGCAACATAGGCAATTTCGCTGCCTGAGAAAAACGCGGAAAAAACCAGCGTCAGTAACATTATGATATAACTACTCGGGTCGTCCATGATCTATTGCAAATCTTTTCCAATATCTTTTCGGTAATACGCCCCCTCATATTTGATGATAGCAGCATTGGCATAGCTACGTTCGAGAGCAAGCGGTAAATCTTTAGCCAGAGAAGTAATCGCTAAAACACGACCGCCATTGGTTTTCACCACGGGACCATCACTACTTGTTCCTGCATGAAACACTTGACTGCCGTGCACCTCGTTGAGTCCAAAAATAGTATGACCTTTTGCGTAATCTTCAGGGTAACCACCTGCAACCATCATCACGGTTGCTGCGGTTCTTGGGTCAAATTCCATATCGCGCTCTGACAAAGTTTCCGTGTAAACACCTTCAAACAAGTCCAAAATATCAGATTTGATTCGTGGCATTACTACTTCTGTTTCGGGGTCGCCCATGCGGCAATTGTATTCAATCACATACGGTTCATTCTTGACGATCATCAGACCAATAAAAACAAAACCTTTATAATCAATACCTTCGGCTTGCAATCCTTTAATTGTAGGTTTCACAACACGTGTTTCAATTTTGTCCATCAAATCGGCCGTGGCAAATGGCACTGGCGAAACAGCCCCCATCCCTCCAGTATTCAATCCTGTATCACCTTCACCGATGCGCTTGTAATCTTTGGCTTCAGGTAGAATTTTATAAGAATGACCATCTGTTAACACAAAAACCGACATTTCTATGCCTTTCAAAAATTCTTCAATCACCACGCGTTTGCTAGCATCGCCGAATTTTTTAGAAACCAACATGTTTTTCAGCTCCTTTTTGGCTTCTTTCACATCATCAATAATCAAAACACCTTTTCCGGCAGCCAAACCATCTGCTTTTAAAACAAAAGGCGGTTTCAGCTTTTCCAAGAAAGCATAACCCTCTTCAATATTGCTTTTTGTGAAAGTCATGTATTTGGCCGTTGGAATCTTGTATTTGAACATGAATTTTTTAGAAAAATCCTTACTGCCTTCTAATTGAGCTCCTAATTTGCCCGGGCCAATGATATGCACATGCTTGGTTTCTGCTTGGGCCTCTAGAAAATCGCGCACCCCTAGAACAAGCGGGTCTTCTGGACCAACTACAACAAGCTCAATACCTTTTTCTACGATAAAATTTTTGATGCCCTCAAAATCCGTGGCTTTCAATTCCACGTTGATTCCATGCAAACGCGTGCCGGCATTCCCTGGCGCGATATACAATTCCTCCAAATTCGAACTTTGGGTAATTTTCCAGCTCAAAGCGTGCTCTCTTCCTCCCGATCCTAATAGTAATACTTTCATTTTTGTTGTGCTTGTGCTATTCTATGGTATTAAAACGCCCTTCTTTTGCATAATAGGAATGGCAACCAAATTTTCTGTTTTAATACTTTCTGGCAAAAATATATATCGTTTGTCGTACATCGTGTCTCCAATCCAAAAACTTACCCAATATTCATTGTTCAATCCAAACAACTCAGGCATTATGGGTTCAATTTTCACAAAGGAATTCGCGGGCAATTCATCCACCACATGGCGCAAAACTGATGTTTCCATTTTCTCGCCAGTTTTCAGATTCTCTCCATATCCGCGCGAAACCACCATGCAGCCTTTCAAATCATCTGCTCGCTCATTGATGAGAAAAACATTGTGTTGTTCGGCTTGCTCTTCTTCGTTGAATTCAGCAACAATGGCAACACTTACGCCCTCAGCAGGATTACTTTTTAAATACTCTTTCATGAATTTATCTTCTATTTCGCTGATTCAGCAATGCGAAATGCAATTTGTAAATAATTGAAAACATCTGTGGGGTGCCCAATTTGATGACGGAAAGGACCTACCTGCTCTTTTTTCAATGAGCTTTTTTCTGAAACATCCGGTGTTCTTTTGTGACCTGTTCTCACAATCACCAAATTTTTAGAAGGTACCACCATTACATATTGACCATTGATACCTCTGGCATAGCGCAATGTATCTCCTTGACCAGGAACAACCCACCAATGCAAGCTATAGCGCTGATTGGGTTCATTCTGCAAGGTATTGAGCTTATTATCTGGTACAAAGGCTTCGTTCATATACCATTCCGGAATTATTTGTTCCCCTTTGTATTTTCCATTATTCAACATCAACAAACCCAGACGACCGTAATCGCGCGTGGTAAGATACATACAGCAATAGGCTTTGTAGTCGCCATCTTCCGATTCTTTGCTCCAATAAGCATCATTTTCGCTGCCAATCCTTCTCCACAAACGTTCTTGAAAATAGTCGCCCATAGGTGTTTTAGTAGCCGCTTCCAATACATAACACAACACCTGCGTACTCATGCTTGTGTATTCAAACATTTCGCCGGGTTTGCGAATAGGCTTTTTGCCCAAAACCAATTTCCTCAAATCTGTACCATAATAGGCTTCTGCATTGTCTGTGAATGGATTATCCCCACTTTCTGCCCATTCCAATCCAGAACTCATGGTAAGCAAATGGCGTATGGTAATGCCTTTTTTCTCAGGGTTATTAAACTCCGACAAATAAGCTGCAACAGGGTCGTCAAAACTTCCGATGAAGCCATCCTCAACAGCTATTGCCAAAAGCAAACTCACTACAGATTTTGCAGTAGAAAAGGAATTGGACACCATTGTTTCATCGTGGTCGTTGGCGTAATACTCCAACAATATTGTATCGTTGCGCATCACCAAAAAAGACGTGGTTTGCAAACTATCGATATAGGCGCGTTCGTCATCGTTTAATTTCAAATCTTGCACATGTCTATAAAAGACACTTGGTTTGGCCGCAGCATCAATGGTTTCATATGGAAAATAATCCAAATCGTATATCCCTGGACCAGCCTGACCTACGAAATACGTTTTTGCAACAGCGGTATAAAAATAAAAACGGTCAGCGACCCATAGATACACATTGAATCCAACAATAGCGAGTAACAAAAACCAAAGAAAGCCTTTGAAAAAAGATCTGAGTTTAGATTTACGAGCCATAGACCATATTTTGAAAGTTGAACAATTGTGCCATTTCTTTCAAAAGTAGAGATTTTATTTCTTCCATATCCACCTCACGTCCAATTTCTTGCTGCACAGAGGTAACCGCCTTGTCGTTGATGCCACAAGGAACGATGTGATTGAAATACGTCAAATCTGAATTTACATTAAAACCGATACCATGCATAGTGACCCAACGAGAAGATTTCACCCCCAAGGCACAAATTTTTCGAGCACGTGTTGTGTTGGGTTCGAGCCATACACCTGTCAGTCCTTCAAAACGCTCGCCATGAATACCATAGTGTTTTAAGGTTTGAATAACCGTTTCTTCCAAAAAACGCATGTATTTGTGAATGTCGGTAAAAAAGTTATCCAAATCCAAAATGGGATATACCACCAACTGGCCAGGTCCATGATAAGTAATATCTCCTCCGCGATTGATTTTATAATAAGTAGCGTTGTGTTCAGAAAGCTTATCTGCATTGAGCAGCAAGTGGTTTTCATCGCCGCTTTTCCCTAAAGTAAAGACATGCGGATGCTCACAAAAAAGAACATAATTTTCGGTAGGCGTATCCAAATCGAGCTTGCGATTTTCAATTTTGAGGTCGATAATCTCCTTGAAAAGCGCTTCCTGATAATCCCAAGCCTCTTTATAATCTATGAGGCCCAAGTCGCGAACGTGAACAGATTTATTCATTTGTAAAACTGTCGAGCGCAGTTTTTAGTCGATCGATAACAGGTATAACTACAGGGTCAACATCTTTGATATTGGCCAAGTAAAGCGATGCCCAATCTAAAACATACATCAAATAAATGGTTTCTTCAACCAAACTATCGCCTTTACCAACAAATGTAAGATGTGAACTCCCTCGAGCTACGACTTCTTCTTTGGTCAATTCAATTCTGCGCAAATTTCTATTGAATTCATGCTGCGACAACAAAAAAACAGGGGCATAGGAAGCATTTCCTCCCGACCAGCCCAAAAGTTCGTTGTGGTTCATTTCTGGAACCAAATGATGCCACGCCAAGCCTTTTGAGTTTTCATTGATTTGCTGACGACCTCTTATTGCCAAGCCCTCCATTTGTGGAGTCGCGTAAAAGATTGGTGTTCTATTGGCTAAAAATTGTGCCAATTGATCCGCTTGAATTTGAATGTCAGACAATTGGTTTTCAATTAACACTGCTGCTTGTTCTATCATAGCGGTATAACGATTGGTCACCAATTCCAGCTTTTCAAAAACAGCACATAGTGTTGCCAAAGAGTAGCCCAAAGAAGCTCTTGGCGGATTTCCTCCGGGCACAATAAACACGGGGAAACCATTTTCTTTACAGAGTTTTTCTAATTTTCCACCAGAAGTGATGCCAATTACAGAAACATTTCTTTCCAAAGCTTCACCCAGCGCCATCAAAGTTTCTTCAGTATTGCCAGAATATGATGATGCAATAACCAACGTGTCCTGATCCACATACGCGGGAATTTGATAGTCATTGGCCACCTGCACAGGCACGGCGATGTCGTCGGCAATCCAGTTTTTTACCAAAACCCCACCAATTCCCGAGCCCCCCATGCCAAGGATGAGCACATTTTTATAGTCCACCTCTGGGCGTTCCAATTCCACTTTGGTAGCCAAAGCAAGAGCTGTTCTCATGTGTTGTGGAAAATCAAGAATCAGTTGGTTCATCAATTGTGATGCAGCAGCATTTGACATAATACAAATTTTAGATTGCAAATTTAATCATTATATCAATCGCAATCCAAATTGGAATTACACTACAAAAAAAGGGAGCACATTGTACTCCCTTTTCACAATAGATATCGAAAAAACTAGTCTTTTACAAACTCAATGGTCTCAACTTTGCTTGATGCATCTGAAACCGACGTGATTTTTTGTTTTTGATCTTCTTTATTGCCGTGCTCTGTTGTGTGGCCACCCAAAATAGGCGCAATCACCAAACCAATCAAACAAGTCAATTTGATCAAAATATTCATTGAAGGACCTGATGTGTCTTTGAATGGATCACCAACAGTATCACCAGTTACAGCTGCCTTGTGTGCATCGGAACCTTTGTAGGTCATTTGGCCATCTATCATAACACCTGCCTCAAAAGATTTCTTAGCGTTGTCCCAAGCACCACCAGCGTTGTTTTGGAACACTGCCCAAAGTACACCAGAAACAGTTACACCTGCCATATAACCACCCAACATTTCGGCAATCAACAGATTGTCATAACCCAAAAGCATTGGTAAAGTAGCAATCAAAATTGGGAAACCGATGGTTAAAATACCTGGCAACATCATTTCTCTCAAGGCTGCTTTGGTTGAAATCTCAACACATTTACCATATTCTGGTTTGCCAGTACCTTCCATAATACCTGGAATTTCTTTGAATTGACGACGTACTTCATACACCATATCCATTGCCGCTTTACCTACAGAATTCATCGCCAAAGCTGAGAAAACCACCGGCACCATACCACCAATAAACAACATAGCCAATACAGGAGCTTTGAAAATATTAATTCCGTCAATACCCGTAAAAGTTACGTATGCAGCAAATAGCGCCAAAGATGTCAAAGCCGCAGAAGCAATAGCAAAACCTTTACCAGTAGCCGCGGTTGTGTTACCCACTGAATCCAAAATATCTGTTCTTGTGCGCACCTCTTTAGGCAACTCGCTCATTTCAGCGATACCACCTGCGTTGTCAGCAATAGGACCAAAAGCATCAATCGCCAACTGCATAGCTGTAGTTGCCATCATAGCAGATGCAGCAAGCGCCACACCATAGAATCCAGCAAAAGCATATGAACCCCAAATAGCACCTGCAAAAAGAAGTACTGTTGGGAAAGTAGAAATCATCCCTGTTGCTAAACCGGCGATTACGTTTGTACCTGCACCTGTAGCAGATTTTTGTACGATAGCCAAAACGGGCTTCGTGCCTAATCCTGTATAGTATTCTGTTACAGAAGAAATGGCACCTCCAACAAACAAACCAACCAAGGTAGCATAGAACACACGCATGGATGAAATTTCTTTCATGCCTTCACCAAAGAAATTCATGTTCATCGTTTCTGGCAATAAATATTTCACCAAGAAGAACGAAGCAATAACTGTAAGTCCAATAGACACCCAGTTGCCGATGTTCAAGGCGCGTTGTACTTGTTTTTCTTTGGCATCGTTGCTGTTGATTTTCACCAAAAGTGTACCAACAATAGAGAAAACAATACCGAAACCAGCTAGCGCCATAGGCAACAAGATAGGTCCGATTCCGCCAAAGCCTTCATTAACGATGTTTCCGCCCATATCACTAATCACATAATTCCCAAGAACCATAGCGGCCAAAACTGTTGCCACATAAGAGCCAAATAAGTCTGCACCCATACCAGCCACATCACCAACGTTATCACCCACATTATCAGCAATTGTAGCTGGGTTGCGTGGATCATCTTCAGGAATACCTGCTTCTACTTTACCTACCAAGTCTGCTCCTACATCGGCAGCTTTGGTATAAATACCACCACCTACACGTGCAAAAAGAGCGATAGACTCGGCGCCTAATGAAAAGCCAGCTAAGGTTTCCAAAACGATGGTCATGTCACCTGTATTCGTCCAAGAACCATTCATGAAAAATTGGAAGAAAACAATAAAGAAACCAGTAAGACCTAAAACAGCCAAACCAGCTACACCAAGCCCCATTACAGTTCCACCACCAAACGACACTTTCAATGCCTGAGGTAAACTTGTGCGAGCAGCTTGTGTTGTTCTTACATTGGTTTTAGTGGCGATTTTCATTCCGATGTTTCCAGCAAATGCAGAAAAAATGGCACCGAAAATAAACGCCACAATTATAAGGTAATGTGTGGTAGGTACAATCGTAGCAATACCCGCCAAAGCGATACTTGCCACAATTACAAAAATCGTTAGAAGTCGGTATTCAGCTTTCAAAAACGCCAAGGCACCTTCGTAGATGTAATCAGAAATTTCTTTCATTTTGCCATCGCCTGCGTCTTGCTTCAACACCCAAGAACGCTTAATCTGCATAAAAATAAGACCAACAATTGCCAAAACCACTGGCACATACAACATAAAATTTTCCATACTATTTGATTCTATTGTTTAAAAAAACGCGGTAAAACTGGACATTTTACCGCGATATTCTTATAATTCATTTTGGAGTCCGCTACTTAATACGCACCAACTTTAATTTTGTTACGATTGTCTTTGTGATCTGCAAATTTCATCAAAGCCATGAATGCACGAGAGGATACATTTTGGCTGTAAGCCTTATTCAATGCCTCTTTCTGCGTTGTATAGTCTTCCGTTTCAATGCGCATTTTGATGTCGTTGATTTTCACAACAAATACACCTTGCGTTCCTACAATAGGCACTGTAATTGAGCCTTTCTTCAAACCTGAGAATAAACCACCCACAACGATGTTTTCAGCACCACCAATACCCATTGTTCCTTGTTTGAAAGTCACTTCGAACTGCTGAACCAAGCTACCAATTTTATCAGCGATGCCTTGCAAGTCTTTGCTGTTCATTTCTTTTACATAAGCATCAGCCAAAAACTTTTTCTTGGCGTCTGCCTCCATTACTTTTTTGGCCAAATCAAGATCTGGAGCACCTTCTTCAATAACGCGTGTTAATTGAACAACCAAAAAGCGGTTGCCATCGCGCACAGGGTCGTTTACCGACATCAAAGGCGTTGAAGGTTTAAATAAGAAATTCATGATTTGACTTTGAGCTGCAGGCGTAAGACCATAGATAGATGGATTTTCCAAATACACTGTACCTGGTTGAACGGTATAATTCATCTTAATAGCCGTTGTATCGAAGTTGCTAGGATTCTCTTCCAAAGCAGACCACAAGTCACGGGCGTCCATTTCAACATTCATCACCGTCTCTTCGGAAGGCGTCACGTTTTTAGAAATCAAGGCCAAAAATGGCTTACGCGCTTCCCTACGTCCCAAAACTTCAACAATATGAATACCATATGTAGTCTTCACTGTACCCAACTTATTGTAAGGAGCGCCAAAAGAGTAATCGTTGAATTCTGGAACCATGTCGCCTTCTTTGAACCACTTGTACTCACCACCATTTGGAACAGAGCCTGGATCTTCAGAAAACTTGGTAACCATATCAGCAAAGTTGTTGCTTTTTTGAATAACAGCTACAATGCTATCCGCTTTGAGCTGTGCTCTTGCAAATCCCGCTTCGTCTTGAGCAGAAATCAATATGTGGCGCACCCATGCTTGTTTTTCATTTTGGAAACCAAGAATTTTTGCCATTTCCACTCGATCGCCATTTACATATGGACCAACAATTTGACCAACCGAACCATTTTGAAATTCCGCATCAACACTTTCAGGATAAGAATTTGGCGATCCCTCAACAGATGCAACTGAATAAGCCATTGCTCTATTGAAAAACTTATTGTCACTTTGTGCCAAAACATAAACAGAGTCGTTAGCGGCGTTTTGAAAATCAGCTTTTTTGGCGGCTAAATCTTTCAATACTTTGTCTTTATCTTCTGCGGACGGCAAAATATTCACCATCGCATATGTGTATTCACGTGCATCCTTTTGCTTGTATTTAGGATGATCCTTCCACTCCTTGTAAAAAGCATTAAACTGCTCATCTGTCAATTCAACTTCGGTAATATCAAAGTTTTTCAACACAAAGGAAACGCTCAATACTTGGTTTTCAGCGATAAAATCTTGCTCCGCTTCAAAAGTGGTAGCATAAGTTCCGTATTCCAAAAGCGTGACATATTTATCAGCTTCACGCTCATTTTTAATTTGTCCACGAATTTCTGTTTCGTAAAACTCTTTGTAATTGAAACCCGATTGTGGGTCAACAACTCCTTGCTCTGCTTGAGCCAAGAAATCATCAAATGCCTGTGCATCAAATCCGCCATCTGGAGATGGGAAAAAACGCATGATACTTTCGCTCTGACGGGCACCATCTGTTCCAAAAATGAAGGCATCAATTTCCGCATCGTTAACAGCAATACCAAGAGCTTCAAACTCACGCCCCAACAAAGTAAGACGCAAAACCTCGTTGTAAGCTGCATCTTCTGCTTGTTGCTGGTCTTGTTCTGTATATTCACGACCTTCATTCATCGCGTTTCTCTGTGCATTGCTCACAAAAAGCTCTGTAAATTCATTCAATTTTTTTTCATCGAGTGCTTCTCCATAAGCCTCGCCTCTAGGAGGTACAGAACCGCCTAATCCGCCCATAGAGCGAACGGCTTCTCCGAGAATAAATAACAACAATGCGCCACCAATCACGATGATTAAGAGGCCAGATTTCTCACGTATTTTTCCAATAGTAATCATTTGTTTACACTTTTAGGGGTGCGAAGATACAAGAAGTCTGTAAAATAGTTGTTAATCTGACAGAAAAATTTGGAATCATCGAAAAAAACATCCCATCTTTGCACCGAATTTATTGTAAATCCATTAAAAACGAAGAAAATGCAAAGTAGAATGAATCTTAGAAGCTTAGTGCCAGCGGGACGTGGTGCGGCTTTTCTTCGTGGACTTTTTCATTCCTAGATATTTACATCTCGAAATATGAAAGACCCGAAGAATTTATCTCTCGGGTCTTTTTTTTGGCTCTTGCCGAAATTTCCCTGACCTGAGAAAATCAGAAAAGTGAATTGAATAGCAATATTCAGTTCGATTTAGAATTTAATCAATTTATCATGGGAAAGAATCTCACAGGGAAGGACATAATAAAATTGGGCTTCCCGCAAACAAATGCTGTTAATATTGCCTTGGGGCAAATCAGCAGATTTAGAAAAAAAGAAAAAAAAGAAAGTGTTTTAGTTGAGCTATCAGATGTTTTTAATGCGCCAGAAAAATTCACGGGGCATCCCATTTGGGGCAAGGTTTCTGAAAGTTTGATTGCACCACTTGCGTTAAAAAGACATGAATTGCGCACTTCGCGAGTTCCGTTTGAATTGTTTGGGGAGAATGAAATTGATGAAAAGGCAAAATTTCAATTTTTTGACTCCTTAAAACTACCAATTGCTGTTCAAGGTGCTTTGATGCCGGATGCACATTATGGTTATGGTTTGCCCATTGGTGGAGTTTTGGCAACTGAAAATGCCGTTATTCCCTATGGCGTGGGTGTGGATATTGGTTGCAGAATGAGTTTGTCCGTATTCGATTTGCCAGCAGGTTTTATGAAAGGGAAGGAATTTATGCTTAAAGGAATTTTGCGCGACCACACGCGATTTGGCATGAATGAAGTGCAAGATGTGAAATCGGATCATGAAATCTTTGAACGCAAAGAATTTCAAGAAATTCCGCAGTTGAAAAGTCTTTTGGGCAAAGCTTACAAGCAATTGGGCTCATCAGGTGGAGGCAATCATTTTGTGGAATTTGGTATTGTTGAACTTAACGAAGTGTTGCCCGAATGGAAAATTGAAAAAGGGAGTTATTTGGCGGTGCTTTCACACAGTGGTTCAAGAGGATTGGGCGCTTCGATTGCCATGCATTACTCGCATCTGGCGACTAAACAATGTCCTTTACCGCGACATGTGCAACATTTGGCTTGGCTCGATTTGGATACGCACGATGGACAAGAATATTGGTTGTCGATGAATTTGGCTGGAGATTATGCCAAAGCTTGTCACGACGATATTCACAGACGGATTGCAAAAGCCTTGGGTCATAGAGTTGTGTTGAACATTGAAAATCACCACAATTTCGCTTGGAAAGAGCTGGTGAATGGCAAGGAATGTGTTGTACACCGCAAAGGAGCAACGCCAGCGCAAGAAGGTGTATTGGGAATTATTCCCGGTTCAATGACAGCGCCTGGTTACATTGTAAGAGGAAAGGGAAATCCCTTGGGTTTGAATTCGGCTTCACATGGTGCTGGTCGATTGATGTCGCGCTCGCAATGCAAAAGCAACATAAAGCCAAGTGATTTGAAAAAAGCCCTACTCGAACACGATGTTCAGCTGATTGGAGGCAACGTTGAAGAAGCGCCGGACGCCTACAAAAACATCAAAACGGTGATGGCTTTGCAAAATGAATTGGTGGATGTGATGGGCACATTCACTCCAAAAATTGTAAGAATGGCAAGATGATGAAAAAGTTGGTACAAATATCAGCAGGACAAGGCCCAGCAGAATGCACTTGGGTGGTGGCTCAGGTTTTGAAAAAAATCTTGAACGACGCCACGCAAAAAGGAATTGAAGCAGAGGTTTTACACAAAGAACCCGGACCAGAAAATGGCACAATTGCCTCCGTTTTGGTCTTGTTTGAGGGCAAAGATGTTTCAGAATTTCTGAGCACTTGGTTGGGCACCATTCAATGGATTGGCAAAAGCGCTTTCAACACGACCAAGCAGCGCAAGAATTGGTTTATTGGGGTTTTTGCCATGGAACAATTGGAGGAAAAAGCGGTGAACGATGCAGACATTGCGTATCAAGCCATGAGGAGTAGTGGCGCCGGCGGACAACACGTTAACAAAGTGAGTTCGGCGGTGCGCGCTACCCACGTGCCCACTGGAATTTCCGTTGTTTCGATGGATTCACGTTCGCAACACCAAAACAAAAAATTGGCAAAAGAGCGCTTATTAGAAAAACTGCAAGCACATGAGCTTGAAGCAGTTAAGAAACAATTTGAAGCCCATTACAGCAACAACAAAAATGTCTTGCGGGGCAATCCAGTTCGTGTATTTACAGGCTCCGATTTCAAAAAGGTCGTGAAGAAAAACGAACAGAAAGCAACACGCCAAAAGACGAAAAACGAATTAAAAAATAGAAATTATGACACAGATTGATACCTATCTATCACAGGCCATTGACAGCTATCCTTATGACTTGAAAGAAACCATTGAGTCCTTGGATTATGCTTTGTCCTACGACGAAAACAATGTGGGCGCCCTATGCCTTTACGGAAGAGTATATTCGGAGCAAATGCCCAGATACGAACAGGCAAAGTCCTATTTTCAGAAAGCATTGAGTGTTGATTTACAAGCTATTGAAGTTTATCCCTACTACATTCAAACGCTTCTGTTGAATGAGGATTTTGATGAAGCCAAAAAGCTGATCGACTTTGCCATGACCGTAAAAGGCATCAACAAACTGGATGTTTTGAGCAAAAAAGCACAGTGCTTTGAAATTTTGGGGGAATACAATGAAGTGAAACAAATCCTGAAAGAAATGGAGCTTTTGTTGTTGAATTATGATTACAAAGATTTCATTGAGGAAACCAAAAAGCGCATTTCAAACAAGGAAAAGTTGCTCAAGGAAACGGCGGTTAAAAAGGTGAAGAAAAAATAACCCTTTGGACTATTATGATTCCAATAGCAGTGTTACGGGCCCTGAATTCACCAATTCAACATCCATCATAGCACCGAAAATGCCCGTTTCCACTTTGAGTTGAGATTCAACCATGAGGCTATCGATGAAATACTCATATAGCGGAATGGCTACATCAGGGGGAGCTGCATCCACATAGCTGGGGCGGTTCCCCTTTTTTGCGTTGCCATAAAGTGTAAATTGGCTGATGACCAAAAACTCGCCATGCACATCTTGAATAGACAAATTCATTTTGCCGTGTTCATCATTGAATACCCGCAAATTGATGAGTTTTTTTATCAGAGCATCGGCGTTTGCCTTGGTGTCGGAGTGTGTAATTCCTATCAAAACCATCAGGCCTTGGTTGATTTGACCCACGATTTTATTGTCAACCGACACGGATGCACGAGACGTTCTTTGGATGATGAGTTTCATACTTAGAATTTATTTTTTCGATAATGCGTTTCTTCATCGTCTTCCATCAACGACAAATACGTCTCATACCTACTCGCAGCTATTTCCCCTATTTCCACCAAGGGGCGCACGGCACATTTGGGTTCGTTGATGTGTTGGCAGTTGTGGAATTTGCATTGCTCCATAGCGGCACGCATTTCCGGGAAATAATGATTCAAAAAGTGCTTGTCGATATCCACCAAACCAAAGGACTTGATGCCCGGCGTGTCGATGAGAAAAACATCGGAGCCGAGTTCAAACATTTCAGCAAATGTGGTTGTATGCTGTCCTTTAAAATGAGATTCTGAAATTTCACCTACTCTGGCCTGAGCTTCTGGAAACAAAGCATTGATCAATGTGCTTTTTCCAGCGCCACTGTGTCCCGCAAGCACCACTTGTTTGCCGCGCATGTCGTCTTTCAAGGCAGCAACACCAATACCGTTTATCGCACTAATCTGGATACACGGATAACCGAGCGGCTCATAAATGGCGATGATTTCTTGCATCACTTCCAAAGCCGTTT
>JBIIJN010000055.1:0-18137 GCA_044233745.1 Crocinitomicaceae bacterium
GCTTTTGTGAGAATTGGTCGAAAGTGCTCAACATGGCTTCGGATGAGCAAAACGACGAATTAAAAAACCGTATGGATGCTGTGAAACCAGAAGATTTGGTTTCTTTGATATACACTTCAGGAACAACAGGCAATCCGAAGGGTGTAATGTTAACCCATAACAACATCATGTCAAATGTGTTGGCGTGCGAGCCTAGAATTCCAGCATCATTTGACACGCGAGCTTTGACATTCTTGCCGGCTTGTCATATCTACGAACGTATGTTACAATATTTGTATATGTATATTGGTACTTCTATCTATTATGCCGAATCGTTGGAAACCATTGGCGACAATATCAGAGAAGTAAAGCCACACATTTTCACCGCTGTGCCGCGTTTGCTTGAGAAAGTATTCGACAAAATCATGGCCAAAGGCGAAGAGCTCACAGGAATCAAGAAAAAATTGTTCTTTTGGGCTGTTGGCTTAGCAGAGCAATATGAGTTAGAAGGAAAATCGGGCTGGTACTTATTCCAATTGAAACTCGCCAATAAGGTTATTTTCAGCAAATGGCGTGAAGCCTTGGGTGGGAATGTCCAAGCAATTGCCTCTGGTAGTGCAGCATTACAGGCCCGATTGGCACGAATTTTCATGGCCGCTCAAATCCCAGTGATGGAAGGTTATGGACTTACAGAAACCTCTCCTGTAGTGAGTGTGAACGCCGAAAAACAAGGTGTTTGCTTCGGCAGTGTAGGCACAGTATTAGACGGAGTGGAAGTTAAAATTGCAGAAGATGGCGAAATCTTGGTAAAAGGACCCAACGTAATGATTGGTTATTACAACAACCCAACAGCAACAGCAGAAGTGATGGATGCAGATGGTTGGTTCCATACCGGTGATATCGGAGAATTTGTGCAAGGCAAATTCTTGAAAATTACAGACCGTAAAAAAGAAATGTTCAAAACATCTGGTGGTAAATATGTGGCGCCACAAGTGATGGAAAATCGTTTCAAAGCATCGCGTTTCATTGAACAAATCATTGTGATTGGCGATAACAGAAAGCACCCAGCCGCCTTGATTGTGCCTTCCTACGACTACGTGCGTGAATGGGCAAAATCTAAAGAAATCACATTGGGACAAACAAATACGGAAATAATCAACAATCAAAAGGTTATTGACAGAATTCAGAAAGAAGTGGATACGTTCAATGCGGAATTTGGAAAATTTGAGCAAATCAAAAAAATCAAATTGTTGCCAGCTGAATTTAGCATAGAAGGCGGCGAATTGACACCAACCCTGAAATTGAAACGCAAAGTGATCATGGCCAAATACGACGCTTTGGTTGAGGAAATTTATAAGGAGGGATAAGCACCACTTGTACTTTTTTTTGGAAAGCAGCTTACTCGGCTGCTTTTTTAGTGTAAAAAATCCAATGACTTAGTTGTAAAATATAAATTTCCTTTTTGTAACTACATTTGCGACATGCCCAAAATCATCGTTTCCGTAACCAATGACCTCGCCACCGACAATCGGGTGGATAAAGTGTGTCGCTTTTTGGTGAAGCACGGTTTCGAGGTGATTTTGGTGGGAAGAAAGTTGAAAAACAGTATGGAGCTCGACGCTCGGCCTTATTCGACACACAGAATGCACTTGATTTTCACCAAAGGCGCGCTATTTTATGCGGAATACAATATTCGCCTTTTTCTATTCTTATTGTTTAAAAAGTCAACGCACCAACTGTCGAATGATTTGGATACTCTTTTGGCGAATTATTTGGCCTCAAAAATCCGAGGACGAAAACTGGTTTATGACACCCACGAATTGTACACCGAGGTACCGGAATTGGTCAATCGACCGCGTGTGAAAAGAATTTGGGAGCGCATTGAAGGCTGGATTTTTCCGAAATTGGATAAAATTTACACAGTAAACGATTCAATTGCAGTATTTTACAGCGAAAAATACAAGAAAAATGTACGGGTGGTGCGCAATGTCTCTCCCATGTGGAAAAACGAAAACATACCAACTCGAAAGGATTTGGGTCTGCCAGAAAACAAGCAAATTCTCATTGTTCAAGGAGCTGGCATCAACATCGACCGCGGCATTGAAGAATTGGTGGAAGCCATGACGCACATCCATGACTCCACTATTTTGCTCATTGTTGGCTCAGGTGATATGATAGAAATTTTGAAAGAAAAAGTAAAGATTTTGAATTTAGAAAAACGCGTTTTGTTTTACGGCAAAAGACCCTACGCCGAAATGATGGCATTTACACACCACTCAGATTGGGGCATTTCTATCGACAAAGATACGAATATGAACTACCGATTTTCATTGCCCAACAAAATTTTTGATTACATACATGCCTCAACACCAATTATTTGCAGCGATTTACCTGAAATCCGAAAAATTGTAGCCACTCATGAAGTTGGAGTATTTATTCCCAGTCATGCGCCCAAAATTTTAGCTGCGTTTATCAATGATTTGCTCGATAAGCCCGAACAACATGCTACCTTTGTGGCCAATTGCAAAAAAGCTGCACCCGTGCTTTGTTGGGAAAATGAAGAAAAGGTGCTGCGCGAGATTTATAATTTGAATGACTGAACCAAGCATCCACATCGTTTCCCTCGACGTGCCGTATCCTGCGAATTATGGCGCCATGATTGATATTTATCATCGTTGCAAGGCCTTGACTGAAATTGGCGTGCGCGTGATTTTGCATTGCTTCGAATACGGGCGAGGTCAACGACGTGAATTGCTCGAAGTGGCCGCTGAAGTTCATTATTATTCAAGAAGCCAGAATCCCTTGCAAGTGCTTTTGCCAACGCCATTTATTGTGCGCTCAAGAATGAATCCCTCGCTTTTGAAACGTCTTGGCCAGGACAAACACCCCATACTTTTCGAAGGCATTCACACCTGCGGCTTTGTAGGTCACCCCAAATTGAAAGATAGAAAAATCTTAGTCCGCGCACATAACATTGAGCATCATTATTACGAGGGATTGGCGGCTATTGAGCCTAAATTCTTCAAGCGTTGGTACTTCAAATCGGAAGCCAAGAAATTGGAAAAATTCGAAAATTGGTGTTTCCAGCAAGTCGATGAAATCTTGGATGTTTCCCATGCCGACGATGCCTATTTTCAAAAGAAATACAACAAAGGCATATACATCCCCGTGTTCAACCCTTTGAATTGGGGCTCAGGCGAACGTGGTCGTGGAAATTATGCTTTGTTGCACGGCAATTTATCCGTTATTGAAAACATCAAAGGCATTGAGTTTGTGTTGGACAAAGTTTGGCACAAAGACCTCGGATTGTCGCTGATTATAGCAGGCAAAGATCCATCGCCCGCCTTTAAAAAATATGTGGAACAACATCCTGCAAAGCCCCAACTCATTGAAAATCCGGATGATGAAGCACTTAATCAACTCATTAGAGAAGCGCGCATCAATTTACTTCCTACATTTCAAGCCACAGGACTGAAGCACAAGCTTTTGAACGCCCTTTCCAACGGCGGATTTTGTTTGGCTACGCCAGAAATGGTGCATGGCACTGACCTTGAAATTTTATGCTCAATTGGACACAATGCCCAAGAATGGCGAGATTTAATCAAGACCTTGACAGCTTTAGAAATCACATCAGAACACATTGAAGCCCGCGTTGCCAAACTGCGCGAAATTTTTGATAATCATAAGAATGCAGAAAAGATTAGAGATGTGGCTAGATGAATTAGGCAAACCCAGTGACACACCCAAACATATCCGTGATTTGTAGCTCAAAATTTGGCTGAGTAAACCACCTATGGTGCGTCTTAAGATTTACATAGAAGAGAATGAACTCATTTTCAATGACTGGATGAAAAGGCAGAGAAAGAAGGAGGAAGAGAAGATAAACGGAAAATAGAATTCGATATATTCGATATTTCTTTGTACCAAACATCACTTCCCTTTCCCACAAAAATCACTACTTTTGCAGCCACAAATTCAGTGAAATTATGACAACAGAAACTCAAAATACTACAGATATCCAAGCTATATTGGAGCAATTGGGCGTTGAAACTCAAAACTACGGAGCATCGACTGGTGCGCAATGGATAAAAACAAGCGGGGCACAAATCGATTCAATTTCGCCAGTTGATGCGCAATTGATTGGCTCGGTGGCTTCTGCTACGGCGGCTGATTATGATGCAGTGATTAAAAAAGCAGAAGAAGCATTCTTGACATGGCGCTTGGTACCTGCTCCAAAACGAGGTGAAGTGGTGCGTCAGTTGGGCGAAAAATTGCGTTTTCACAAAGATGCTTTGGGCGCTTTGGTTTCCTATGAAATGGGGAAATCTTTGCAAGAAGGTTTGGGCGAAGTACAAGAAATGATTGACATCTGCGATTTTGCCGTAGGTCTTTCTCGTCAGTTGCACGGCCTAACGATGCACTCTGAGCGTTTTGGTCACAGAATGTATGAACAATACCACCCACTTGGTCTTGTGGGCATCATTTCGGCATTCAATTTCCCAGTGGCGGTTTGGTGCTGGAATACTGCTTTGGCTTGGATTTGTGGTGATGCTTGCGTTTGGAAGCCATCCGAAAAAACACCATTGACTGCAATTGCTTGTCAGAAAATTACTGCTGAAGTTTTTGCCGCCAACCATGTTCCTGAGGGCGTATCTTGCTTGGTTATTGGCGATGCAACTATCGGAAAATTAATGGCAGAAGATAAAAGAGTTCCTTTGGTTTCTGCAACGGGTTCAACACGCATGGGTAAATCTGTGGGCGCTGCTGTTGGTGAGCGTTTGGGCAAATCATTATTGGAATTGGGTGGAAACAACGCTGTTATCATTGCACCAGATGCCGATTTGAAAATCGTTGTGCCTGGTGTTGTGTTTGGGGCTGTTGGTACTGCGGGTCAGCGATGCACATCCACACGTCGTTTGATCATCCACGAAAGTGTTTACGACAAAGTGCGCGATGCCTTGGTAAATGCCTACAAACAATTGAAAATTGGAAATCCTTTGGATCAAAATAACCACGTTGGACCACTTATCGATAAAGATGCCGTAAATGCTTACAAATATGCACTTGATCAAGCAGTGCAGGAAGGCGGAAAAATCGTTTCTGCTGGCGAAATTTTGACTGGCGAAGGCTACGAATCAGGTTGCTATGTGCGTCCGGCTATTGTTGAAGCGCAGAACCATTTTGCTATCGTGCAGCATGAAACATTTGCCCCAATCTTATACATCATGAAATACAGCGGTGGTGTTGAAGAAGCCATTGCAGTTCAAAACGGTGTTCCTCAAGGATTATCCTCTGCGATTATGACCAACAGCATGAAAGACGCTGAGAAATTCTTGTCCCATGCTGGTTCAGATTGCGGTATTGCCAACGTAAACATCGGTACCTCTGGTGCTGAAATTGGCGGTGCATTTGGTGGCGAAAAAGAAACTGGCGGCGGACGTGAATCGGGCTCAGATGCTTGGAAAATCTATATGCGCAGACAAACCAATACCATAAATTACACAGACTCTTTGCCATTGGCGCAAGGAATTAAGTTTGATTTGTAGGTTAAAGGCTTCTGGCTGCTAGCGACTAGCTTCTAGCTGATACCTGAAGCAAAAAAATTACCCGCTACCAATAGCCAGCAGCTAGCAGCCTAAATCAAACCAAAACCTACTTCTTTTGTTAAACTATTAAAAATAAAAACATGTATCCAGAACACTTAGTAATACCGATGAAGGCCGATTTAACGAATCATGGTTTTCAAGAATTAACAAACGCCGATGCAGTAGACCAAACTGTATCCAACAACAAAGGCCCCATGCTTTTGGTAATCAACTCTGTATGTGGTTGTGCGGCAGGCACTTTACGACCAGGCGTTAAATTGTCGTTGAACAGCCCGAAAGCACCGAAAAATTTATTTACAGCCTTTGCTGGATTTGATTTTGAAGCGGTAAACCAAGCGCGTCAGCACTTTTTGCCTTATCCGCCATCTTCACCATCCATTGGTGTTTTTGTAGATGATAAATTGGTGCACTTTGTTGAGCGTCATCAAATTGAAGGTCGTTCTGCTGAAATGATTGCCGAGCACTTGTCAGCTGTTTACGAAGAACTAGCCAAATAAAAATTATCCTATATAAAACAAAAAAGTGCTTCGAGTTCGGAGCATTTTTTTTGTTTAAATAAACATGGAATTATAGCAGTAGTCAATTCAATTCAATGGCCGACCAATTGTTCAGCAGGCGTTGATATTCTTCAAAAAAATGTGAAAGTAAATGATCGGCAACCTCAGTAGATAATTCATCTGCATTATGAATCGCAAAAAATGTATTGCGAATTCTATCTAAGATATCCGAACCAATGTAATGCTGAGACGTAGAATCATCGTAATTGAATTGCAAGAACAAATCACAAATCGCTTGATACTGTCTAATCGATTCAGCATCAGATAGATTTAAAGTTTTAAGTTCTGCAAAAATAGGGAGTAAACGGGCGCTGCGCTGAATAAAATGACGCAATACCAAATTGACTTCGTTGTATTTTTTTATTTCTACGGTGTGACTAATCATGTGTCCCGAATTTGATGTATACATCATAAACGATGAAAACACGTGGGTGGTTGGCTCACAAAACAAAAAAAATCAACATTCGCACAGAAAAAAAAATGTACCAACGTAATCGAACAATAAATTCAAAAAATAATAGGCTTATAATCAACATGATAACAACGAAAAGTCTTTACACATATACGCTATTAGAAAAAATGTGCATATTTGTCTCAACCAAACAAAACACAATGAAAAAAGCTTTACTCTGTATTTCAGCAACAGTGTTCCTATTGAACATAAGTCTTGCACAACAAATTGAAAATCCCGGATTTGAAACTTGGGATGGCTCTGGTGCTACACTTGAGCCGGTAAATTGGAGCTCTTTAAAAACATCGGATGATTCATTTTTATCGACTAGTGCTCCGGTAGTCTTATCCCAAGATACAGGACGTGAAAACGGTTTTTCTATTAAACTTGAAAACAAATCTGTATTCAATGTTGTGGCCAATGGGCTTTTGACAAATGGTCGCGTTCATGCAGATTTCAATCCTGCTAATGGATACGTTTTTACGGATGCCACAGACCCACGTTGGAACACGCCATTGACCTCGCGTCCTGATAGCATTGTGGGCTGGTACAAATATCAACCATCATCAGCGAATGGCAACATTGATAAAGGAAAAGTAGAAGTTCTTTTGCACAAAACTGGCGCTGGTCAAATGCCTGAAACTTCTTCAACTGCAGCAAACACAGTAGGAAGAGCCCGTTTCGATATGACTCAGCCATCGGCAACTTGGGTGCGTTTTTCTGTGCCTTTCAACTATGTAAGTTCAGACAATCCAGAATATATATTGATTATTCTTACTTCTGGCGATAGCACAGCAGCGGTGAATGGTTCTATTGCTTGGTTCGACGATTTGCAATTGATTTACAATGATGCCTTGTCAACACCTCAAGAAATTCAAAAAGAATTCTCAGTGGCTCAATTCAACGCGTCTTTGAGAATTCGCGACCTTACAATTGGCAGCCAATTCGAAATTTACAATGCTTTGGGTCAGCCAATCACATCAGGTGTTGCAGCTCAAGAAACACTGTTGATTGACATTCCCCAGACTGGCGTATATTTTGTTCGCGTATCTAATGGAACTGGCATTTTAACGAAGAAAATTGTAATCGTTAAGGACTAATTCTACGTCATTGAAAAAAAACATTTCGTTCGCGATTCTCTTCAGCACACTTTTTTGTGTGCAACAATTCTATGCCCAAAATGCCACGCTCACGGGAATCATTAGCGACGCATCTACATCGGAGCCCTTGGTTGGAGCAACGGTTATTTTGCGTAACGACCCCTCTATAGGAGGATTGGCTAATTTGGATGGTGTATATCGCATTTCGCTACCAGCGGGGTCTCATGTCTTGATTTGCCGATTCTCAGGTATGATGAACGACACCCTGAATATAGAAGTTGTTGCTGGTCAAACATATACACACAATTTTTCACTTCTTCCTTATTCGCATACCACAGGGGCAGTTGAAATCCTAGTAGGTAAATTTGACCGACCGATAGAAGAAATTACAGTTTCAATGGAAGTGATTAAACCTGAAATCATCGAAAACAAGAACACGCGAAGTATAGAAACCATTCTCGACCAAACGCCAGGCCTGAACATATTAGATGGCGAGCCACAAATTAGAGGCGGTTCAGGATTCACCTTTGGTGTTGGGTCAAAAGTTGCCGTTATTGTGGATGATATGCCGATGCTTTCTGGAGATGCAGGTAGGCCTGAATGGGGCTTTATTCCTGTTGAAAATATCGAACAAATTGAGGTCATTAAAGGGGCCAGTTCGGTGCTTTCAGGTTCGTCAGCATTATCGGGGGCAATTCACATCCGAACAGCTTATCCAAAATCAAAACCACTTACCAAAATCAATGTTTATTCTGGTGCATATACTTTTCCTCGCTTCGGTGTAGATGAATGGTCTAACGCCTATCCAGGAATTCATGGGATGAACATGCTTCATTCAAGACAGTACAAACGTTGGGACATTGTATTGGGCGCAAATATCAATTATGACCACGGTTATATGGGTCCGCCAGTTAAGGATTCAGCCTTTATTTATTGGATGGATCCACCGCAATTTGATACCATTTCCAATTTTAGCAATCGACAAATGGCTTCTTATCGGGCGCGTTTCAATTTCAATTTGCGTCACAAATCAAAGAAAATTTCTGGCTTAAGTTATGGTGTAAATGGCAACGTAATGCTGGCTCGTGGTGTGTTAGCTTTTGCTTGGCTCAACGACTCAACAGGACTTTATCGCGCCTATCCTGGGGCAGCATTTTTGCAGGAACAATTCATTGGATACATTGATCCTTTTGTGCAATTTTATCAACAAACGGGAGCCAAGCATACCCTGCGCGGAAGAATTTTGCACGCCGACAACAAAATAAGCGGAGGACAAGATAACCGAGCCACAACGAGCTACTTCGATTATCAATTTCAACGTTCTTACAAATTCATCAACGGATTTGATTTCATTGGTGGAGTCACTTCTCATTATACCAATTCATTTGCCATGTTATATGTTGGTTCTGGTTCACCAAACAACACTTTGCACAACTTATCGGGCTATGCACAAATCGAGAAAAAGATGTATAAAATCATCAATTTATCGGTGGGTTCGCGGCTAGAAAGTTATCAATTGAACAATGACAAAGCAGTTATTCAGCCCATTTTCAGAGGCGGATTGAGTATTAAAATATTTCAAGAAACCTATATCCGTGCGTCTTTTGGTCAAGGTTATCGCTTCCCTACGATTACTGAGCGTTTTATTCGCACCGGCATCGGCAATTTGGGTATGTTCCCTAACCCTGATTTGCAACCAGAAAAGAGTAACAATGCCGAGGTAGGCATCAAACAAGGTTTTAAATTTGGAAAATTCTTTGGCTACGCAGATTTGGCGGGCTTTATGCAGCATTATGAAAACACCATAGAATATCTTTTTGGGATTTGGGATTTTGGTTCCAATCCACCAGCGGGATTCAAATTTGTGAATACCGGTCGCTCAAGGGTAATGGGCTTGGATTTGTCAGTGCAAGGATTGGCCAAATTTTCAGAAAAAGACGCATTGACATTTATGTTTGGCTACACCTACATTGTGCCTGTTTCCTTAGAACCTGATTATGTGTACACCACAGATTTGTTTAACAACGAACTCTCCTATAACAATACGAGCTTGAATCCAGAAAGCAGCATTTTGAAATATCGTTTTCTTCACAATCTGAAACTTGATGTAGAATACGCGCACAACAAATTGGCCATAGGCATTTCATTTAAGTATTTCTCGAAGTTGGTGAATTTGGACAGGGCCATTGAAGAATTTGAAAATTACACCATTTCAACTGGAACGCTTCAACCCATTGTTTACATGAATTATTTCAACAATAACAATGGCGGCAATCCGATATTTGACGCTAGAATCAGCTACAAAATCAACGATTCGCATAAAATCGCATTGATTTCGGCCAATATCTTGAACCGTGTTTATTCTCTCCGACCGCTGCGCCCTGAACCACCTAGAACGGTAATGTTGCAGTACAGTTATCGTGTTGATGGAAAATAGCGGTTAGCTGCTCGCTGTTAGCAAGCTAAAGCGAAGCAAGCCAACAGCCTATTTGAACCAGAAGCTAGTAGCCAGAAGCTAGCAGCCAGCAACCTTTCTATACCTCTTCAAGCAACTTTGCATGGCTGGCACTTTAAAAAGCTCAGGAAACGAATCAATTATCGTGTCTATTTCGTAGCGCAAATCGGGGTGTTCCTTGAGAAAATTCATGAGCATATGAAAAGAATAAGAACGCACAGCAATGGCTTCATTGGGCGAAGAAATGTTGTGCAACAATCGATCGAGCACCTCACCACTTCTATGTTGGGATGGCACGGCAAGCATGATTTTCAATAAGTTTCTGCGAATAGATTGATTTTCAGTGATGAGCCACGCATCAACAACTTGAGCCATGCGCTTTGAATTCTGATTCAAATAAAATTCATCCGTCAAATGTCCACAAAGCCAAGAGGCATATTCTTGAAACGGATATTCGGCTTTGGTGATGGCGATTTCGTGGAGCGCATCCCAACGTTCGGGTGCATTTTTAAATTCCGATATCATTGCGGGCGCCAGTTTGTCCAGTCGGTTTTTGTTCCAGCTGAGCAGAAAATGTTGGAGTTCCAAAGGCGTCATAATAAAAAATTCCTTTCCATATTGATTAGGGAAAAAACTGACTTCATAAATACCTACTGCAACTTATCCCCCTTTTCTCTGGCTTCATTCATGATTTGGTCGGCTTTTTTACTGGCTTCGTCTTCGATTTTCTTGGCTTTATTTTCTGCTTGTTCTCGGATTTCTTTGGCTGAGCGTTCGGCAATTTTCTTTTCCACTGGATTAGACGCCGCTGCCACAAGCTCATCAGCTTTTTTGTTGGCTTCTGCTCGAACAACATCTGCTTGCTTTTTGGCAGCAGCTTTCACTTGATCAGCTTGCTTTTGGGCGTCGGCCAATAATTTGTTTTTGCGCTCAATTAAATCGGTTTTCACCTCATCCACTTTGTCGTTAACTATGGTGGTTACTGAATCTTTAACTTTGTCGATGGTTTGATTAACCACATCAGTTACTTGATCTTTCAGGTTGCCCGTCAAGCGCTTGATGCTTTGCTCAAAATCAGTGGTAATTTCTGGACTTTTAACCGTGCCACCTATTTTTACATCGACAGGAATGAAAGCGGGTAATGTGCCTAAATTCAATTTTTGTGCAACGCCGCCCAACTGACCCAAGCCTTGTTCGATGCGTTTGATGATATCACCGGGAATCATCTCCTTGGGCACCAACATGGTCATCGTATAGTTGATGTTTTGCGTCAAAGAGGTCCAGCCTTGAATTTTATCTACTTTGATTTTGTCCATCTTCAGATTGAAAGGCTTCACGTTGATTTTGCCATCTTTGATGAAGAAGGAAGCCGCAACATCCCGCAAAGTCTGACTGCTTAATTCTGGCATTCTCAGTTCGTTGCTCAACTTATTCAAAGGTTCAAAATCACCAATTTTCAAAAGCTTCATTGAGAAATCACCACCTCCCGATAATGATTCAAGAATCAAGTCCAAATTGCTGGTCAATGCACTGTTCAACGTGAAATTGGTTGACAAACGACCATCGACATGTTTGGCAATCGGCATCAATTTTTCTATGGTCAAAAACTGTTTGGTGAGTTCACGCACATCCACTTCTGTCATGCGGTATTTGAAATCCACTTTGGGTTCTTTGGCATTGCGCGTGTCGTAGGTACCATCCATGCCCATCGCGCCACCAAAAGCATTCATTTGTACATTATTCAATGAAGCAACCGATTCTTTAAGCCCTACCCCACCCGTGAGATTGGTAAAAGTCATGCCATCATAATCCAACTTACCAATATTGGCGCGCAAGTTGACATCCAAATTAGCAGGAAGAGAATAATCGTCATCACTGGCATTAGAATCGGCTACTTCTGCAGGACTCGATTCAACACTTACACCCATCAATTCGTCGAGATTCATGTATTTCGAATCCAGATTAAAATCGCCTTGTAAAAGTTCATCTCTAAACATGTAAGCCATGTAATTATCGACACGACCGTTTAATTTCATGTCCGATTCTCCGATTTCCAGATCCGCTTTATTGACCGCTAAAAATTTCGGCGAAAATTCCATATCCATTTCATGCACCAATATGGGTTTAGTGAAATCGGGCGAGTTGTATTCAAATCCCATCAGTTTCAAAAATCCACGCGCCTCAAAATCTTCGTAGCGCTCTTGTTCAATGGCAGACATGCGTCCGTTGAAGTGCATATCGGCATCCAATTTTCCTTTGTAGGATTCACCCGGCAGCATCGGCATCACTTGGTCGAGCGTTCCTAAATTCACTTTCGCCAACACATTTGATTTGATATTGGGGTCGCTCATCAACGATGTTAGGAAAAAATCTGCGCGGATGGTGTTTTCCAAAAAGTCGATATTGATTTTTTTTACATCCACACTCGTATTATCTAGGTTCGGTCCTGCTTCGCGTTTGGCGGTAACATCGATAAAAATATTCCGAAAACCAGAAGGCAAGTCGGGATAGGAAAAACTGGCATCGCTCACCAACAATTCAAAGAGAAAACCGGGCATATCAGTTTCGGTCATTTTGCCTTTGAGGTAGCCGTTCATCTCAAATGAACCCTTGGTAATCATGGATTCATAACCTGTGCGATACACCGAGGGCATCAACGACAAAAAAGAAGCAAAAGTAGATTTTGAAGCATCCAAGTTCAGGTCAAAATCCATGTAATCATCGGTCATTTCAACCCAACCATTGTAAGAAGTGGCAAAATCGTTCAATTTCAATTCGTTTTCTTTGAGGGTAAATCGTGTGCCTTTTTCTGTGTTTTCCATCAATACATTGAAAACGGCATCCGTGTGCGTTCCTACCAAATAAGGAATGCCATCCATGATAAACGTCATCGCTTCGATGGTTGTTTTGGTCTCAAAATCAACTACATCCTGCGTCAAATCGCCAGAGCCCGAATGATTCATTTGCGTGATTACCATGCTCATATTGCCCGCTTTGTCCTCATAATTGATGTTGGTATTTTCAATCGAATATGATTTCAAATTGAGGGCAAATTTGGTTGGTTCCGTTTGCTCCACTTGCACCGAATCCGGAATCGCGATGTCGTAATTGGCCAAACCATCTTTGGTAATCATTACATTAATATTGGCATCTTTGAGCGCGATACGTTCGATTTTTATTTCATCTGAAAAAACAGAACGCAAATTCAACTTGGCTTCTATGGTTCCAGCATCAATCAAATCAACGCCGGCAAATTCATCTCTTCCCGTAATTTTCACCTCCTTGAGCTCCAAAATCATGTTTGGAAAAGTAGAAATCAAAGTCAAATCATAATCTTCAATACTTACATCTGCGCGTAAACTAAGGTTGGCTTCTTCGATGATGGCATTGAAAATTTTCTTTTGAAAAATGAGTGGTAGCGCGATCAACAAGATGATTAGAACCAAAAAACTGATGCCAGACCATTTTAAAATACGTTTTACCAACGAAGCCTTCTTTTTGTTCGTCTGTTGATTTGAATTCATAATCGCGAGTTTGTATTAAATTTACGCGAAATTACACTCAAAAATCATTCCATGAAAGGCAATATTTCATTATACACGATGTGTACGTTTATATTTGTGTTCGTTCCATTTCTTTTAAGTGCGCAAACCGATACCACAGCGGCGAATCCTGTGGTAATAACAGATTCACTTAGAACTTTTTACAACCGCAAAGGCAAACTGGTTCAAAAAACGGACGACGAATTTTTCTTTGGCATGTCGCATGTGAATGGCTTCCGAACTTTAGGTGAACGACCGACCGTATTTGGTGATTCGTTGGGCATTCGCGAACAAGAAATCCCCTTATGGACAAGGAGTTTTGAATTTGGTTTACGCTCAAGTGCAAATCGTTGGTTGATGATTGAGTTTGGCGTGGAATACAACCAAATCGGTTTTCAGTATAAAAGTGAGGAAGGAGAGACTTTTTTGACCTATCGGAAAGTAAAACAACATTTGACCTTGCCTTTTAGAGCTGTGTTTCAATATGGCGACCGCTTTTTGATTCAAGGTGCTTTGGGGATTGCCCCAAAAATGTTTGTAACTACGCGCTACACCCAGGTGGTGAAAGATGAGTTTGATAAAGAAATAGAAACAACAGAAAAGCTCAAGGACAACTACAACTATTTCAACATTGATGTGGTGGCCAATTTGGGCGTGCGCTGGAATTTGGGCAGAAATTTGGGCGTCTATTTCATTCCTGAATTTCGCTACGGCTTACTGGACACCTATCAAAAACAGACACCACATGTGCAGCATATGTATGGTCTTTATTTGAGATGGGGCTTGCAGTGGTTGATGTAGGTTGTTGGCTGCTGGTACTTAGTGGCATTTTTTACCACAAAGGCTCTAAGAGCAAGAAGTTTTCACGAAGTGTTTTTACAAAAAAGTGCACTCTTCATAGAGAGATTTTTTCAATCTTCTTTACGTTTTCTGTGCCTTCTATGTGTCTTTTGTGACCTCGATTATTGGTTGTCGGTAGGACACTCAGAAACAAAGGAAGACCCCAATAAAGTTCAACGGTTTTCAGTATTCTATTGAGTTACTTCCACAGTCCCAGACCACGCAGCACATCCAGTCCATTGGCGTATAGCATCAAACCGAGTAAAAAGATAATACCCACCATTTGTGCATATTCCAAGAATTTTTGCGGAAGAGATTTTCCAGTAATCATTTCCCAAGAAAGAAATGCCACATGACCGCCATCCAAAGCTGGAATAGGCAACAAATTTAAAAATGCCAACATAAACGACAGGAATGCCGTGGTCATCCAGAAGTCGTGCCACACCCATTTAGAACCATAGAGATTAGCAATGGTGCCCACACCTCCAAGTCCAGTAGCTCCTTTGGATGTGAAAATAAATTTCAAACTCACCACATAATCTCGCAGGGTTTGATACCCAAAACCGATTCCAGCGCTGAAAGCATCAGCAAAAGAATAGTCAATTTTCGATTTAGACAGACCATGCTCTGCTATTTCTGTTGACATGGCAATTCCAATTTTACCAGTTGAATCAACATCTACACTGATTTCTTCAATTTTACCAGCGCGCTCAATGGTTAAAGCAAGTGTACCGCCGGCATTTGATTTAATAGATTCAGTAAATTCATCCCAAAACTTTATTTCATTTCCGTTGATTGCCAAAACAGCATCACCAGCTTTCAACCCTTTTTTATGAGCTTCTAGACCGTCAACAACTTGACCAATTATTGGGTAGTAACGATGCGAAACCGTATTCATGCCTTCAGTTTTGAAGATTTCATATTCCACATCTTCTGGCAATTTAATGGTCTCTTCAGTACCATCTTCATGGAGCACCACAAATTCACGTTCAGCGCGCAACATAATTCCTTTTCCAACTTCATCCAACGACTTAATTTCTTTGCCGCCCATGCTCACAATTTTATCTCCATTTTGGAAACCATATTGCTGTAAAACTTCACCTACATAAACTCCATGACCATTTCCTTCGGCACCAACATACGTTTTGCCATAGCCCCACAAAATGAAGATATAGATTCCAAATCCCAGAATCAAATTCACGATAATTCCACCCAACATAATAATCAAACGTTGCCAAGCTGGTTTATAGCGGAACTCCCAAGGTTGTGGTTCTTGTTTCATTTGCTCGGTGTCCATGGATTCGTCAATCATGCCCGCGATTTTCACGTAGCCCCCTAGCGGCAACCAACCCAATCCCCACTCAGTATCGCCAATTTTCTTTTTGAAAACTGAAAACCAAGGATTGAAAAACAAATAAAATTTTTCAACGCGGGTTTTAAACGCTCTCGCAGCCAAATAATGACCAAATTCATGAACCGTTACCAAAATGGCAAGCGCCAAAATCAACTGTCCAACTTTTATTAAAATATCCATATAGGGTGAATTTTTGAAGCGCAAAGATAGCAATAATCCATGCCGAAAAATGTACTATAAAACAATATCAAAAATTAAAAAGACAAATTAATAATCACTTTTTTGATTAAAAAAGCTTCAAATTAAAATATTGTTATACATTTGCCTCAACCAAAACTACTACATCATGATCAGCAAGACCTACGGAAGCGCCGTTTTTGGCGTGGATGCAACAACGATTACCATCGAGGTAAATCTCGGAAAAGGAATCAATTTTTATTTGGTCGGATTGCCCGACAGCGCAGTAAAAGAAAGTCAGCAGCGCATCAAAGCGGCGTTTAATAATAATGATTTGCAGTGGCCAGGCAAAGAAATCACCATCAACATGGCGCCGGCAGATATTCGCAAAGAAGGCTCTGTTTTCGACTTGACCATTGCATGCGGCATTCTGTCAGTTACAGGTCAAATTTCAGGCGAAAACTTGGAAGAATACATCATCTTGGGCGAATTGTCTTTGGATGGTGAAGTAAAACCCGTGCGGGGCATTTTGCCCATCGCCTTACAAGCCAAAGCAGAGGGATTCAAAGGCCTGATTATACCCAAAGAAAACTGCAGAGAAGCCGCTGTTGTGGAAGGCTTAAATGTTTATGGCATGGAACACATCAAGGACGTAATTGCTTATTTCGACAATCCCGGCGCATTTGAACCCTATAAAATTGATTTACACGAAATGTTCTACAACAGGGTCACCAACGATACTGTGGATTTCAAAGATGTGAAAGGTCAAGCCAATATCAAGCGGGCTTTTGAAATTGCCGCCGCTGGCGGGCACAATGTGATTTTAATCGGTCCACCAGGTGCAGGAAAGTCCATGTTGGCCAAGCGATTGTCGACCATTCTGCCCCCCATGACTTTGGAGGAATCGTTGGAAACCACTAAAATTCATAGTGTTGCGGGTAAAACAGATGTTTCCCAGGGCTTAATCACCTCACGGCCTTTTAGAAAACCACATCACACAATCTCCGATGTCGCTTTGGTGGGTGGCGGAAGTTTCCCACAACCTGGAGAAATTTCTTTGGCGCACAATGGTGTTCTGTTTTTAGATGAATTGCCCGAATACAAACGCACTGTATTGGAAGTGATGCGGCAACCTTTGGAGGATCGCGTTGTGACCATTTCGCGTGCTAAATTCACGGTGGAATATCCAACGGGATTTATGCTTGTGGCTGCGATGAATCCTTGTCCGTGTGGATATCACAACCACCCAGATAAAGATTGTGTTTGTGGCCCACCTGTTGTGCAGCGCTATTTGAATAAAATTTCTGGTCCTTTGTTGGATAGAATTGACTTGCATGTGGAAGTGACACCCGTTGGATTTCAGGAATTGGCATACGACCAACCCAGCGAAACCAGTGCAGACATACGTGAACGGGTTATTAAAGCAAGACAGGTGCAAGAAAGGCGTTTCATTAAGAAAAAAGGCATACACGCCAATGCCCAAATGGAAAATCGCGACCTACACAAACACTGCCAAATCAGCGATGCATCTATGAGTTTAATGAAAACCGCGATGGATAAATTGGGGCTCTCTGCACGCGCCTACGATCGCATTTTGAAAGTAGCCCGAACCATTGCCGATTTGGACAATTCAGAAAACATCGAAGTGACCCATTTGGCCGAAGCCATTCAATTCAGAACCTTGGATAGGAGCAATTGGGCAGAAAAATAATGGTGTAAAATATCATTTGCCACATATTAAAACTTAAGCTTGAGTTTTACGTTTATATTTGCAACTTCCTAATTTTTACAATGAAAGTAATAGACCACATCAACAATTCATCAGACACGCTTTTCTCTTTCGAGATATTACCTCCGTTAAAAGGCATGAGCATTCATTCTATATATAATGGAATCGACCCTTTAATGGAGTTTAAGCCCAAATTTGTGAATGTGACGTACCACCGTGAGGAGTACGTATATCGTGAGCATGAAAACGGATTATTGGAGAAAATATCCATACGCAAAAGACCAGGAACCGTAGGTATTTGTGCTGCTATTATGAACAGATACGACGTTGATGCCGTGCCTCACCTG
>JBIIJN010000056.1:0-18107 GCA_044233745.1 Crocinitomicaceae bacterium
CGCGGAATTTTTGAGTTTTCATAAAACTCTTTCCATGGACCGTGTTTTTCTCCTTTTGCATTGGTTTTGTTCCAATCGTCTTGAGCGAATGTTACTTGCAAACAAAAAATCAAGGTCAATGATGTCAAAAAAAGTTTCATAAAATATCTAGTTTAAACGGTACAAATTTCAAATAATTCTAGGCATGCAGCCAAATCTTTTCGAAAAAAATCGGGTTGACTTTTGCTTGTGTCCACATTATCCAGTTTTACAGTTATCATGCCAGCTTTTTGCCCGAATACAATATCCGAATCAGAGTCGCCAATCATCACTGCCTTGGCAAAATCAATTTCAGGAAAATCAGTTTGCGCTTGTTTGGCCATACCTATATTCGGTTTTCGCATCTCTGAATTTTCTGCAGAAAGCTGCGGCGCAAAATAAGCAGCATCAATTTTCCCTCTGTGCTTTTCCACTTCAGACTGCATATAACGATGCACGTCGAGAAGGTTACGCTCCGTCATCAATCCTTTGCCAATGCCTTGCTGATTGGTGACCACAATAATGCGCTGAAAAGTCTTGCTTAATTCAACGATGGCATTCAAAGCACCCGGCATAAAATGAAAATCTTCAACGCGTTTCACATAGTCGCCAACAATACGTTCATTGATAACGCCATCGCGGTCGAGAAACAAGGTCCAAGTTTGGTCTATTCTGATTTTCCCCAATTCATTTTTTGCCCGTTGATAATCTTCAGGAATGCCTATGTCGATGAAATATGCCTCATAACATTTGGCTTTCAGTTGTTTATTGCGAATTAGTTTCGGGAAGATTTCTGTTTCAAGGGAGAATTTATCGGTTTCGCAAGCCATTAAAAATTCAGCTTTCTTCAAAAAATATACGCCTGCATTGTTCAATCCATCGGTGTGGGGTGTGCCAAAATCAACGATCAATTCATTATCCAAACGCACTGAACCAAAACGATTGGTGTTTTTATTTTCCATCAAAGCCATGAAAAAATCAGCTTCTGAATCTTGCGCATCTTGAATAAATTTTGCGATTGGAAGCCGGAAAAACGTATCGCCATTAACAACCAAAAATTCGTCAGCATCAACAGCTTGTAGCGCTTTTTTAATGCCGCCTCCAGTGCCCATAGGCTCATTTTCAATGACATATTGAATGGAGTAGGGCAGTGATAATTTTTCAAAATAGGCGCTCACAGTTTCGGCTTTGTATCCCAAGGAAAGCACAAAGTTTTCAATGCCTTCTTGGTATAAATAATCCATCAAAATGTGTAGAAACGGTTTGTTGCCCATAGGCGCCATAGGTTTGGCAACGTCATTAACAACGGACTGTAAGCGCGAACCAAAGCCACCCGCCAAAATGATGCAGGGAATATTTTTCAATGACTCGTCCATTTTTCTACACCTTGGTTCACAAAACTATAAGGGAACACCTGTCCGCCCAATTGAAGTAAGGCTTGTACAACTTTTGTTTTCGTATGTTCTGGACAACAAAACATCATAAAACCACCACCACCGGCGCCAGAAATCTTTCCGCCCACAGCACCTGCAGCTTTGGCCGCATCGTATATTGCATCAATTTTTGGGTTGGTGATATTGGTGCTCAATTTCTTTTTGTTTTGCCAACTTTCATCCATGATTTTCCCTAATTTGACTATGTCTGATTGCAACAAAGCTTCTTTCATAGCCCAAGTGGATTGTTTCAATTGATGTGTGGCTTCAATGGCTTCTGTTTTGCCTTTTCGAACGTTTTCTTGCTGTTTTTCAATGATATGTGCCGATGCACGTGATGTTTTCATGTAGAACAAAACGAGCGAATAAGCCAAGTCATTGGTGAAGTTTTTGTCTAAATCTAGCGGGTTCACAATCACAGTATCGTCTTGGCGGAATTCGATAAAATTGAATCCTCCAAATGTGGCAGCATATTGATCTTGGCGACCACCGTTTTTATCCAATTCGAGTCGTTCAATTTCATAAGCTATGCGCGCTAAATCATAATTACCCAAAGGCAATTTTAGCCATTCGGCAAATGCCGCGATTATTGCCACAACCAAGGTAGAACTCGTACCCAAACCTGAACCCGTAGGCACATCCATCGACGTGACCAATTCGAATGACAAAGGTGCTTTGTTGAAATACTTGGCTATGTGGTTGTAAACGCCTTGTTGCAGAAAGAAATCGTCGTCCACGGTGATTTCGAGTTCTGCTTTGCCTTCCCAGCGCTTGCCGGTGTTTTCCTGAATAAAAACGATTTTCCCATCATTGCGCGGCAAAATACTGGCATGGGCATATTTATTGATGGTGACATTCACAACGGCACCTCCGAATTGGTCGCAATAGGGACTCACATCGGTGCCTCCGCCGGCTAATCCGATTCTGAATGGTGCTTTGGAGTGGTGGGTCATAATCAAACCTCCTCTTCAATCAAATAATGGTTCCGTGTACTTGAATTTCTACCAATCAATTCAGCGATGAAGCCAGCCAAGAAAAATTGAACACCAATAATCATAGCGGTCAGGGCGATGAAAAATTCTGCACGACTGGCCAGCAAACGATTGTTTTGGTCGATGAAAAGTTTGGAAATACCCAAATAGAATGCAATTCCAAAGCCAATCACAAACATGAAAGTGCCCAGCGCGCCAAAGAAATGCATCGGTTTTTTGGAGAATTTGCCCATGAAAACAACGGTAAACAAATCCAAAAAGCCGTTCATGAAACGATTCAAACCAAATTTGGTAGTGCCGTATTTTCTGGCTTGATGTTCAACGACTTTTTCACCGATTTTTTTGAATCCAGCGAACTTCGCCAATACAGGCACGTAGCGGTGCATTTCGCCATAAACTTCAATGCTTTTTACGACATTTTTGCGATAGGCTTTCAATCCACAATTGAAATCGTTGAGGTAGATGCCCGTCAATTTTCGTGTTGCCCAATTGAATAATTTGGTGGGAATCGTTTTTGAAATGGGGTCATGGCGTTTTTTCTTCCAGCCAGAAACCAAGTCGTAGCCGTCTTCCACAATCATGCGGCGGAGTTCTGGGATTTCTTCTGGACTGTCTTGCAAATCGGCATCCATAGTGATTACAACATCGCCATTACAAGCTTCGAATCCTGCAAAAAGCGCCGCAGATTTACCATAATTGCGTTGAAATTTGATGCCACGAACAGTATTGTTCTTCGCTTTCAAATCACAAATTACGCCCCATGAATTATCGTTGCTGCCATCGTTTACAAACAAAATTTCGTAGCTGAAATTGTTGGCTTGCATCACGCGCACAATCCAATCGTGCAACTCAGGCAGCGATTCCTCTTCGTTGAAAAGTGGTATAACTAGGGATAGATCAAGTTTTTCTGACATCTTTTTTGTGCTTCTACGTCCAATAAATCGGCTCGTTTTCAGTGGGCTAAGTTAACGAGATTTTTTGTTTGGATTGGTGCGTGATGAGAATGCTCAACAAAAATTTCACTTGTCGATTGTTGAACGCAATAAAATAGCTACTTTTGCGGCGGGGTAAGTCTCACACGACCAGCTCCTGCCTAATCCCCCAGGACGGGAACGTAGCAAGGGTCGGTGGTCGTAGCGGTGCGATGTGAGTAGCTTACCCCTCTTTTTTACCTTAAGTACCAATTACCCAAATCTTTCTTTCTAGATCTCAAGTAATGGGTCTCCAATAAGATTGATTTTCGTTTTCGATTAACTGGCTTTTCATGTTTCATCTAACATCGAGGCCATGTGCTTTTCGGGTTGCAATTGAACAAGTAAATCTACTCCATCTATTTCCTTTATTTTGATTGATTTAGTCGGCTAAATATCTTTCCTTTATCACATTACAATGATGAATGTTGTGGCCAATCATGAAAAAACCAATGGCTTCAGTGGAATAGGAAGTATTATTTGCGCTTCCAACAAAAGTCAGCATTTCGGCATTCATGGATTTAAAAAGGGAAATTGTTGATTTTCTTAGGGCATCAAATTCTTCTATCAAATCTGACAGTTTTTCTTGGTGATTGATGATGCCTTGTATGTAGAAATTTTCATCGAAACCTGGGAGATTGGTTGCGTCGAAACGTGCAAAGCGCATGGCACGGTAAGCAAAAATGCGTTCGCAATCCACAATGTGCCGCACGACTTGATTCACAGTCCATTTGCCCTCTTGATAAGCAAAATGCTCTTTTTCAGAACTTATATTTTTCCAAAACGAGATGCTTTCGTTGCGGTCGTTTTCTAATTCAGCCAACAAATTGTCCGATTCCAGAAGTCCAAAGTAATAGTGGAAATAAACTGGCGCGTTGCTGTAAACTTGATTATTGGTCATGATGGAATTTTTACTGTCTTGAACGTTGCATATCATTCTGCGTATTCACCCTTTGTTTAAATAAATCATGGCGCGTTGGCGGAGGTAGATTCTGCCAGAAATTGTTAGTCACATCGGTATCGGCTGTTTCTAGGAATGGGTCGAGTACAATTTTCGTGGCGATTTTATTGGTTACAAAAACTCGAGACACGTTTTTAGAATCCAACTTCCAAATTTCTGCCGGAATGCGATGCACTTCAGTTGTGCCATCTGCAAAAGTGAATTCTACAATTAAGGGCATTACCAAGCCACCGATATTTTTAAAATGAATTTCGTAGAAGTACGTCTCTTTATTGAGCAAAGCACGTTGTTCAGGTGTGAGTTTCCCCAATATTTCTTCGGTTTCTTTTTTGTCTAAATCAGTTACTGTATAAGGGTCTCTGGTGTTGTAAAAGTCCATCAACTCCGGATACAACTCCGTTTGGGTTTGTTGCACTCTGTCCCGATTTCTGATGGTACTGATATTTTGCGGTTGGGCGGCATCGTTTTGTCTGCGCAATTCGGCTTCGTTGTCTAAATTGCCTGTGTTCAATCTGAAAACGAATACTTTATCCAAAGCGATATCCACATGATCTGTTGTGAAAAACCAACCGCGCCAAAACCAATCTAAATCTACTGCCGAAGCATCTTCCATGGTGCGGAAAAAATCGGCTGGCGTTGGGTGCTTAAACATCCACCGCTGGGCATACACTTTGAACGCGTAGTCGAACAGCTCAGGACCCATAATGGTTTCACGCAAAATATTCAAAGCGGTTGCAGGTTTTCCATAAGCGTTGTTGCCAAATTGCCAGAGCGATTCAGAGTTCGTCATGATGGGTGAAATCATGTTTTTATCACCTTTCATGTAGTCCACAATTAAATGCGCCGGACCTCTTCTCGAAGGATAATCGCGTTCCCATTCTTGTTCGGTGAGGTATTGTAAAAAGGTGTTCAATCCTTCATCCATCCAGCTCCATTGGCGTTCGTCGGAGTTTACAATCATCGGGAAATAGTTGTGACCCACTTCATGTATAATTACGCCCAACATGCCGTATTTGGTATTCGCTGAATAGGTGCCATCTGGTTCAGGTCTTCCGCCATTGAAACAAATCATCGGATATTCCATGCCAATCCATTTGGAATGCACCGAAATAGCTACGGGATAAGGATAATCAAAAGTATGTTTTGAATAGACCTTTAAAGTGTGCGCAACAACACGCGTGGAATACATTTCCCATAGTGGATTTCCTTCTTTTGGGTAATAAGACATCGCCATAACTGTGCTGTTTTCTTGTTTCACTCCCATGGCATCCCAAATGAATTTTCGGGAAGAGGCAAAAGCAAAATCACGCACATTTTTCGCTTTAAAAATCCAAGTTTTCTTTTTGTTATCACGGTTATTCTCGGCATTCAAAGCCTCTTCAGGTGTAATGATAAAAACAGGTTTTTCAGCTGTTTTAGCCAATATCAAACGACGGCGTTGCTCTGGAGTGAGCACTACACTGGCATTTTGTAATTCGCCCGTAGCACCAACTACATGGTCGGCAGGCACCGTAATGGAAACTTCATAATCGCCAAAGGGCAAAGTGAATTCTCCGCGACCTAAAAACTGTTTGTTTTGCCATCCATTTACATCGTCGTAAACACACATTCTTGGGAAAAACTGCGCGATGGTGTAGAGATAATTGCTGTCTTTTTCAAAATATTCATAACCCGAGCGACCTCCGATTTTCATTCTGTCGTTGATGTTATACCACCATTTGATTTTGAATGAAATAGACGCGCCTGGCTTTAAGGTGTTTTTCAAATCAATGCGCATCATGGTTAGGTTGATGGCATAACTCATGTCTTCATTACTCATCGACTTGATCCATTCGATTTTAAATCCGCCATCGAAATCAAAAAATCGGCGTTCTAAATCCTGAATGGTCCTGAAATCTTGCATGCGCTCTACGTTGATTAACTTGCTATGCGAATTTATAGCCGTTTGATTTTGATCCAGTTGCAACCACAAATAACTCAATGGGTCGGGCGAATTGTTGGTGTATGTGATGGTTTCCTCGCCACGTATGATTTGCTTGTCGTCGTCTAGCTCCAAAGTGATTTTGTAATCGGCTTTTTGCTGATAATATTGATGACCAGGTGCTCCAGAAGCAGTGCGATACACGTTTGGCGTTGGCAATAAATCATCCATTTGTTTGAATTTATCTTCCCATTGTGACCATAAATGAGATGTGAACAGAATTGTTGCAAAGAGAAATATTGATTTGGTTTTCATGGTTTATAGCTTTATTGCAATGGTTTTTTGGTGTTCATTTTCGAAAAAATACAAGAAATAGATTTGCTCGTTTTTAGGGCTGATGTATCTGAATTCAAGTTTGTTTTGTTGGTCCATTGAATGACCCATAAGCAAAGAAAATTGCCAGGTAACACTCGAAAAAGGTGGCACATTATAGGCCACGAGATAAACAAACATGCGGCCATCGGGTTCTAATTCCAATTCAAAAAGTTCAAATTCAACTTTTCCAATATTGGTGTTGGCCATGAAGTTTTTGAGAACAAATGTTTCAAAATCTTTCCATGCAGGACTGTTTTTCTGATTTTCAGCCAGTTCATTCAGATTGTATTTCTGATTTTGGTCTTCCAACCAGTGCTCAAAATCGCCGCTTTCAAGTTGAATAGAACAAAACATAATGGAATCAGCCTCTTCATAATCTACCTGACAAATGCCCACATGATATTCATGGGCAAGAGCCATACTGCTCATCAATACGAAGAAAAAAGGCAAAATGAAGTACTTCGTCATGGTCGAAAATTGAATCGCGAAAATACTGATTTTTATTTCTCTTTTACTTGTTTCAAGTGGGATACTAAAACTATTAAGATTGCGTTATTGCTTTTTAACAATTTTTTACACGCCGTCCTGCTTTCTAGCACGACTTTTGCTCAGTCGTTTTACAATGAAACAAATATACACAGCACTGGTTTTTATGTTCGCTTTTTCCTTTGGGTTAATGGCGCAGTTTCCAGGCTGTCCTGATGTTGACGCAGGAAATGATCAGACTACACCTTGTCCAAATACCTGCGTAACACTAAACGCAGCACCGATTTTATCCGGTTTAACAACAAGCTACACCGTTTCTTCTATTCCCCATGAGCCTCCGATTGCCTATAATGCGCTTGGTGGAACACCTGTTTCTTTGGATATTGATGATGTTTGGAGCAATTTGGTTCAATTGCCTTTCCCGTTTTGTTATTATGGGCAAACCTACACCAATTGCCGCGTTGGTTCCAATGGTGCCATCCGTTTGGGTACAATGGGTACAAATGGTGGCGAACATCCTTGGCAATTTAATGCTTCAGTGCCTAGTCCAAATTTGGTGGATGCAGGTAACATCTATGGTATTTATCATGACATCGACCCAAGTGTCCCTGTGCCTGGTGGCGGCTACGTGCGATGGCATTTGTTAGGTTCTGCTCCTTGTCGCATTTTCGTAGTAACTTTTTATGAGTTGGCACATTTTAGTTGCAACAATTTGCGCAGCACACACATGATGGTTTTGTATGAAACTACCAACGTGATTGATGTGTATGTTCAGAGAAAGCAAACTTGTTCGAGTTGGAATAGTGGAAATGCAGTTATTGGCATCCAAAACCAGAATGGTACTCAGGGCATCGCCGCGCCAGGTAGGAATACGGGTAATTGGACCATCAATACACCAGAGGCTTGGCGATTTACTCCAGCTGGTGCGCCAACATATCAAGTAGTTTGGTCGGCCAACGGTCAAAATGTTGGAAATGGATTGAATATTCAAGTTTGTCCAACACAAACCACAACCTACACGGCTACTGTGACTTATTCTCCATGTGCTGGTGGCGCTCCAGTGGTCGTTACTGACGACGTTACAGTTAACGTAAATCAAGGGGTGATGCCTAATTTTCAAGCGCCTCAATCGTATTGTCAAGGAGCACAAATTCCGGCCTTACCTGGCACTTCTCAAAATGGAATTACTGGCGTTTGGTCGCCCGCCATCAACAATCAGCAAACAACGAGTTATACGTTTACACCCAACCCCAATCAATGTGCTTCGCCCGTGCAAGTCACGATTCCCATAACGCCTTCTGTAATTCCAAGTTTTAATTTTCCGCTTACACAATGCCAAGGTGCACAAATTCCAGCACTTCCAATCACATCTTCAAACGGAATCACGGGTACTTGGTCGCCTGCGATTAACAATCAGCAAACCACGACTTACACGTTTACACCGAATGCCTCTGGTGTGGCTCAATGTGCCTTACCCGTTCAACAAACCATCCAAGTTGTAACGATTCAAACACCTAGTTTTGCCCAACAAGGTCCATTTTGTCAAGGAACAGCGATTCCAGCTTTACCATCGACATCTCAGAATGGAATCTCGGGAACTTGGTCGCCAGCCATCAACAACCAGCAAACAACCACATACACTTTTACACCTGCTGTTGGCGAATGCGCTACTGGACCGGTGAGTATGACGATTGTTATCAATCCGAACATCACGCCGACTTTTGCGAATATGGCTCCTGTTTGCGCTGGGACTCCAATTCCTGCTCTACCAACGACTTCGCAAAATGGAATTACAGGCATTTGGTTGCCAGCCATCAACAACCAGCAAACAACGACATATACATTTACAGCGACGTCACCGGGCTGTTTCAATACCAATTCGTTGACCATTCAGATTTTACCTTTGGGCATTTCCAACAACACGGCTTCGGCTTGTGCCAATCAGTTGCCTTATGTTTGGAATGGACAAAATCTAACCCAAACAGGTAATTATTCTGCGCTATTTACAGCTGCAAATGGTTGTGATTCAATAGCAAACCTGAGTTTTACTGTGTTGCCTATTTTGGAAAGCACTACAGTCGCCAATATTTGCGAAGACCAGATTCCCTATGCTTGGAATGGCTTGCAAATCAACCAAACGGGTTTATATACGGTCACTTTAAGTTCTTCGTTCGGCTGCGATTCCATTGCCAATTTGGATGCCACCATTCGACCGCTGCCGGTGGTTTCTTTTGATGCAGATTTGCTTTCGGCTTGTGGGCGTGTTTCAACCAATTTTACCAACACCAGTCCTGAAGGGAGTTATGTTTCAGCCGTTTGGGACTTTGGTGATGGCACTTCTTCTAATGCGCTTCATGGCGTTAATAAAGTGTATGACACCCCTAGCTGTTACGATGTTACTTTAACGCTCACAACATCTTTTGGCTGTTCAGATGCCAATACAAAATTCCAGTTTATCTGCGTTTTTCCCAATCCTGTCGCCGCCTTTGTAGTGAATCCGAATCCATTGACAGAATTTGAGAATACCGCCAATTTCGTGAATTTATCTACCAATACAAACGATCAGTTTTGGGATTTTGGTCACAACGGCGCAACGAGTACTGTTTTCTCACCAAGCTATACTTATCCCGTGGATAAACCTGATTTTTTTAATGTTTGGCTCTATGTGAGCAACGAATTTGGCTGCGTCGATTCTACTACCCAACAGGTACAAGTGATTTTGGAGCCCACCTATTATGTGCCCAATACCTTTACCCCCGATGGCGACAAGTTCAACAACACGTTTTTACCGGTTTTCACTTCAGGCTTCGATCCTTACGATTACAAACTCCTAATTTTCAACCGTTGGGGTGAAGTTTTGTTCGAATCCAACAACGCAGCTGTGGGCTGGGATGGCACTTACGGTGGACAAATGATGCAAGATGGCGTTTATATTTATCAAATCGAGTTCAAAGAAGAATTCACCGATTATCGACATGTGTTGAGAGGTCATGTGAATTTGTTGAGGTGATCTTGTTATTCTAAGCATTTGATGATATTTACATTTTTTACAAATTCTTGTCTTTATTCAGGTTTAAGAGCCTGATAATTCACTAATTTTGCCGTTCAATTTCACCAAAACGAATGGATAAATTCACATTTATAGGAAATGCAGATGTCAACGCGATTGATCATCTGTACAAGCAATACCGCAGCAACCCAGAAAGTGTTGATGCTGAGTGGTTGAAGTTTTTTGAAGGGATTGATTTTGCTTCAACAAATTTCGAAAGCAATGGAGAAATTCCTGAAAATTTCCAAAAAGAGTTTAAAGTCATCAACTTAATCAATGGCTACCGAAGTCGCGGGCACTTGTTTACCAAAACAAACCCGGTGCGCGATAGAAGAACTTACACGCCGACTTTGGATATCGAAAATTTTGGTCTCGCCGAATCTGATTTGGATGAGGTTTTCCAAGCGGGCAACGAGATTGGTGTTGGTGCGGCTACTTTGCGCACAATCATCGGTCATATGGAGGCGGTGTATTGCCAATCTATTGGTATAGAGTTCAATTATATCCGCGAACCTGAGCGTTGGTCGTGGTTGAAGCATAATATTGAAATAGAAAATCGTCCAAAATTTGACCAAGAGCGCAAGCACAGAATTTTACAGAAATTGACCGAAGCATCGAACTTTGAGTCGTTTTTACAGAAAAAATATGTGGGTCAAAAGCGTTTTTCTGTTGAGGGCGGCGAGGCTTTGATTCCTGGATTGGATGCCTTGATGCGCAAAGGTGCATCTTTGGGTGTTGAGGAATTTGTGGTTGGCATGGCGCACAGAGGTCGTTTGAATACCTTGGCGAATATTTTCAACAAGCAACCGCGCGATATTTTCTCTGAATTCGATGGCAAGCAGTTCGACATGGACGATTCTTTCGATGGCGATGTGAAATACCACCAGGGTTATTCGGCTTCCACGGTTGATAAAGCTGGAAATACATTCCACTTGACATTGGCGCCAAATCCATCTCATTTGGAAGCGGTTGACCCTGTTGTTCAAGGGATTGCACGCGCAAAAATTGACAATTATCTAAAAGACGAAAATAAAATTTGCCCCATCATGATTCATGGAGACGCTGCCGTTGCTGGTCAGGGTGTTGTTTATGAAGTGATTCAAATGGCGGGTCTGAAAGGCTATCGTGCTGGTGGAACAATCCACGTGGTGGTGAATAATCAAGTTGGATTTACAACGAACTATTTGGATGCACGCACATCGACTTATTGTACGGATGTCGCGAAAACAACGCTTTGTCCGGTTTTCCATGTGAATGGCGATGATGTTGAAGCTGTTGTGCAAACCATGGAAATTGCCATGTTGTATCGCCAGACATTCAACCGCGATGTATTTGTGGATTTGTTGTGCTACAGAAAATATGGTCACAACGAGGGTGATGAGCCTAAATTCACCCAGCCACATTTGTATAAGTTGATTGCCAAGCATCCGAATCCGAAAGACATTTATTTGAAACAACTTTTGGCGCAAGGTGATATTACAGCCGACGAAGCCAAAGCCATGGAAGACCGTTATTTGACTTTCTTGGAAAAGGAGTATGATGCTGCGCAGCAGAATGATCGCGCGGTTACTTGGAATTTCTTATCCAAAACATGGGAAGGTTATCGCCATGGTCGCGTTGAAGATTTTGTTTATTCCCCCGAAACAGGCATGGACAAAGCGCAGTTGTTGGAATTGGGCAAAAAACTCGCAACGCTGCCAGAAGGCAATAATTATTTCAGAAAGATTCAGAAAATCTTCGACGACCGCTTAAATGCAGTGTTGGAAAATAAATTGGACTGGGGCACCGCAGAGATGTTGGCTTATGCTTCATTGTTGATTGAAAATCATCCGGTTAGAATTTCTGGTCAAGATGTGGAACGGGGTACTTTCTCGCACCGACATGGTGTTGTGAAAACCGAAGACAACGAAACCGAGGTGATTACTTTAAACGAGCTTTCAGACAAGCAAGCGAAGTTTTCAATTTACAATTCTTTGCTTTCTGAATACGCCGTTCTTGGATTTGATTATGGTTATTCACTTGCATCGCCAAATTCCCTTACCATTTGGGAAGCGCAATTTGGTGATTTCTTCAATGGCGCACAAATTATGGTCGACCAATTCATCACTTCTGGTGAAGACAAATGGTCGGTACAAAGTGGTTTGACACTTTTGTTGCCGCATGGTTATGAAGGTCAAGGTGCTGAACATTCAAGTGCGCGTTTAGAACGTTTCTTACAGCAGTGTGCAGATAATAATATTCAGGTTGTAAATACATCAACGCCTGCTAATCATTTCCATTTGTTGCGTCGTCAGTTGAAGCGTGAATTCAGAAAGCCCTTGGTGGTGTTTTCTCCAAAAATGTTGTTGCGCTACCCAAGTGCAGTTTCAACCATTGAAGAATGCGCAAAGGGTTCTTTCAAAGAAATTTTAGACGATCCGAATGCGAAAGCAAGTCATGTGGATACCTTGGTGCTTTGTTCAGGGAAATTCTACTATGAATTGAGCGAACATGCGCAAGAAATTGGAGCCGACAATATGGCTTTTGTGAGAATTGAACAGTTGTATCCTTTCCCAGAATTGCAATTGAATGCCATTTTCGAGAAATATACCGGTGCAAAAAATATCATTTGGGCACAAGAAGAACCAGAAAACATGGGTGCTTGGCGCTACATGGCGATGCGTTTGCGCAAGTTGGATTTGATTGGAATTTGTCGTCCGGCAAGTGCTGCTACGGCTGAAGGTTCGAAAGAGTTGCACGTGAAGCGTTTGACCAGATTGATGCAAGAAATTTTCCAGTATGCTAAAGTAGCAGCAAAGTAAAACGAAATAATACAATCGAGATATGTCAGTATTAGAAATGAAAGTGCCCAGCCCGGGCGAATCGATATCAGAAGTAGAAATTGCCACTTGGTTGGTTGCTGATGGTGATTATGTAGAAAAAGACCAAGCTATTGCGGAAGTTGATTCCGATAAAGCGACTTTGGAATTGCCTGCCGAACAAGCGGGAATTATCACATTGAAAGCGGAAGAAGGCGAAACGGTGAAAGTGGGTCAAGTGGTGTGCTTGATTGACACATCAGCTGCTCGACCAGAAGGTGCAGCACCGGTTGTTGCAAAGGCAGAAGCCCCAAAAGCTGAAACATCAAAACCTGCTGAAACAAAAGAAGCTGTGGCTCCAAATCCTATGCCTGTTGCCGAGTCGAAAGATTCTTATGCCAAAGGAACGCCGTCGCCAGCTGCTGCAAAAATGATTAGTGAAAACGGTGTTGATGCCAAGCGCATTGCGGGTTCAGGAAAAGACGGACGCATTACCAAAGGTGATGTACTTGCCGCTATGGCTGCTGGTTTTGATGCTTCTGCTGCGCAAGGTTGGGGTGGTACGCGCGAAACGCATTCAGAAAAAATGTCGATGTTGCGCCGTAAAATTGCGGAACGTTTGGTTGCTGTGAAAAACGAAACAGCCATGCTCACCACTTTCAATGAGGTGGACATGAAACCGATCATGGATTTGCGCGAGAAATACAAAAAACAATTTGCTGAGCACCATGAGGTGAATTTGGGCTTCATGTCTTTCTTCACGAAAGCGGTAACTGAAGCTTTGAATTTGTTCCCAGCGGTGAATGCACAAATCAGCGATAAGGAAGTCATTTTCCATGATTATGCAGATATCGGAATTGCCGTGAGTTCTCCAAAAGGTTTAATGGTACCTATCGTGCGCAATGCTGAGCAAATGACCTTGGCTGAAATTGAGCGCGAAATCAAACGCTTGGCCATCAAAGCCCGTGATGGAAAAATCACACCAGACGAAATGACAGGAGGCACATTCACCATCACCAATGGAGGTGTCTTTGGCTCCATGCTTTCCACACCTATAATCAATCCACCGCAATCTGCCATTTTGGGTATGCACAACATCGTTGAGCGACCAGTAGCCATCAACGGGAAAGTGGAAATTCGCCCGATTATGTATGTGGCGCTTTCATACGATCACCGCATCATCGACGGAAAAGAGTCTGTTTCTTTCTTGGTAAAAGTAAAAGAAATGCTAGAAAATCCGGAACGAATGATCTTTGGTTCGAAAGACCCAATTGAGGTTTTATTAGGGCTGTAAAGAGTTCATAATAAATAAATTGGCTGTTTCTTTTGAGGCAGCCATTTTTTTTTTGTTCTTATTGAATATTAAACATAGCTTCGCCGAAATAATGTTTCATTAAAATCTGGGCGTATGTGTAGTTCTATTTTGACTTCCGCAAAAAAAATAAGTGCTTTTTTAGCATTGGGCATTTTAATAGTACTTACTTCGCAGGATGCACTTTCACAAGTTTCAGGTGCAGATTCTGTTTGTACCGGAGATGTGGTTGCTTATAGTGTACCTGCAGTAGTTGGTGCAAGCTATTCATGGAATGTAACAGGTGAGGTGTCGGCCAGTCCAACGACTACACCAAACAGTACTATTGTTTGGGGTCCGGCTGGCGTTGGAACCATTGTAGTGACAGTTAATTTACCTAATGCCACACAGGTTTTTCATACGCTCAACGTCAATATTTACCCAAAACCTTTACCTGTAATTACGAGTGCTCCGTATCCAAGTTGTGCAACTTCTTCTGAGCAGGGAAGTCTTGGAGGTGATGGTGAAAGCAACTGTGAGAAAGTCTGTAAATTTTCGACAATCACCTATTCTACGCCTTTAAATGCAGGCAGCACATATTCTTGGAGTGTAAATGGCGAAGTTTCTTTTACCGGGCAGTTTACCAATACGGTAACAGTAACCTGGGACGGCACTTTAACTGGTTCTTTAACCGTTTATGAAACCAACCAATGGGGTTGCGTAGATTCTGCCCAACTTTGTGTTGAAAAGGTAGATTTACCTGTGGCGGCATTCACGCATCAAGCCAATGTTTGTTTGAATTCGCCTGTGAACTTCCAAAATCTATCAACCGGAGCAACTTCCTACCAATGGTTTTTTGGCGATGGCGGAACATCAACAACATCAGCCCCAACATTTTCCTATACCTACACAACAGCAGGGACTTACACGATAACTTTAATAGCCATGAACGATTGCTATTGTACGGATACGATAACCAGTACCATTGTGGTCAGTTCGCTACCTGGTCCAGATATTTCTTGTCCTTCTACGGTTTGTGCTTTTGATAATGCAACTTATTCCACAAGTGCTTCGGGTTGCATATACAATTGGTTTGTAACAGGAGGAGCAATCGTTGGTGCTAATAACTTACAAAGTGTAACTGTGGCTTGGGGTCCTGGACAAATGGGAACCATTGGTTTGATTGTTACGGGCTGTGGAGGCCTGTGTAGCGATACGACTTTGGTATATGTGCCCATTGTGCCAACTACTGCTGTAATCACTGGCCCTGCGAAAGTTTGTCCGGGCAGTTGTGAAAAATATTATTTACCCAAATTCAGCGGTGCTTCTTACACTTGGTCATTGAACAATGGAGCTTGTGGCACAATTACGGGAGATACCACATGCTGCGAAGAGATAGAAATCTGTTGGCCAAACAATCCATTATTGAATTGCAATGATACTTTGACCGTCAATTTTTGGGACGCCTTGTTGGGTTGTGGTGGCAGTGCTCAATTTGTGATTAGGGCACGTCCTGAACTTAAACTTATTGGGCCAAGTTTGGCTTGTGCCAATGATATCTCCAGTTATTTCGCTATGGGTGGCATTCCTGTGATATGGAGTGTTTCTCCTGCGGGACCGATTATTAATCCAGGTCCATCACCATCAACAACGGTCGATTGGAATGGAAATACAGGCAATTACATTATTACTGCTGTGCCTTTGAATCCCAATTCGGTTTGTAATGATACCGTTTTTCTGAATGTTACCGTCGTAGCTCCTCCTTCGATGCCCGTGATTACAGGCAATGCTACGGTTTGCCCAAACAGCACTGAGTCTTATTGCGCTACCGGAGGTGGAACTATACATTGGATAATCACTGGCGGAACACCTACCAACGCCATTGGCAATTGCATAAACGTTACATGGGGCTCCACGCCGCCATTTATAGTTAGTGCTTATCAAGAAGCTGCAACTAATCCATTTTGTAAATCAGATACTACAGTTTATAGCATAAATCCCATCCTTGCACCAGTAATTCCAACTATTCCTCCAGTAGTTGCAGCTTGTGCTAATGGAACTTCGAACGTATTCACCACAACTGTTTATCCTCCCGGAACCAGCTATACTTGGAGTTTATTTCCTGCTAATTCTGGCGCTATTTTAAGTGGGCAAGGTTCTCCTTCCATAAACATAGAATGGGGAAATAACGCCCCTCAAAATGTTACGGTTACACTTGTTGTAGAAGTCTGCGGACTGTCTGTTCCAGGCTCGGTGGTAGTTTCATTAAACCCAGCCCCTGTTATAAATATTACTCAAATCGGAACTTTATGCCCGGGTGGGAGTGTTCAATTGCAAGCTGCCGGTGGTGTGAGCTACGTCTGGGAAAATAGTTCTATACTTAATCCACGGACAGTTACTGCCCCCGGTTTTTATAACGTAACAGGTACAGATGTCAATGGCTGTACAGCGAATGTTCCTTACCAAGTTCAAATTACTTCTGGACCAGTGGCAAATATCAGCACGGCCAATCAGACTACATTTTGCTTTGGCTCACCAATTAGCGTAACCATGTGCGCGCTTGGTAATCCGGGCTACACTTATTTATGGAGCAATGGAGCCACTACACAATGTATAACGGTGAACACGCCAGGAACGTTTAGCGTAATTGTTTCCGATGCCAATGGTTGTTCATCCAATTCAAATTCTATTACTGTTTCTCAAATTGTTTGCAATGGCACTGGTAATCCTTGTAACCCAGATGCAGCATCTTTTGTTGGATTTACGAATTCTCTATGTAACCCAGTTTCATTTAATAATACTTCTATCGGAGCAAGTAATTACAATTGGAACTTTGGTGATGGTTCTAGCTCCGGCTTGACCAATCCTACACACACTTATGCCATTGCTGGGTTTTATTTGGTTACCCTCACGGCTAACGTGCCAAATACAACTCCACCGCCCCCGTTTTGTAGTGTAACTAGTACAGCTCAAATCGAGGTGCCACTTGCCGCGAATTTCAATTATGCTGTGGCGTGCAGATATGACCCTGTTTGTTTCACAGATATCAGCACGTTCACAGCGGGCAACAATATCACTTCTTGGAATTGGAATTTTGGAGATGCCAATACATCAAATCTACAAAACCCATGTCATGTGTATAGTTTACCTGGAAGCTACGTGATAACGCTTACTATAAGCAATGGTACTTGTACCCATACATCAACACAAACAGTAGTTGTTCCTCCTCAACCCACGGCTGCTTTCAGCTCGAGTAACCCAAATTGTGTCAATACTCCTGTTTCTTTTACCGATGCGTCTTTCGCCTCTGTGAATTATTGGGATTGGAATTTTGGTAATGGAGGAACTTCGTTAAATCAAAATCCGAATAACACCTATTCTTTGCCTGGCACCTATCCCGTTACCTTGATTGTTCGCGATATTTTTGGATGTTATGATACGCTTGTGCAAAATGTAACTGTGAACCTTCCGATTGTTTCTGGAAATATTACCGCTTTCCCTGACACCATTGTGTGCGCAGGAACCGATGTGCTGCTGGTTGCTCCTTTATGCCCAACGTGCACGTATCTTTGGAGTAACGGTTCAACCAATGATTCTATAGTGGTAACAGCAACTGGAATTTACACCGTTACCATCACCGACCCCAATGGTTGTTCGTATTCAACGTTTATTTCCATAATTGTTCACAACGCGCCATCTGCGCAAATTGTTGGTCCTACTAAATTGTGCGTCAATGAATTCGCAACGCTTTTCGTGCCTAATAATATCAATTGGACTTACAATTGGCTCAGCAATGACCCAAGTGTGAATGG
>JBIIJN010000057.1:0-17911 GCA_044233745.1 Crocinitomicaceae bacterium
GAACTTGCTAAGCTCATTTGATGCACCATGTCGAAGGTTACGACATTGATGACACATTCAGGTATTTTTTTTGCGTTTTCGTAGCTGTCCTTTGTAGTGTTGTTTCTACCACTTCTGGCTGGCGAAAAAATGAGTATAGGCGGATTAGCAGAAAATACATTGAAAAAACTGAAAGGAGCCAAATTGTGATTTCCTTTTTCGTCAACAGTACTAGCAAATGCAATAGGTCGAGGGCCAATGGCGCCTAGCAAATGTTGGTGTAGTTCTGGTACGGATATGCTGCTTGGATCTATCGAAATCATGGGTTGCAAAATTAGCGAATTTAATTGTACTGTTGTTCTTCACGTTTAGGAATAATCCACATCCAAATTGAACATGCGCTGCAACATGCTGATATTGGGATTTTTTTCTGCGAAAAGTTTAAATTTGTCAGCAGGACTGTAGGGGTTTTTAACCTCGTTTTCTTGATTGGGTATGGTGAGCGCAATTTGAAGTAAGCGGTTGCGAAGCACTTGCTTTAAGAACGGAACAAGGCTTTGCAGTTCTGCTTGCAACAAATCTTTTACCAAATCATTGTCAACCTCAAAACTGATATTGTTGTCATTCAATATCTTTGGGTTTCGCTTGATGAGAATAGAAAAGAGATTGTTTTTGTCTTGTTGCTGCAGTTGATGGGCATACTGTTTCCAATACATCAAAAGATTATCCAATTCAATCGGTTTGGCTTCTTTTATTTGAGTTCCATCCATATTGTCGTTGGACAACTCGATTCTTGGGGGATTGAGAATGCCTTTAATGGAAATATTGGATGTTTTCAAAGATCCAACGGGTTGGTTGACAATTTTGGATGGGGCAGGAGTAGTTATAGAATACGATGCGCCAACTGCGGGTTTGTTTTCAAGCGGTTTGGGGCTAACTTTCTCTCGAAGCTTCTGATTTGGAAAAGGTAGGATATCAACCCTATCCGTTAGCCATTTTTTTTTTCAGACTCTTGCTTCAGCGAGCAGAGTTGCATCAGTGTCCATTCCACCAATAGCCGTTGATTTTTAGATGCTTTGAATTCTGTTTCTGCTTTTTGAATGATATGAATAGAGCGCAAAATACGTTGATTGTCGATGCGTGCTGCTTGCTCACCATATTTAGAAGCAACGTTGTCTCCCACCTCCAATAAGGAAATGGTCACAGGGTCTTTGGCCACAAGGATATTTCGGTAGTGGCTCGATAATCCTGATAAAAAATTATGTCCGTCAAAACCTTTATCCATGATATCGTTGAACATAATTAATGCACCGGGAATATCTTCATTTTCAGCAAAATCAACAGCTTTGAAAAAATAGTCATAATCCAATACATTCAAATTCTCCAAAACGGACTGATAGGTCACATTGCCTTGCGTGAAAGAAACAATTTGGTCGAAAATAGATAAAGAGTCTCTCAAGGCTCCATCTGCTTTTTGGGCAATTAAATGAAGTGCATCTGGCTCAGCGGTGATGTTTTCCTTTTGAGCGATATACTCCAAATGTTTGGCAATGTCCTTGACTTTAATTCTTTGAAAATCAAATATCTGACAACGTGAAAGAATCGTTGGAATGATTTTGTGTTTTTCTGTAGTTGCCAAGATGAAAATGGCATGTTTAGGTGGCTCTTCTAATGTTTTCAAAAAAGCGTTGAAAGCTGCCGTGGACAACATGTGAACCTCGTCGATGATATATACTTTGTGTGTTCCGAGTTGTGGTGCTATTCTCACTTGGTCAATCAAACCGCGGATATCATCGACAGAGTTGTTGGATGCCGCATCTAGTTCATAAACATTGAGCGAACTGCCTTCGTTGAATGAGTTACAAGAGGCACAGGCATTGCAGGCTTCGATTTCTGCGGACCGATCGGTACAGTTCAGTGTTTTGGCTAAAATTCTAGCAGTAGAGGTTTTTCCGACCCCGCGCGAACCACAAAACAGAAAGGCTTGTGCCAACTGATTCGAACGAATGGCGTTCTTCAAAGTCATTACAATAGAGCGCTGACCCACAACCGTTTCAAAGGTTTGTGGCCGATATTTTCGCGCTGATACTACGTAATTTTCCATCCCACAAAAGTAGGGATATTTTTTCGCTGTTTCAAATCCAAAAGCGCATAAAAGTTATGAACAGTTGACAAAAGGTCGTCTTAATTGAAAGCGTTAAAAAAGTGAGCGTATTCAATTTTTCTATCTTTGCAAATTATGCATTGCGAATCATGAAATACCAAATCAAAACAGACCAACCCCAACAACAATTTTTGCAAATTCGAGCAGAAATCAATGTTTCAGCATCCACAACGATTCTACAGTTTCCCGCGTGGCGTCCGGGCAGATATGAGCTGGGAAATTTCGCCAAAAACGTGCGTGCTTTTCAGGTCTTGGATGAAAATGATAAGCCCATTGAATTTGAAAAAATCAGCAAAGACCAATGGCGCCTTGCATCAAACGGTTTGGATAAAGTAATAGTGCAATATGACTATTACGCTACGGAACTCAATGCTGGCTCTACTTTTTTGGATGCATCACGACTGTATGTGAACCCCGTAAATTGTTTGGTTTATGCGCCAGGAGGAGAAAACGACCCATGTTCATTGGAGATAGAATTGTTTCAGGAAATGAAATATTCGGGTACTTTGCCAATGACTGGAAATACGATTCATGCCAAATCTTATCATGAATTGGTGGATAGTCCCTTTATTTTTTGCGACGAAGTAGAGTCCCGCGATTATCACTACGGCGGTGTTGATTTTAAAATTTCTTTTATTGGCCGTAAAAATGTGCCTTGGGAACGGGTGCTCAACGATTTTCAGAAATTCACCCAAAAACAGTTCGATGTTTTTGGCGCTTTTCCCGTGAAGACTTTTCATTTTATTGTCATTGTAACGCCGTATCCTCACTACCATGGTGTTGAACATTTGGCGTCTACGATAATTGTGTTGGGCCCAACTCCAGACATTTTTGGGGCTTTGTACGATGAGCTTTTGGGGGTGAGTTCTCATGAACTATACCACGTTTGGAATGTGAAATCCATTCGTTCTGTTGATTTGTTTCCCTACGATTACAGCCGCGAGAATTATTCAAAAATGGGCTATTTGTGTGAAGGAATCACCACTTATTTAGGTGATTATTACCTCATGTCGTCTGGTGTTTGGTCGCCAGAAAGATACTTTAAAGAGCTTTCAGATGTGGTTCAGAAACATTTGGATAACCCGGGCCGATTCAACTACAGTTTGGCAGAAAGTTCCTTCGATACATGGCTCGATGGCTATGTGGTTGGTGCACCGGGCAGAAAAACATCGATTTATAATGAGGGGGCCTTGTTTGCTTTTGTAACGGATGTTTTTATTCGAAAAAACACAGATAGAAAAGCGAGTATAAGCGATGTGATGCGCGCTTTATACCACGACTTTTATTGGAAAGGCAAAGGTGTTTCTGAAAGTGATTTTGTTCAATTGGTTTCTGACATGGGCACACAAGATTTTAAATCGGTTTTCAATGATTTGATTCACAATAGGGTGTCCTTTGAAACCACAATCAATGAAGCACTAAATTATTTAGGACTGGAATTGGTCTTTCACGCCAATCCAGACCCAGTGGCCAATCGTTTAGGCATTAAAACGATAATTGATGGCGGTTTGATTAAAATCACATCTATTGTTGCAGACTCACTTGCGGATATTGCAGGCTTCATGATTGGTGATAAAATTTGGTCAGTGAACGGACAAGTTGTTCGAGGAGATTTCGCCAAATGGATCACTTATTTTAAGTCTGAATCATTACATATTATGGCAGACCGTTCGGGTGTTGTTTTTCAGACTTCAATTCCAGTATCGGATATGCAGTATTGCAAAATTGTTACGATTAAAACACAGGATTCGCTATCTGACACTGCGAAGCATGCATTATCATCATGGTGTGGCATAAAGTCTTAAAATGACGGATTTTAGAAATAAAAATTTCGAAATACAATAATTTTAAAAAATCGGCGTTATTTTTGTTAAGGAAATAAAACTGTTGATTGTTTTTGCGACCCAAACCATGCAAAAAAAATGCAATGCAATCAAATTCTGCCAGGATGCGTAAGTGCGCGTAAATCATGTTAAAACCAAACAAAACCCAAAACCCATTGTCATGATTATTAATGCCCTGTATCATCAGGCTCCGGATGCTATTCAGTCGGAGTTTGATTGGATTGAGCAAGCTAAGCTCGACCCCCAAAAATTCGGAAGGTTATACAACAAGTACTACGATCAAATTTACAGATATGTAAATCAGCGTGTAGAATGTGCTGACTTAGCAGCCGATGTAACCTCTCAGGTTTTTTTCAAAGCCTTTTGTAATCTGCATAAGTATCAATTCAAAGGAGTTCCTTTTGGCTCTTGGTTGTATCGCATTGCCAAAAGTGAGATTTATCAGGCTTTTCGGGATCAAAACAAACAACAGACTTCCAACTTTGATACGCTTGATTTTGCCACTTTTTTTGATTCATACCATGAAGAAGATAGTGAAGAAAACATCAAAAGACTTCAATTGTGTTTGAAGGAATTGAAGGTAGGCGAGTTCGAAATCATCAGATTGAGATTTTACGAAAAACTTTCTTTCAAAGAAATTGGTGATGTATTGGAGATTAGTGAAAACAATGCCAAGGTGAAGTGTTTTAGAAGTATAGCCAAACTTAAGAAGTTGTATTTTAATTCATAAACCATTGTTAAAAAGTATCTTTTTTCGCTTATTTTTTTGACCACTAAGATATTTTGTATAATTTAGCACCCGAAAAGTGTTGCTCCATTGTTGGAGTTTACAAAATTAATTTGTTTAAGGAGAAAATAAATATGCGAAATTCTTATCTTTCATTGGTAATGTTTGTTGGGGCTTTGATGTTCCTAGCTACTGATGTGTTCGCTCAAACGAACTATTTTAACTCATCCCGTAACTGGGCATTGAACAAAAAAGAAGTTTATTTTGGACTTTCTTCTACTCAGTTTTTGGGTGACTTAGGTGGTGGATCTGGAATAGGTCGCACAAAGTCGCCTTTGGATGTGGATTTTCCTGCAACTCGTGCGGGCTTTAATGGTGGTTTCCGCTATCGATTTGCTCCACGGTTTGCCACAAAAACGAACTTGAATTGGTTTTGGGTGAATGGAGATGATGCCAATACTGATAACGTTATTAGAAATTCTAGAAACTTGAGTTTCCGCTCTATGGTCATTGAAATTTCTCAACAATTTGAATTCATAGTGTGGTACTCAGATAATGTACGTTCTCCGAGAAAAGCTTTAAGTGGATACCGAAATAAGTCATCTCAGGTATATCTTTTTGCAGGTGTTGGTGCCTTCTTTTACAATCCGAAAGCAAAATACGACGGTGAGTGGGTTAAACTTCGACCTTTAGGAACAGAAGGTCAGAATATGGCAGACGGACCAGAGCCATACAAATGGTATTCTTTTTCGGTGCCTGTTGGAATCGGATTCAAAACAAATATCAACAAGTACTGGAGAATTGGATTTGAGTTGGCATATCACAAAACTTTTACTGATTACATGGATGATGTTTCCGGATATCAGTATGGGGATCGTGCTGCTTTGGCTGCGAATAACTCGATGTCTGCTGCGTTGGCAGATAGAAGTGATGTTAACGTAAGTTGGCAAGCTCCAGGTCAACAAAGAGGGAATCCTGATGACAACGATGCTTTTGTTATGTTCAACATTCATGCTATTTATAACTTGTCATACAAAAGAGGTCCTAAAAGAGGTGGATACGGTCGCGGAATTCGCACCAAGTTCTAAAATATATTTTGAAATTCACATGAGTTGGGTGTAAGGTTTATTAACTTTACACCCAATTTTTTTTATGTACAAATTAATCGTCAGACCCATCTTATTTTGTTTTCAACCTGAGCGTGCCCATCATGTCTCTTTTGGCATGTTGCGTTTTTTCTTTGCACTACCTGGGTTCAAGTCCTTGATGCGCACTTTTTACCATCACAAGAGCGAGAACATGATAACCACCGTTGCAGGTGTAGAATTTGCTAACCCTGTAGGATTAGCAGCGGGATTCGATAAAAACGCTGAGTTCTTGGACATTCTGCCAGCTTTCGGATTTGGTTTTATTGAAATAGGCACAGTCACGCCACTTCCGCAAGCAGGCAACGACAAGCCTCGTTTGTTCAGATTGGTCAAGGATAAAGCGCTGATCAATAGAATGGGTTTTAACAACGATGGGGCCGACAGAATCGTTGAGCGTTTGAAAAAACGACCAAAAGAGCTGGTTGTGGGTGGGAATATCGGAAAGAATAAAGTTACACCCAATGAAAATGCGGTTGACGACTATGTAATCTGCTTCGAAAAACTATTCGACTATGTGGACTATTTTGTCGTGAATGTGAGTTCTCCAAACACGCCAGATTTACGTGCTTTACAAGACAAAGGTCCATTAACAGAAATTTTGAGCACCTTGATGTCGATGAATTTGGCCAAAACGAACCCCAAACCAATTTTCTTGAAAATAGCTCCAGATTTAAATGAATCTCAGTTATTGGATATTGTTGAAATCGTTCAAGAAACTAAAATTGCGGGTGTTATTGCTACCAATACTACCATTTCACGGGCAAACTTGACCACAGATACTCAGGTCATTGAGCGAATTGGTTTGGGTGGTGTTTCTGGGGCGCCAGTAAGAGCTATGAGTACGTCTGTTATTCAGTTTTTACACGACAAGTCTGGGGGGAAATTTCCAATAATAGGTGTTGGCGGAATCTATTCCCCTCAAGATGCTCAAGAAAAATTGGATTCAGGTGCGTCTTTGATTCAGGTTTATACAGGATTTGTTTACGAAGGCCCGGTATTGATTAAACGGATTTTAAAAGGTATTCAATCAAGATAAAAGAAACTGGTTTTTGCTTAATTTTACCCATGCAGAAAGTTAAAATTATAGAATGTCCGAGAGACGCGATGCAGGGCTTAGCCCAAATTGTTACTACCGAACATAAGGTTCAGTATATTAATGCTTTGCTCAAGGTGGGTTTTGATACCATCGATGTTGGTAGTTTTGTAAGTCCACGTGCAGTGCCTCAGTTGGCCGACACCGTTGAGGTTTTGAATCAGATTGACTTGAGCCAGACGTCATCTAAGTTGTTGACCATTGTTGCGAATGCCCAAGGTGCAAAGCGGGCTGCTGAATTTGATGAAGTTACCTATTTGGGATATCCTTTTTCCATCTCGGAAACTTTTCAAATCAGAAATACCAATGCAACGATTGCTGAATCTGAGAATAGACTGCGTGATATTCAGGAAATTTGCGTGGCCAAAAACAAAAAACTAGTCGTTTACATATCCATGGGCTTTGGAAATCCATATGGTGATGCTTGGTCGCCAGCTCTTGTTACAGATTGGACGCTGCGATTGCGTGAAAAATTGAAAGTTGATATATTTTCTATCTCTGATACGGTTGGTGCGGCTTCTCCCGCTATGATTCAAGAGGTTTTTAGTGCCATTATGCCATTTGCTGAAGGCATTGAAATTGGCGCACATTTGCATGCCATGCCCAATGAATGGCAAGAGAAAGTGCAAGCCACTCTAGACGCCGGTTGTTTCAGAATTGATGGTGCAATTAATGGTTTGGGTGGTTGCCCTTTTGCGGCGGATAAACTCACCGGAAATTTACCCACTGAGCAACTCGTACAGTGGTTGACCCAAAAGAATTATACGCTCAATTTAAATACCGATGCACTCGAAGAAGCTGTTAAATTTGCCCAACACTTATTTTCTTGAATATGAATAAATTAACTTGGATTATTTTAATTGTACTTGGTGCTGCATTGGCGACAATAACAGCTTGCGACGATAGTGATGAAGATGATTGGGATTATGAAAATGCTTATTTCCATAAAGACACCATAGCTATTTTCAATTATTTTGATGAAGAGCAGTTTGAAAGCGATTCGCTATTGCCTTTATTGGAAGAGATAGGCATTTGTAAATCAGAATGGAATACAACCGACACCAGCGCTAGAGCCATCTGCTCACCTAGAAATTATAAGTTTTTCAAATACAACAAATCCATGCCTTGGAACGCTGGGTTTGGATTAGAAATCAGAGCTACTGTTGATGATTTCCCTTTGCGCAGGTTTATTCTTTTTGAGCGCATCGACGGTAAATTAGCAAAAACCAGAGGATTCGTAGCAAATTTAGCTGAAATGCACACCACCAAATCAGGATACAATGACCTGATGTTATTGTTTCCAGACAAAGAAGCAGGTTCTTTTGTAGTGAAATACGTTTGGGATGAAGAAGAGAGCAGTTATGAATATCAATCCCTAGAGGCTATTGATGGTTATCCAGTTAAAAAGGAACGCCAAGATTCTTTGAGCAACGTTGTGCTTCAGCGTTTAACCGAAAACAATATGTTCTTTTAATAAAATTGAACTACAGCTTTTGAAAGATTTTGGATTCCACCGAATCGCCGACCATAAATCGGAGGTAGTAAATACCCGGCTGTAATTGAGATACATCAATGGACGATTCTGGCGACTCTTCGAAATACAATCTTTTTCCTGAAACATCGATGATTTCAAGTGTTTGTATGGCTTCCGTGGTGTAGAAATTCAATATTTCGTTGGCTGGGTTTGGAAATATACGCACCGATGAAATTGACGCATTTGGTGTGTTTGCAGGATTATTAACTTCAACTTGAACAGAATCCACATACAATTTGAATCCACGGTTGGTATGATTCACAAAAGCAAGATAAACGTTTTGATCTACATATCCCGAATCACTCAAATTGATTGACCTAGAGGTCCAATAAGGGAATTCATTATTCAATCTAAATAGGGTGTCGGTGAAATCTTCAATTTCTGTGCCTGTGGTGGAAATCAAAACCATAATCCAATCTGGAAAAGAAGGGTCGTGCGACATCGAGCTCCACGAGAGGATATTTCCATAGGAACCCAAAGCAATTTGCGGCGTTATTAAAAAACGATAAGCCTGATTTTCTGGCTCAAAATAGGAAGTTGAACCGGCAATATTGTTGTTTGGATTGAATGGGTCGGTAAGACCAATCCAAGCGGCTTGAAAATTTGAAACGCTCGGATGCACCGTAAATCCATCCCCATCAATTATGGTCCAAGTTGTTGGTATTCCACTTTCAAAATATTCTTCGAGAACTACTTGTTGTGCATTCAAATACACGGCATGCATCAATATGAGTGCTAATCCTAATTTTTTCATCTTGCAAAAGTACGAGAAAGTTGTTCATTTATTGTGTTTCGCTTTATTTTTTAGCTATGATGTCTATGAGCTTCATATTTTCATTTCTCTAAAGGTCTCGATTTGAGCAACCTTTCTTTATCTTCTGGCGTTTACATAATAGAACTTGTATTTGAGCATGAAGGAGAAATGAAATCTCAAAATAAAAAGTTAGTTTACATTAAATGATTCGTCGAGTAATCATATTACTTCTTTTAAACTGGTTGGGGCTTTGTCCTCAACCCGTTTTTGCACAGCCTTTTGAGTGTGACATGGTTGTCCCTCCCTTTCAAATTAATGATTTACAAGTCAATCATGTTTTTGGTAGTTTTGTTGGGTATTTGAATTTCTCTGAATCAATACAAATTTGTTGGGACTCCAACTACAATTCCACCGTACCATGGATTGAGCTAGCTGTGCCTGAAATTCCAACGGGAATAAATTGGTATCCTTTTTCATATAAGCTTATATTTAGCAGACCTATTCAATATTTAGAATTTCTTCTTCTAGTAGGAGGCACTCCATTTCCAGAAATAGACTATGGAGCAGAAAACTTTGTTTTTCAAACTCCAAACTGCGGGTTAAGCCTACAAAGTATTTTCTCTTGTCATACTTTAATTTTGGAAGACACCATTTATTTGGGCGTTGGAAATACTGGTACAGGTTGGTTTTCAGTGACTTTTGATGAACCAGTTGTGGAATTTACCATCAGTGGAAAAGGTGGAGGTAATGGGTCTAGGTTCCAAATCTGCTCCAATTCCATTGAGGTTGCACCTTTGTGGGCTGGTATTTGTGCTGCTTCTGCGCCTTGCTCTCAAGAGTCTGTTTCTTTTACGGCTTATGGTTCAGCGCCGCCTTATTCTTTTACGTATTTGCTTAATGGAGCGCAATACACGGCTCAAACAACGAGCACAAATGAAACCGCCGAAGTCAGTGTGCCAATGGCTAATGGCATGTACGAATATGAGCTTATTTCCATAACAGATGGCAATGGGCAAACAGCAAACATCAGTTGTAACAACAGGCATACGGTAGTTGTAAACAACGAACCGGAGTTTGTTATTCCCAATGTTTTCACACCAAATAATGATGGCGTGAACGATTGGTTTGGGCTCACTAGCAATGCTCAAGTGAATGGGCAATTGCTTATCCTCAACCGATGGGGCAATGTGGTTTATGAGAAGAGTTTTGTTACAAGTCCTGGGGCTTTTATGGAGTTGTGGGATGGCACTTCGGCGGGCTCAGTACCAGTGAGTGATGGGGTTTGTTTTTATCGGGTGAATTTATCAAGTGATGAACAGAAAGAGGGGATTTCGGGGTTTATTGATTTAAGGAGGTAGTTTGTCTTTATTTGTTTCATTTTTAATCCTTGTTGGTAGTTCCAACTAAAAGACAATAGTTCTAGAATGGTTGAATTTTATACGCGAACAAGTTGTTGGCAAAGTTCAATAGAATGTTAATGCATTCAAATTGAATCCATTGCAAAACAGATTAGATTTTTTTTTTCATTTTGCTTGCTGAATAAAAATTATGTTCTATATTTGCACTCCCAAATTTTTGGGTAGTTCTTTACATGTCGGCCCATTCGTCTAGTGGTTAGGACGTCAGGTTTTCATCCTGTTAACAGGAGTTCGATTCTCCTATGGGCTACAGTTTCTTGGCCCGTTCGTCTATCGGTTAGGACTTCAGATTTTCATTCTGGCAAGAGGGGTTCGATTCCCCTACGGGCTACAACGAGCATATTGCTCATTTAATTTATTTATATTTTGAGTTTATGGCAAATCATAAGTCTGCATTAAAGAGAATTCGTTCTAACGACGCAAAACGTTTAAGAAACCGCTTTGTGCACAAGTCAACTCGTACAGCTATCAGAAAGTTGAGAGAAACTACAGATAAAACTGTGGCTACCTCTGCACTTCCTAGAGTGATTGGTATGATTGATAAATTGGCTAAAAGAAATATCATTCACAAAAATAAAGCATCAAACTTGAAATCAGGTTTGTCTGTTTTGGTGAATAACTTATAGTATTTAAGGCATTTAAAAAGTATAGGAGGTCAATTGGCCTCCTTTTTTTGTTTAAACTTGTATCATGACTTGGCAGGAATTCATACAAACTGAATCAAAACAGGATTACTTTTTGAAATTGCAAGCGTTTTTAGAAGATGAGCGCCAAAAATTTGTAATTCACCCAAAAGAAAATGAGGTGTTTCAAGCATTTGAATTAACGCCCATCGATCAAGTCAAGGTTGTTATTTTAGGTCAAGATCCATATCCAACACCGGGTCATGCGCATGGTTTGGCATTTTCAGTGGAGCCTGATGTGCGACCTATTCCCAAATCACTTCAAAATATTTTTAAAGAAATCCATGAGAATTTTGGCGGTGAAGCTCCTGAAAACGGAGACTTAAGGCGCTGGGCTAAGCAAGGTGTCTTGTTGATAAACACAGTTTTAACTGTTCGATCGGGAGAAGCAAACAGTCACGCCGGCAAGGGTTGGGAGCGCTTCACTGATGCTGTAATAGAGCAGCTCAACGCACAAGATCAAGTGATGGTATTTATGCTTTGGGGTAAAAATGCCCAGTCGAAAACGCGGTTTTTGAACCATCCTAAACACTTAATTTTGCAAGCACCACATCCTTCTCCCTTGAGTGTTTATCGCGGTTTTTTTGGATGCGAGCATTTTCGATTGGCCAATCAATGGCTTGAGAAATATGGACTTACGCAAATTGATTGGTAGTTCAGTAAAATTGGCGTAAAACGAAAATCACAATTCCTTACCTTTGCGGCCTATGAATTTGAAAAATGATTTAATCTTAAGAGCGGCTCGAGGTGAGAACATTGAGCGCTATCCTGTTTGGTTGATGAGGCAAGCAGGTCGGATTTTGCCAGAATATCGTGCTGTACGCAGTTCGCTTTCAGGGTTTAAAGAATTGGTAGAGACTCCCGAATTGGCGGCTGAAGTAACCATCCAACCGGTTGATATTTTAGGGGTAGATGCAGCCATTATCTTTTCTGATATTTTGGTAGTGCCAGAAGCAATGGGTCTAGAATATCAAATGCTTGAGCAGCGTGGTCCTTGGTTTGAGCAAACGATACGCAGCCAATCGGAAATGAATAAAATCACCACTGATTTTGACATTGAAGATCGATTGGGCTATGTGCTTGAAGCCATTAAGATCACCAATAAAGAATTGAATGGGCGCGTACCTTTGATTGGTTTTGCTGGTGCACCTTGGACAATTTTTTGTTACATGACAGAAGGTCAAGGTTCCAAAACGTTTTCAGTTGCGAGAAAAATATTGTACACCAATCCGGCATTGGCACACCAATTATTGGAGGCCATAACAGAAGTAACGATTAAGTATTTACAAGCACAAATTAAGGCCGGGGCTCACATGTTGCAGCTTTTCGATTCTTGGGCAGGCATATTAGGTCCAGATCAATATGCTGAATTTGCGATACCTTATATTGAAAAAATTGCAGATGCTATTGACGGGGTGCCATTCACGATTTTCTCGAAAGGCGCACATTTGTCTTACGGCGAATTGGCGTCTCTGAAATGCAACACAATTGGTGTGGATTGGCAAATGGATATGGCTTTGGCAAGGAAATTGGTTGGTAATGATAGAACACTGCAGGGCAACCTCGATCCGTGTGCGCTTTATGCCGCTGACGAACAAATTGTTGATTCAACAAAAGTTTTGCTAAAAAGCTTTGAGAATAAAAGACATATTGTAAATTTGGGACATGGAGTTTACCCCGATGTTGATCCTGAAAAGGTAAAAGTGTTTGTTGAAACTGTTAAAAACTTTAAACTATAGAATCATGAAGAAGTATTTTTTATTTGCTAGTATGTTGTCGGTGTCGCTTGCTTTTGGGCAATCGGGTGAGAACATGGTTGAAAACGGTAGCTTTGAAAGCATCACGGGTAAGGGCCCGAAAAAGTTGGGGGGCATAGAAAGCGCCACAGGTTGGATTTCGGCTACAGGAGCGAAAGCAGATTTGTTTTTAAAAGACAAGAAGCTGCCTGAAATTGACCCTGAAAAGAACATTTACGGTGGTGAACAGGCTCAAGACGGTCAAAATTTCGCCGGTGTTTGGGTTTATTCTCAAGGAAATAAAATTCCACGCACCTATATTACGGCCAAGTTGAATGCACCAATGAAAAAGGGTCAAGCTTACTGTGTGAAATTTTACGTTTCTTTGGGTGACAATTCAAAGTTTGCGACGAATAACATAGCGGCCAATTTTTCTAAAAAGGACATTTCTATTGCCGACAAAAAGTCAATCATTGATCAGCCTCATGTGCGCGATGTGAAAAATCGAGTATTCAGCGGAACATATAGTTGGGAACGCGTTTGTGGCACTTACATTGCTGAAGGCGGTGAACGATTCATTACCATTGGCAACTTCAATATGACTGAAGAAACCAAGGTTGACAAGGTGAAAAAAGATCCATCCAACAAATCTCCGCAGGTAGGTGGTGCATATTACTTCATTGATAATATTTCTGTTCAACTTTTGGATGATGAAGAACGATGCGATTGTGGTTCTGATGATTATGTTGAAGTTGGTTCGTCTATGATTTATTCGAAAAGCGACTATATCCGTGACAATATGACCTTGGAAGAAAAATTGGCAGCCTCTACAGTTTATTTCGGTTTTGGCCGCGATTTGATTACGGGAAGTGCACAGCGCGATTTGGATAGAATTGCTAAATGGATGAAAGAAAATCCTAATGTAAGAATCAGAGTTATTGCTCATATTGACGAAGAAGAAGCCAAATTAGCTGTCGATAATCCTGTGTATAAAGCTGTTGCCATGCGCCGAGCCAATGGTGTTATCAAGTATTTGATGGATCAAGGTATTGATGAATCTCGATTGGTAGCCACGGACAAAGGCGATCGTGCTCCAGCAGAAGCAGAAGGTGATGATATTGAACTCAATCAAGCCAAAAACAGACGTGTAGAGTTTCAAATTATAACGAGATAATACACTTCAATAATAATACAAAGTCCCTCTGCTTATTGAAGCGAGGGACTTTTTTTTTGCTTGTGAATTGCTTTATTTAGAGTTCTGCGAATAATGTATCCTCTAGCAGCTGATGTTCTTCCATTACCTCAACCAATGTGGCGAGTTTTATTTCTAGCATTCGCAGCGACATATGTCCGCGCAGGGGTTCTAGTTTTTCTTGAATTTCAACTATCATTTTTCCCAAAAGCAACTCGAAATCTTCATGTTTTTGAACGAAATCTAACACTATTTGACGGCGTTCAATCTGTTCTTGCAATAAGGCAGGAAACACAAATATTTCTTCAAAGTAGAAATGGTCTTCGAGCTGATTTTTGTATGCTTCAAAAAGTTGATACACCTGTTTAATTTCGGAATGATCCATGAGCGCGTTGTTTTTCGCTAACGACCAGAAGTGCATATCGATTTCTGGCAATAGTTTGTTGCTCACCATGGCATGCTGATTCAACAATTGTTGTACTAGACTTTCGTTATTCGCCCTGTTTTCAGTGAACTGCAAAGCCAAAGATTCGATAGACGTATGATTCAATTTCATGATTCCTATTTTGAACAAAGTAAGCCCTAATTTATAGTTATTACAATACCGTGTTTTGGGTATTTTAACCTTTCGTTTTACTACCTTTGCTTCATGAATATGCTTCACGACCAAAAGCCATGGGTTCTAGCTGTACTGAGCGGACTTTTAATGGCACTTTCTTTTCCAGAAATAGGAGATTTGAACCTAATTATGGGTGTGGCTTGGGTGCCGCTTTTGCTCATGGAAAGTCGACTTCACCACGCAAAAAGAGCTGGAGCTAAGATTTTCGGCTTGTCTTATTTGACTTTCGTAATTTATAATGTGCTTACGAGTTATTGGATTTATTTCTCTGATCCAACAGCGTCGATTATGGCTTTTTTGGCCAATTCATTATTGATGTCAATTGCTTTTTGGCTCTTTTATTTCACTAAAAAACACGTTGGAGCCAAACAGGGGTATATTGGTTTTGTATTCTTTTGGTTGGCCTTTGAATACCAGCATTACAATTGGGAATTATCGCATCCGTGGTTGACTTTGGGAAATGTTTTTGCCAACGCCCCAATTTTGGTGCAATGGTATGAATGGACAGGAGTCCTTGGGGGGTCGATGTGGCTTTTGGTGATTAATTTGCTTGTTTTTGGTTTGATTCAATTGAAAACTTCTAGTGCGGCAGTTAATTTGCGTCAAGTGCGCACATTTTGGATTGTTCTTGGTGTTTGGCTAATAGTTCCGATGTCCTATTCTTTCATTCGCTATTTTACCTTCTCTGAAAAAATCGACCCGATTGAAGTGGTACTTGCGCAACCGAATTTGGATCCATACACAGAGAAGTTCGGTCCAGATATGTTGGGTCCAATGCAACAGTTGGATTCGGTTTTCATTCCTGTAAAGGCCTTAATCACTGAAAAAACGCAAATTGTTTTGGCACCAGAAACCGCTATTCCTTTTGAGTTTAATGAAGCGAGTTTTGCATCAGGTCAGCGCGATTATGATTACATCCTTCAAAATATGAGCGATTGGAACCATCCTGATTTGTTGATAGGTGCCTCCACGTTCAAATACTACAAGACCAAGCGCTCTGTGGCTTCTAGACCAAGTTCCGATGGACAGTTCTATGAATCCTACAACACAAGTTTATTGATTTCGCTACAAAAGGCGCCTGAATTTGTCCACAAATCCAAGTTGGTATTGGGTGTTGAGCGTATTCCTTTTCTAAAGCAACTGCCCATATTAGAAACGTTTTCAATGGAAATGGGTGGTGCTTATGGCACTTTGGGTGTTGAAGACAAAGCGGTAGTTTTGGAATCAAATGGGTTCAAATTTGCGCCCTTGGTTTGTTACGAATCAATTTACGGCGACTGGGTAGCCGCATTTGTGCGCAATGGTGCTCAGGTGTTGTTCATAATCACCAATGATGGTTGGTGGCGCGATACACCAGGCTACAGACAGCATTTTGCTTTTGCCCGTTTGCGCGCCGTGGAAACCCGCCGTTCGATTGCAAGAAGTGCCAACACTGGCTCATCTGGTTTCATCAATCAGCGAGGAGATGTTCTGCAAAAATCGGATTATGAAGTTCAATTGGCCATGCGTGGAAGCATCAATTTGAATAATGAAATAACGCCTTATGTGGTACATGGTGACATCGTTGGACGCATTTCTTGGCTCGCGGCTATCCTTATTCTGATATTAGCAGCTGTACGTTTTTTAAAGAGTTTTGGCAAGCATACGCCATACGGAGGTCGGTCTTAATATTTTTTCCCTATCTTCGTTTTTCTAATTGCTATCAGCGTGAAAAAAGACTGTTTGATTATTGGCATTTGTGGGGGAAGTGGGTCTGGAAAAACGACTATCATTGAGGAGTTGATGCACTTGATGCAAGATCATCATCCAGCGCTTTTGAGTTTGGATAATTATTACAAAAGCATTGATGAACAAGAACGTGATGCTCAAGGTCATGTGAATTTTGACTTGCCTGGCGCTATCGATTCTGAAAGGTTTTGTGCAGATTTGAATCGTTTGCGAAATGGAGCGCCATTACATTTAAAAAAATACCAATTCAATCACCGTGATAAGGAGGAGTATATCGATATTGCAAGTTCTAGAATCATACTCACCGAGGGCATTTTTCTGTTCAATATCCCTGAAGCCATGGCTATGATTGACGTTAAAATTTATGTTGAACTTGATCAAGAAATTCAATTGCAACGCAGGCTGAAACGTGATGTTAGAGAGCGTGGTTATGACCAAGACGCCGTAATGTATCAATGGCACAATCACGTGTTGCCTGCATATCAGAATTTTATCCATATCCACAAAGAAAAGGCAGATTTGGTGCTCAAAAATGATGGCGACAAGCAGTTTTTGGTTGATCTTGTAGACCAATTTGTGCTCAGTCATCCCAAGGTCAACGAATTTTGCGTAAGCCAAAATTAAGGTCGATGAAAACGCTTTGGAACACATACGCGCGTTACCGTTACCTTGTTTTGGGCGCAGTTTTATCACTTATGAGCGTGGTGTTTTATCATTCTGTTTTTTTTCCGAATGTTCAAAGCGATGTTGCTGGTTTTGAAAATCGTTTTCAAGCTAAAGTAGAACAGCTTTCAAATACGATTGAGGAGTTCAGCAACGCTGTCAATTATGGTGATGAGCTCAGCGTGATTTGGGAAAATACGCGAAAATTTCGAAATACTGGCTTCGAATATTTTGTCTTTCATGGCGATTCATTGTTGTATTGGACCTCGAATCATGTGGCGGGCGACCCAAAAGTGATTACTGCAGACCAGCCATCAGTCGTTTTGTTGGAAAATGGGTGGTATTACAGAACTGCGAAGTTTTCAGAAGGCTACACGATGGTTGGCGTTTTTCTAATCAAACACGAATATCCATACGAAAACGAGAGTTTGTCGAATGATTTTCACCCGGATTTCAAATTTGCATACCGCGCCAAACTGAAACTCATTTCAGATGAAAACGACATTCATTATGCAGACGGTTCCCTGGCTTTTTCAGTTAATGAAATCTACCGCGCCAAGTTCAATCCCTTTTTGGAATTACTCATTTTCGGCATGTTCTTGTTTGCAGGATTTTTTCTGTTTTATGGT
>JBIIJN010000125.1:0-4704 GCA_044233745.1 Crocinitomicaceae bacterium
TGCGCTTTTCTACGACCGAAGAGATCACATGGATTGGAGAACCGATGTTTTTTTGGCTTATTCCGAGGATGGCGGCAGCACTTTTAAAAACTTTAAACTCAACAAAAGGGCTTTTGCTCCAAACCCGAAAATATTCTTTGGCGACTACTTGGCCGTTGACATTTACAACGATGTGGTACATGCCATGTGGCCCGAAATGTATTTGGGAAAAATCAGCTTGAAATATGCACGGATCGATTTGAACGAAAGCATGAAATCAGATGCGCGCTCGAAAATGTAAGCTACTTTCTTAAAATCCAACAATTTAATCCACAAGACAACTTTGATTTATACCTTAAATGGTATGAAATAGAAAAAATATTCATTTTTGAATTGTATCGGGTATAAAAAATCAATAAATTTAAAAAATATACCCTTTTTAGAATAAATTATTGATAAAATTGTATCTTTGTGCTCTATCAGGTATAAAAATGAAGAAAAAAGTAAATGCAATTAGCCAACATGTTAAGAAAAAACGCAAGTTGAATAAGCTAACACAACCAGAATTGGCCATCAAAGCCGGAGTGGGTTTGCGCTTTATCCGCGATTTGGAACAAGGTAAACTCACCATGCGTATGGATAAAGTGAATGATGTGTTGCGCCTTTTTGGAGATGAGTTGGGTGTGGTAACAATGGATAGAGCAAAATTGCTGAATGATGAATAGAGCAGCAAAGGTATATTGGAAAGAATTGTTTTGTGGTTGGGTCAAAGAAACCGAACAGGGCTATGCTTTTGAATACGACCAAGATTACCTCTATTCGCCAGATAAACAAGCGATTAGCGTCACTTTTCCTTTGACTCAAAAGCGATATGAATCCGCTACATTTTTTCCGTTTTTTGACGGATTGATTCCAGAGGGTTGGCTTTTGAATGTGGCTGAAGAAACTTGGAAAATTAAATATAATGACCGTTTTGGCCTGATGCTGAAATGTTGTAAAGATTGTATTGGCGCAGCTCGCGTTGAAGCTGAAATGGAAAAATGAAAAATTTTAAAAAGAAATATGAGGAACATAGGGCAAAGCACATGCATCTTGCCGAACCCAGCGCAGCTTATGGTTTTCGTTGCTTACATTGCTATGAATTGATGCCAAGTGATTCTGGGAATTACCATACTGCGTGTGTTAAAAAATTCTTCGGACAACTTTATGCGCCTACTTTATCCTACAAACGTGACGAGCTGCGCTCCTTGGCGGTTAAAATACTGCAAAGTCAAATGGCTGTTACAGGCGTTCAGCCAAAAATCTCCCTGAGTCTGTTCCGCAAAGCAGATCGTAATATGGCAAAAAAGCTAACAATAGTTGGTCTTTATGGCGACTATATACTCAAACCACCTTCGGACCATTACCCACAATTGCCTGAGCTTGAAAGCGCTACAATGCATATGGCGCAAACATTGGGTCTTCAAGTTGTGCCGCATAGTTTGGTGCGCTTAGAAGACGAAACTTTGTGCTACATCACCAAGCGTGTAGATCGAACCCGGAAAGGCAAACTGCACATGGAAGATATGTGTCAGGTTAGTGGCCGAATGACCGAGGATAAATACAAGGGTAGCTATGAGCAGGTGGCCAAGCTGATACTGAAATATTCGGCAAATCCGCTGCTCGACGTTAGTAGTTTTTTTGAGTTGGTTTTGTTTTGCTTCTTAACTGGAAACAGCGACATGCATTTGAAAAATTTTTCCTTGCTGGAACACCAAGGGATGGGGATGGTTTTGTCTCCATTCTATGATTTATTGCCTACTGCGGTTGTCAATCCATTAGACACGGAAGAGTTGGCACTCACACTCAACGGGAAAAAGAAAAAACTCAAGTACCACGATTTTCTTGTGGCCTATGAAACCTGCGGATTAAGCAAGAAAGTTCTAGACAACACCTTGGAATTGTTTCTTTATGCCCGCCCAGAAATGGAGATGGTTTTGCAAAAAAGTTTTGTAAATGATGAATTCAAAACCAAGTATCTAGAAATGATGGCAAACAGATACGCGCAATTGGGGTTGGTTTAGTTGGTTCAACTGTGAAATCGAACTTGAGCACGATTCTCAGTTAACCAACTTCTTATTTCTAATTTCATTCTTCTAATTTCCCAATTTCCCTACCTTTGCACCGTTTTTTACATCACTATGACAACACTTTCTGAAAGAGTAATTCAAATGGAAGAGTCGGCAACGCTGGCTATGTCGAGAATTACACGCGAGCTTAAAGCTCAAGGCAAAGATATTGTTTCGCTTACTTTGGGCGAGCCAGACTTCAATACGCCTGATTTTATTAAAGAGGCAGCTGTACAGGCTATTCATGATAATTTCTCGTTTTATACGCCCGTTTCTGGTTATCAGGATTTGCGCGAAAGTATTTGTGAGAAGTTGCTGAGAGACAATGATTTAGTCTACACGCCCGACCAAATTGTTGTATCTACTGGTGCCAAACAAAGCATTGCAAACGTGGTTATGGCGATGATTAACCCAGGCGATGAGGTGATAATTCCTGCACCATATTGGGTTTCTTATGCTGAAATCGTGAAATTGGCGGGTGGTGAACCTATTGTTTTGGAAACAGATATTGCTACCGATTTCAAAATGACTCCAGAACAGTTTAAAGCAGCCATAACGCCCAAAACCAAGATGATGATTTATTCATCGCCGTGCAATCCTTCGGGAACGGTGTATGCTAAAGATGAATTGGCACAATGGGTAGAAATCATCAAATCTAGCGGCATTTTTGTGATTTCTGATGAAATTTATGAGCACATCAACTTTGCTGATGGTCATACGAGTTTGGCTATTTTCGAAGAAATTAAAGACCAAGTAATCACGGTGAATGGTGTTTCCAAAGCGTGGGCAATGACTGGCTGGCGTTTGGGATATATCGCTGCATCTAAAGAAATTGCATTGGCTTGCGATAAAATTCAAGGTCAATTCACAAGTGCCACGTGTTCTATTACGCAACGGGCTGTGATTGCTGCTATGAAAGCTGACCCATCTGTTTTAAAAGAAATGGTGGCTGCTTACAAAAGCCGCAGAGATTTGGTTTTGTCTTATTTGAATAAAATCCCGGATCTTAAAGTGAACGTGCCAGACGGAGCATTTTATTTGTTCCCTGATGTCACGGCTTATTTCGGACGTCAATACAATGGTGAAACAATCAACTCTGCTGAGGAATTGACCAAATATTTGTTGCATGAAGGCCTAGTATCTCTTGTGCATGGCGAAGCGTTTGGCGACAAAAATTGTATCCGTATTTCTTACGCCACGTCAGAAGAAAACTTAATCAAAGCAATGGAGCGCATCACAGCGGCTTTGGCAAAATTGAAATAATGGAAAGTTTAGCCACATATTTTGATTTCTTTAAAAACAAAAAAGTCATCGTGCTTGGTGATGTGATGCTGGATTCCTACATCCGTGGCGATGTGCAGCGTGTTTCGCCAGAGGCTCCCGTTCCAATCGTGTCTTTTAGCTCACGTGAGGAACGCCTGGGTGGAGCGGCCAATGTGGCTTTGAATCTTGTTGCACTTGGTGCATATCCCATTTTATGTTCATTGATTGGGAGTGATGAGGAAGGACAGCGTCTTTTATCAGAGGCCAAGAATGCAAATGTTGACACCAGCGGAATTGTTTCGGTGGATGACCGACAAACAACGGTTAAAATCCGCGTGATTGGTAATAATCAACAGTTGCTTCGTGTGGATAAAGAACAAACGCATGACATCAACTCATCACAAGAAGACGAATTGATTAAGCGCTTAGCTGATATCATGGCAACCGAGTCTATTGACGCACTTATTTTTGAAGATTATAACAAAGGCTTGCTTACTGAGCGCGTGATTGGTGAAATTATAGCGCTGTGCAACGAGAAAAATATCCCAACAGCCGTTGACCCGAAAAAGAAGAATTTTTTAGCCTACCAAAACGTGACTTTATTCAAACCCAATTTGAAAGAATTGAAGGAAGGTTTGGATCTTCAATTTGATTTCCAACGTGGTTCCACTTTTGAAGATGCCGTGGAGCAATTGCAGCAAAAATTAAATTCCACTTATACTTTTGTAACACTTTCTGAACATGGTGTTTATATCCATTCAGATGAGGTTTGTGCTTATGTTGACGCGCACCGCCGCTCCATTCGCGACGTGTCTGGTGCTGGCGACACTGTGATTGCTGTTGCTACACTTTGTTTACTTGCGGGAATGTCGCCACTGGATATTGCCGAAGTGGCCAACATCGCTGGAGGCTTGGTTTGTGAGAAATCTGGCGTGGTTTCTATCGATTTGGATGAACTAAAGTCGGAGATTTTGCGTTTAGCATTATAAAATTGTAGAATTCATGTCTGAAGATAAAGCAAATAACCCCGCAGAACAAATTAAACCCTATGGCGATTCCTCAAAATCGAAAAAAGAGGAAGTTGCTCAAATGTTCGATAATATTTCGGGGAATTATGATCAATTGAACCGTATGATTTCTTTCGGCGCTGACATGAAATGGCGCAAAAAGGTATTGAAAATGGTATCTGATGCAAAGCCGAAATCGATTTTAGATATTGCAACAGGTACTGGCGATTTGGCCATTTTGTTTGCTCAAACGAAAGCTGAGAAAATCGTTGGATTGGACATTTCTGTTGGTATGTTAGATGTGGGGAGAGATAAAATTAAACGCCTCAATTTAGATCATCGCATCG
>JBIIJN010000124.1:0-4704 GCA_044233745.1 Crocinitomicaceae bacterium
AATTTCGATTTATCTGAACTCCAGTAAATTACAGGAATTAGATCCACTCTAACGGGGAAAATACCATCGCAAAGATATTCAGTGGAGGCATAATGATCAAACCACATGGGGAAATCACTTCCGTGAAAATAAAGCATACGGTTATCTGAATGCGTTATTTTTTCTTGAAGATGATCTAGGAGTTTAAAATAATCAGGTATGGGCAAACAAATATCTACATCATCATCCCATGGAATAAAGCCATTATGACGCTTGGCTCCTAACAATGTGCCACCATCTATCCAATAAGTTAGCTGATTTTGCTCGCAAATGTCTCTAACCTCCTTCATAAGCTCAAGGCAGATACTTTGTGCTTTGGCAATTTGTTTAACCATAATAATCAATGGAAATTATAACATTGTTTTATTCGATAAAATCTCCAAATCTCTTGGCGTGTCTATCTCAAAACACTCAATCTCAATTGCTTTTACTGGTAAATACTTCTCAATTTCTTGATAAACATATTTGCCCTCTTTGGAAATTGTAATGTTGGAAAAATACGCGATCCCAGTCCATTCTAAATCTGATATTTTATCACGACTGAACGCTACGACTTCATTTTTGTCATTCACTTTAACCAAAACAGCATCTTCCGTATAGGATTTTGTTACACCTATTAAATCCTCATTTTCCTGAATACTTGAACAGAATTTATCAAAATTAACTTGATTGATATACATATCGCCGTCAATATTCATAAATGGTGCTTTGAGATCGTATGAACCTAGATATAAACTGTAGGCATTTGTGGTGCTCATATAATTTTTATTTCGAATAAAGAGGACATCCTTTCTGATTGATCTCACGTAGTTGATTACTTCTTCTTCCTTAAAACCGACCACCATTCTGACATTTTTCACATCCTTCAACACCTTGAGCAAATAATAAATCAGCGGATGATTGCCAATTTTAACAAGACATTTCGGTGTGTCGAGTCCCAATCGGCTTCCTAACCCAGCAGCACAGATTACCACAGTATCAACTTTCACTTTCATACTTCAATTTTAAATTTTCAAGTAAACCCACTAATGCCGTTGAATCGTAAATGACGTAATCAGACATTTTGAGCAAGGTGCTCACAGGCTCATGCACGCCTCCGTAGGCAATTCCGATATCCGCAACTGAAAACATAGAACAATCGTTCATTCCGTCACCAATGGCCACCACAACATCAAACTGCTCGCGTACTTTATGAATGGCATCTTCTTTATAAAGAATTTTGTCTAAACCAATCAGTTGGTCGTCGATAAAATTTGCTGAAGATGAGAAATAAGAACAACCATAATTAGTTTCTATGAAATCATTAATCCAAACATTCAAATTTCCCGTTACTATGAAACAATTCTCACTGTTTTTCTTAACAAAATCTTGTAAAATGGTATCTATCTGAACCCTTTCAACAATTTCTTGAACCGTAGAAATTGGAATTGAAGAAAGAAGTTTTACGCGAAGTTTGAAAGATCGATCAAAGGTTATTAATCCTTTCATGGTAATGCTCGTGAGCAAATCAATCTCTTCAAATAAGTCAATCTTCCTCGCTATTTTTGGCAAAATTTCTTCTTTTGTAAGCGTGCCGTCTAAGTCAAAACAAAATGCAATCCTCATGCTCAATCTTTTTCGCAGATAAATATAAAATGTCGTGTATCCGGCCAAACATTTAAAGTATCAGGAAAGATATCATGTTGGCTAACAAACCTAAAACCTGCTTGCTCCATAAGCTTAATCTCGTTAGCAACCAATCTATATTCAGCAAAATATTCCGTACCTAATTCTTCTGAAAAGCCATTGATCACTTTATCCGCATGTAAACCGCAATGCGTTCGAACAATCATCTTTCCTCCAGTTTTTGTCATTTGAAATAAACGTTCATAAATTCCCGCTGCGTCTTCGGTATTGAAGCATTGAGAAACTCCAAACGATAGCACGGCATCAAATTGTTTACGCATATTAAAATGAAGCAAATCACTATTTATCACCAACATATTCGGATGTTCTACAATGAATTTCGAAAATCCTTCAAACTTCTCTACAGCTGTAATATGGCCAACATAATTGACGAGTTTATTTACAATTAATCCACTACCACTGCCCACATCGAGAATGTTATCATTTTCAGTCAAATGTTCTCTCAAAAACTGAATTTCCAAATCGGAGGTGTCAGGACGTTTATTCTTCGTTTGAACTGGATCCTCTATACGTTGCGCCAATTCACTCCAATATTTGTCTGATTTTATCATTACGAACTCTATTTACATCTGATTTACAAAACTAATCAATTTCTAAAGTCCCCTATCGGATAAACAAACATATTCATGAAAGATTCACGTCTTCTCTTTTTCCCCTACTTTTGCAGCCATGGGCATCATCCGTCAACAAGCTACTGCATCTGCCATTCTGATTTATTTCGGAATTGTGATTGGGTTTATTGGCGCCGCTGTGCTTCGACCAAAAATTCTTAGTCCAGAAGAAATTGGTTTTCTGCAAGTTGTTTTGAATATGACCATTTTGTTGGGTGCCGTGCTCACGCTAGGTGCAAATTTGATTACCATAAAAATGTTTCCGCAATTTGAACGCTTAGACCCCAATAAAAAAGGGCTCTTTCGATTGATTGTATATTTTGGAAGTCTGGGTGCGTTCATTGGCATTCCTGTTTTGTATCTAACGGAGTCACTTTTTCTTGAAAACAACTTGGGCGTGAGATTTGAGCAAGTCTCGTACGACTTGTTTTTCTACGTTTCTATTTACCTTTTAGTTGTGTTGCGCACTTTTTCCAATCTTTTTGATAATTATTTGAGAGCAAACCACATTACTGTGCCAGGTGTTTTTTCGGAGAGCATCATACTCAAAACATTGCCCATTTTGATTTTGATTTTGTTCTTCTTTGGTGTGTTTAATTACCAACAACTTTTTTACAGCAACATTTTTATTTACGTAATTCCGCTGCTCATCAGCATCTATTTTTTAAAGAAAATAAAAGCCATAAACTGGACCAAACCAGGACCGTTTACCCAGGATGAAAAACGAGAAATGTTGGGAATTTCATCTGTTGGTTTTATGGAAATCATCAGCTATTTTATCGTCCTTTTTATTGATGTCTTTATGCTCAAAAGACTGATGAACGATGAAGCCGTCGGGATTTACACCACGATGTTTTTCTTTGGCACGGTTGTGAGCATTCCGCTTAAGGCCTTTATACGCATCGCTCATCCTATTATTTCGGCGGCCTTTGCCAAAAAAGACATGGGCACCATTTCCGAGATTTATCAAAAAAGTAGCAATATTCTGTTTGTGTTGGGTGGCCTCGTATTTTTATTGGTTTGGGGAAATCGATATTCTGTAACCGAATTCCTCGACCCTGTTTATTCACAAGGCATTTGGGTAATTTTCTTCATCGGACTGGCACATTTGGTAGAGGTAATCAGCTCAGTCAATTATCAAATTATCGCCATTACGCCCAATTATCGATTCAATCTTTATATGGGTGTTTTTCTAGTTACTTTGCTTGTGGTCACCAACTACATTTTCATCGATTTATTTGGTCTTGTAGGTGTAGCTATTGGCTCTTTTGTATCAATGGTGGTGGTGAATTTGGCACGACATATCTTCCTCGTTTCCAAGTATAATTTAAGTCCCTTCTCCTTAAACACGGTCAAAATCCTGCTTTTGTTAGGAGCTGTATTTGGACTGAGCGAAATTTTGCCGAATCTCGAAAACATCTACCTCAATGCTGTTTACAAATCACTGCTCATCACCATTGTGTATGTCCCCAGTGCCTATTTGCTAAAATGTTCGGCAGATTTCAATTTGGTCGTGGACAAATATTTGAATATCCTTCGACGAAAAAAACAATAAATTCCTATTTTTGAGATATGGCAATGGAGAAACTCAATTCAGATGTTACAAACACGCACAGTTACACCCGAATTACTGGAACTCCTTTATCGATTAATGGAGGTTGATTTTTCATGGGAGATTTGCAAAAACACAATCTTGAAAGAAGTCAAATCATTGTGATGTTTAAAAAGTAATAGTGTCTGAAAGAATTTTTTTTGTAATTATGCACAAAATAAGTCCGATGAAAAAACTTCTACTCCTTTCAATTTTAGCACCGTTTTTCGCTTGGTCACAAATCACACAAACCGTGAAAGGTCGCGTATTGGACAACGAGACACAAGTGCCACTTATTAGTGCTCGCATACTGATTACGACGGCAGATACGGCAATTCGTTTTCAGGGCGTTACCAATATGGATGGCGAATTTGCTATTGGCAATGTGCCTATCGGAAAACATGAATTGCGCGCCAATTATATCGGATATGAAACATCTTATACCACTGTGATTGTGATTTCAGGACGCGAAACTGTGCTCACGATTTTCATGCAAGAACGTGCCACTGAAACGGGTGAAGTGGTAATCGAAGGGCGCAGTTTGGATCAAACGATTAACGAAATGGCCACCGTTTCGGCGGCTCAATTCTCTATTGAAGAAACAGAGCGTTATGCCGGTTCTCGAGCCGACCCAGCGCGCATGGCTTCTAATTTTGCAGGTGTTCAAGGTGCTGATGATTCTCGAAACGACATCGTAATCCGCGGAAATTCACCTTTGGGTTTGCTTTGGCGTGTAGAAGGCATCGATATTCCAAATCCAAACCACTTTGCCGTGGC
>JBIIJN010000126.1:0-4690 GCA_044233745.1 Crocinitomicaceae bacterium
ATTCTCCGCTCAATTCTTCATCTTCAATATTGTGTTTTATGGCTATGAGCTTCTCGTTTTTCAGTTCAAATAATCCTGAACCATTAGATGAAACCAGAATTTTCCCTTGGAATTCGATGAGGTCGGAGAGTTTGGTATTGTCTTTAATTTTGGGTGAACTAATCGCTTTGAATTTGCCTTTACCCAAGAAAATAGAAACGCCATTTTCATGACCGACATACATGGTATTGTTCACGAATTTGATGAACGTAATGCGGTTGTTGAGCAAACCATTTTCAAGCGTAAACACGTCAAAATTGCTGCCATCGAAGCGCGCCAAACCACCTAAAGTGCCTACCCACAAAAATCCGTCAGCGTCTTGATTTATGGCCATCACTTGGCTTTGTGGCAGTCCTTGTTTGAGTGAATATTCTCGGAAAGCATACTCCTGTGCCCGGGCTGTTCCGCACACAACAATCAAGCTTATAATTGCTAGAAATTTGAGCATTAAAGTCCTTTTAATACCTTCACAAAATCGGCCACGCGATTGCGCGCCACTGGCAATTCAATTTTATTGGCCAGAAGCACATAATGACCATCTGAATGCACATATTCCAAGATACACGACATATTCGCCAAGTAGGATTTATGGATCCTGAAAAACTCTTTGGAGTCAACAATAGATTCGTAGGTCTTGAGCGTTCGGGTATCCAAATATTTGCTACCATCTTTGAAATAGAGCATAGTGCAATTGCCTTGCGCCTCAAAGTACATCACATTTTTTTCCTCAACAATTTTTAAGCCTTTGGTGTGGGCAATTGCAAAACGACCCGTATGCTTGTTATTGATCAAAGTATCAGCAAGTTGCTTCAATGTTTGCTGATAAACTTCAAAATTACTGTCGTCTGCATCAAAAATAACTTTGGTATCCATTACTTTCTGAACAGCCAATTGCAATTCCTCAATATCAACTGGTTTTAGCACATAATAGGCAGCATTGGCGTTGAAAGCTCTAATGGCATAATCCTTAAATGCCGTAACAAAAATCACGATTATGTTGAGGTCTTTGATGCGTTCTAAAAGTTGAAATCCTTCGGCATCTGAGGGCATCCGTATATCCAAAAAAAGCAAGTCGGGCATACAATCGCGGATGCCTTCTTCGGCGTCTGTGATGTTTCCTGCTTCGCCAATCACTTCTACATCCGGACAAAACGATTCGAGCAACATTTTCAAATTCTCTCTCGCGAGGCGTTCATCATCAACTATGTAGGCTCTTATGTTCATGCGCATGTTTATTCGAAGGTAACGAAGGTAAGGATTTTTTGTTAAAATTTATGAGGGCTTTGTAAATATCATAAATCGCAGTTGGGATGCTTGGTTGGGAGCATTGTTCTCTTGAAACGAATATCATTAGGTTTATTAGATATGCTTATGCTGCAAATTGTAGCGAGAATTTGAAACATGGAATATTGTCATTTTTTTTCTAAGCAAATAAACCTGAGTTTCGCCATTATTTTGTCATACCTATATTGCTGATCTTCATGGCTTAAATTGGCCAAAACAGCCTCTTGAAGGTTTGTGTTGGTGAGTGTTTTTTCAAAACAGTTTATGAGAAAATCTTTCACTTCACTTTCGCTTTGAAGTATTTGATGTTCAAAGTTTGAACAGTAATTCATTACATAAACGATGTCTTCAATGTCATGGCTTGCCCGTGGTTCATTTTTTCCTCTGCTCAGATATGCTGAAAATTTTGATGCTAGAAAATAAGGCAAAGATAAACAGCGGACATCGGTGTCGTGTAATTTGAATGTTTGACTTTTTTTATGACCTGTTGCAAACCAAGGATTTGCTGGTGCCCAACCCACTTCTTTTGTTGACATTACATCTACTTTAATATCCTTGTACCTGAATCGACAAATGACATTATCTTCACTAGACTGATGAAATCCTAAATGCGTCAATTGCTGGCGGATACTTTCTAGTTGACTTACACTCACTATTTCCATGCTTAAGTCAACATCTAATGTTGGCCGCACATCATCAGCTGCTAAATCGTCAATATACATGCTTACAACTGCGCCTCCGACATATACAACGTGTTTGTTTAAATCTTTCAATGCCTCAGCAATTGTTTTTATAGCGAAACGATTAAGTTCAAAGTTGTTCTTCATTTTAATCTGCTTTTTAGTTCATCCATGGCCAGACTTCTTTCTCTGGCTTTTCCAACGCGCAACGCTTCGCAAAGAGACATATATTCATAGAATAATGGATCACGCAAACAAGCTTCTGGTACTTTTGGATGCAGTGGAACCAAAGCTTCACCGCGCACAGAGCCCTCTTTATAGGGCCATATGTACGGATTTTCACTCACTATAGATTGACTTATTGGCGCTGCTGAATGTGCGGTAGGAATTCCTCTTGTTAGAGAGCCAGGTTGTTGAGGATAGACATATCGCAATCCGTATTCAAGAAAGTCGAGAAGGGCAGATTTTTGAACTGTTTTTTTGTTCTGTGAAATCAATCCAGCAATTACTGATCGATTCAAGCTTTCGCTTATTTCACTTGCACTAATATCTAGCTCGTACGACAAATCCTTCATTCGCCATGGTTGATCTCCTTTAGTTACCAGCTTAAGGAGAATAACGATGTCATGAGGGCGCATTCCATTATGTTTCTTCATAAAGCTATATTTTGAATGCAAATATAGCAAATATTCGCAATTCGCGAATCGCGAATCACGAATGTTTCTATTTTTTCGTCTTGTTTTTCTAGAATTTATGATTTAATGGAGTTCGTGAAAGTATTTGGTCAAGCACGTTTCACTTGTGATTCCCCAAAAATGCCTAATTTCGTGGCTCAAAAAAAACGAAAATGAAGAAAGTATATATCGTAGCTGCCGTGCGCACACCTATGGGAAGTTTTGGAGGCACTTTGTCTTCTGTTGCTGCAACGCATTTGGGTGCTGCTGCCATTCAAGGCGCCATTCAAAAATCTGGAATTGACGCCACTCTGATCGATGAAGTATTTATGGGCAACGTATTACAAGCCAATTTGGGTCAAGCGCCTGCGCGTCAAGCGGCTATGTTTGCTGGTTTGAGCGATAGCGTGCCTTGTACAACAGTGAACAAGGTTTGTGCTTCTGGTATGAAGTCGATTTCTTTGGCAGCTCAGAGCATTATTGCGGGTGACAACCACATCGTTATTGCTGGCGGTATGGAAAACATGAGTCAAGTGCCGCATTATTACAATGCAAGAACAGCTGTGAAATTGGGCGATGTGAAGTTGATCGATGGCATGGTGAAAGATGGTTTGACTGATGTTTACAACAAAGTACACATGGGCAACTGTGCTGAAATTTGTGCCCGTGAGAAAGAAATTTCTCGCGAAGAACAAGATGCTTTTGCTATTGAGTCTTACAAGCGCGCAGCTGCAGCTTGGGATGCTGGAAAATTTGATAATGAAGTAATAAACGTTGGTGTTCCTCAAAGAAAAGGAGACCCAATCATCGTGTCAAAAGATGAGGAATATACCAGTGTAAATTTGGATAAAATTCCTGCATTAAAGCCTGTTTTTGACCCGAATGGAACAGTAACTGCTGCCAATGCTTCTACTTTAAATGATGGTGCTTCTGCCTTGATTTTGGCCTCCGAAGAAGCGGTTGAAAAATATGGTTTGAAGCCTTTGGCACGCATTGTGTCTTATGCAGATGCTGCTCAATCGCCGGAATGGTTCACCACGGCTCCTTCTTTGGCGATTCCAAAAGCATTGGCAAAAGCAAACATGCAGATTTCTGATGTTGACTATTGGGAATTGAACCAAGCCTTTGCTGTGGTTGGTTTGGCCAACATCAAAGAATTGGGCTTGAATCCTGCAAAAGTGGACGTGAATGGTGGAGCGGTGGCTTTGGGTCACCCACTGGGCAGCTCGGGCTCAAGAATCATTGTTACTTTGATTAACGTGTTGAAGCAAAACGGCGGTAAAATTGGCGGTGCTGGTATCTGTAATGGCGGCGGTGGAGCAAGTGCGATGATTATTGAGAATATTGATTAATAAATCTAACATTATTTCGAAGGACTTGCTGATGAGGTAAGTCCTTTTTTTGTGTTGTGAAAAAGCGTTTGCTCAAATACCAGTTGATTCGTGGGTTTTTACCCAAATCCTACCTCGAAACGGCGTTTTCTGCGGGTGTTTTGGCCTATGCTTTTGGCACTTTGGGTGATTTTGAGCAGCGCACGGGTTATGCATTTTTTCTGTTTTTTGCCACTTGGTCTGTTTACAATTTATTGCGTGTTGTTTCTATGCTTCGGCAGATGAAAACCATGACTTTGTCGGTTTTGGTGGATGCCATTCATATTCCCATTCACATAGCCCTGAGTGCCATTTCGGGGCTAATTGCTTTAATTTTACTTCTTTTTCTATCGTTCGACACCGGGACAATTTTGTTGATAGCGCTGTTGTTTGTTGTTACGCTTTTGTATCGTTTCAAATGGTTGTTGGTTGATCAAAACCGAGTTTCCTTAAGTGATTTGCCTTTTTCGAAAGCTTTTTTGGTGGCGCTCACTTGGTCAGCATTATGTGCAGCTATTCCGCTACAATTTGATGTCAATTATGGCACACAATACGCGGCGGCCTTTTTCTATTTTTTGGGTTTGGCCATACCTTTCGACATCCGCGATTTGCATTTCGACGCCAAAAGTCGGCGCACAATTCC
>JBIIJN010000058.1:0-17570 GCA_044233745.1 Crocinitomicaceae bacterium
TCGGATGATTTATTCAACGTTTCTGTTGTCAATCCAATGAATGCCGCGCTAGAAATATCATTTTCAGAAAACATCGAAGGAACAATACAATTGGTGGATATGCATGGTCGCGTGGTGATGCAAACAAGCATTTCTGGTCAACACATGAATTTAAACACAAGTGCTTTGGAAACAGGTCTTTATGCTTTGCAGATTTCTTCCAATAAAGGCACACAAGTGTTGAAAGTGCTCAAATAAATCTTGCTTCATTGCATGATTTTATGCGAGAATTTACCCAACGAGATATAGAAGAATTCGGAGATGGGAAAAAGGCTGCGTTTGATAATATCTACGCGGCTTTTTCCCCTTGGTTGTATGGCCTTTGCTTGCGCTATACCCGTTGTGATGCAGATGCCCAAGATGTTTTGCAAGAAACTTTCATTAGGGCTTATGAAGCCAGAAAAACTGTCGATGCAAAGAGGTCAATTGCTCCGTGGCTCAAAACCATTGCCATTCGTTGCGCACTAAATTATATCAGAAGTAATTATAAATACGTGCCTCAAGGTGATGAAGATTTTAGAGATGATTGCGCTGATGAATCCAACGACAATTCCGACTGGTATGCCGCCAAAAGAGAACTTCTGCTTGAAGCGCTTCGCAAACTACCCGACGGCTACCGTTTGGTTTTTGGTTTGTATGCTGTAGATCAACTCACCCACAAAGAAATTGCGGCTTATTTGGGCATTTCAGAAGGCACCTCGAAGTCGCAATATGCCAAAGCAAAAATGAAACTGAAAGAGATTTTAACCCTTGAAAAAGAAACGGTATGAAGCCAGAGCATTCCATAGAAGAGCATTTCCGTTCCGAGTTTTCGGACTGGACACCTGCTGTGCCTCCCACTGTGAAATCACAATTGGATAAAGCGATTCTGGCTCCAAAACGCAAAGGATTCTTATGGCTTTGGATGCTCATTCCATTGTTCTTCTTATGTATAGGAACTTTGGTTTATTTCTATTCCACTAATTTCCCGAATGAAGCCAAAAATCAAGCTGAGAACAGTAGTGTTTCAGAACTGAACAGTGCACAAAATGATAAAAATGTGCTTAACACTTCTGAATCTTCATCAGAACAAAACAACAATAAGCTTGATGCTAATTCGATTGCACATCAGGATGACAGAATTTCATCACCTCAGGATAATTTCAAAAACCCAGATTCAAAACAGGTATCACGGAAATCTAAGTCTCAAAATTCTCGAGACAAGGCTCAAAATGGAAATGACACGCCTGTTATTAGTAACAGCGCTTCAGCATTCGCCAATGACGTTCCTCAAAATACGACAAGTAACCGTAATTCAAACCATGTTCCAGAGCTTGCACCTGCACCTGGGATTTTGAGTCAAGACAATGCAACACCTAATTCTTCTGCACCCGCAAATACCAGTTCAAATGCATCGCAATTAAGCACGGAAAGTGAACCAAGTTCTCAAGTGCGAGACACATCGTCGCAAAACTCATCAAAACCAGTCACCAATCCAATTGCAGTCGATTCAATTCAAAATTCGTCGGTAGTTAGTGACAATCCAGCACCACTTATTGAAGTGCCGAACCCCAATCTAGCCTTTTCCAAATTTTTTATCGGCGGATCGTTTTCAATCCTGCAAGGCAAAAATTCAGGGGTAAATCCAGGCATACAACTCACTGAAAAGCTGAGCTACAATGGCGCTCTTGAATTGGGTTATAAATTCAACAAATCCTTTGCCTTGGTTTCAGGATTCAATTATCAAGCACGACGTGAGAATTTCCAAAGCCAAAGTTTCCAAGTTGATTCTAACTTTCTTGGTGTAGAAATCCAATACATCTATGAACCGAACAATCCCATTCCGGTAGACTCCATAACCATAGTCATGTTTAACTACGATACCACTTTTACGAGCATTCAGCAGCGTGGTTCATGGCGTCATTTTGGCCTACCGCTTTTTGTGGATTGGACCATGTATGAACAGCATAAATTTTCATTTGGATTACAAGCGGGAACCGTTTTGGGTTTGGCTTCTTTCAAAAGCTTCGATGCTTTCAACAATCCCTTACAACAATGGTCGAAATTTTCGAACCAGTGGCTCATCAAACCTTACTTTTATTACCACATGGGTCCATGGCGCTTTGGAGCACAACTTTCTTTTCAATATGATTTGGTCTTGCCTCAAGCTTGGGAGCTGCAAAACCGCAAACGTTATGCTTATGGATTAGGGTTCAGCATTCGATATCAATTGCCCGCAAGATAAGTCGAATAATCTGCTGGAATATGGGGAAATCATACGCTTTGAAATTCAATCTTTTTTCCAAAATTAATTGTCAATATCTAAGATATATGTACCTTTGCACCAATTTTTGAAAAAGGGATTCGATAAAATCGTTGTATGAAATTGAATTTGAAGTATTTATACCGTTCTGTTGTCTTGGTTTTGGCCATGCTCCCGATAGCGGTTTTTGCAGGTGGCGACCATGGACATGAAGCGCATGAGAATAATCACGCTTCTGGAGCTATTAACACGGAAGAAGCAATTGAAGCATATAAAGAGCATCACTTGCAAGATTCTCACGATTTCACGTTTTTCACAGATGGTGAAACTGGAAAGCATTATGGTTTTCCACTTCCAGTAATTTTGATTGATGGCGGCTTGCACGTTTTCATGTCTTCAAAGTTCCATCATGGCCAAGAAGTTGTTGAAAGCAAAGGCAATTTCTATAAAATGGACCACGGTAAAATCTACAAAACAGATGCCTTAGGTACAATTACACATGATGAACACGGTCACGCTACAAATGCAAAACCAATTGACTTATCTATTACAAAAAACGTGATCGGTATTTTGCTAGCCAGCTTAATCATGATTTGGTTGTTCGTTGGTTTGGCGAAATCATACAAAAGAGGTCCTGTTCCAACTGGAATTGGGCGCGTTTTAGAGCCGCTTGTACTTTATGTGCGCAATGAAATTGTAGTTCCAAACATTGGAGAACACAAAGCAAAAAAATTCCTTCCATATCTATTGACAGTTTTCTTCTACATCTGGATACTAAACTTGTTGGGAATGACGCCGTTGGCTTTCAACGTGACGGGCAATATTGCTATCACAGTGGCATTGACCATGTTTACTTTCTTTATTTTGCATTTCTCGGCCAACTTGGATTACTGGAAACACATTTTCTGGATGCCAGGTGTACCTGTGGTTATGAAAATCGTTTTGATGCCAATTGAGGTTCTTGGGATTTTCACGAAGCCTTTCTCGCTTTTGATTCGTTTGTTTGCAAACATATCGGCGGGTCACGTAATCATCATGAGTTTGATTGCTTTGATTGTTACCATGAAGGCAACGATGACCACTGGAGGAGCTTTTGGTTTGTCTTTCGTTTTATCTTCATTTTTAATGTTAATTGAATTGTTGGTTGCTTTCTTGCAAGCTTTTATCTTCACAATGCTTTCGGCTTTGTTTATAGGTATGGCAGTACAAGAACACGACCACCACTAATAAGTTTTTTTTGTTTAATTTAAAATCATAATTATGAGTACAGGTTTAATTGGAGCTGGTTTAATCGTTATCGGAGCTGGTATCGGTTTAGGTCAAATTGGTGGTAAAGCGATGGAAGGTATCGCGCGTCAGCCAGAAGCCGCTGGTAAAATCCAAACAGCAATGATTATTATCGCTGCACTTTTGGAAGGTCTTGCATTTGGTGCAATCTTCTTGGGTAAAGTTTAATAATCCAAAAAATCAATCAGAGCAATTGGCGATTGGCTTTTTGCTCTGATTTTTAAAACTTGAAAATTTTAGATTAATAGATAATGGAAAAATTAATAAATGACTTTTCAATCACACTTTTTGCAATGCAAATCGTGTTGTTTTTGTTGTTGTTACTTTTGTTGCGCAAATTCGCTTGGAAACCAATTTTGAGTGCCTTAGATGCAAGAGAAGAAAACATCTTGAGTTCTATCGAAGCTGCTGAGCGCACTCGTGAAGAGATGAAAGAATTGGAGGCGCACAATGAAGTGATCATGCGTGAAGCAAGAGCTGAGCGTGATGAAATTATCCGTGCTGCTAAAGAAGCATCAAACCGCGTATTGGAAGAAGCAAAAGCTGAAGCCAAAGTTTTGGTTGACAAAGAGATGGAGAAAGCCCGTGAAATGATTAAAAACGAGAAGGCTGTTGCCATGATCGAATTGAAGCAATACGTGGTTGAGTCTTCTTTGGAAATTGCTGAAAAAGTAGTTCGCGGTGATTTGTCGTCAGACGACAGACAAAAAGATTTGGCAGCTAAATTTGTTGACGACATCAACTTAAACTAGGAACATGAAAGGAAATCAAGCAGCCAATCGTTATGCCATCGCGCTTTTTGATCTTGCCAAAGAACAAGGAGCTCTGGATGCTGCTTATCAGGATATGATAACTTTTCAAAATGCTGTTCAAGAGTCGCGCGATTTCGGTGTGTTCTTGAAAAGCCCGATTATCTCTCCAGATAAGAAGCAAGAGGTTTTTGATCGCACGTTCGACTTTCATGTGTTGACCGCAAAATTTGTAGCCTTGGTTAATAAGAACCACCGTGAAGATTTGTTGCCACGTATTGCGAATGATTTTATTGATATGTATAAAGAGGAAAATGGCATGGCTGAAGTTACAATCACTTCTGCTGTGAAATTGGATAAAGCAACCATCGATAATATCATGACACGCGTGAAGCCTGCTTTGCCAGGGCAAATCACCATCAAAGAAGAGGTGAAATCTGAATTGATTGGTGGATTTATTGTTCGTTTTGGCAACACAAGAATTGATGCAAGTATTGCTCATCAGTTTGATTTGTTGAAACAGAATTTGAGTAAAATAAATGTAAAATAGTTCGCATAAGCGAAGTTTTAATACTAAATAAACAACTGTAACATGGCAGATGTAAAACCAGCAGAAGTATCTGCGATTTTGAGAGAGCAGCTTTCCGGATTCCGTTCGGAAGCCGAATTGCAAGAAATAGGAACGGTTCTTCAAGTAGGTGACGGTATTGCCCGTATCTATGGCTTGAATGGCGTTCAATATGGTGAATTGATCGAGTTTGATGGCGGATTGAGAGCCATTGCCTTGAACTTGGAAGAAGACAACGTAGGTGTGGTAATCTTGGGTAGCTCAGCTTCTATTAAGGAAGGTGATACAGCGAAAAGACTTGGCCGCATTGCTTCTTTGAACGTTGGTGAAGGCATCGTAGGTCGTGTTGTGGATACTTTAGGTAACCCAATCGATGGTAAAGGTCCAATCTTGGGTGAGATGTTCGAAATGCCTATCGAAAGAAAAGCACCAGGTGTTGTATTCCGTCAGCCGGTAAACGAACCGCTTCAAACAGGGGTTAAAGCCATCGACGCGATGATTCCAATCGGTCGTGGTCAGCGCGAGTTGATCATCGGTGACCGTCAAACTGGAAAGACAACTGTTGCGATTGATACCATTATCAACCAAAAAGAATTTTTTGACGCTGGTCAACCAGTTTACTGTATCTATGTGGCTATCGGACAAAAAGGTTCGACGGTAGCTGGTATCGTAAAGAAATTGGAAGATGCTGGTGCTATGCAATATACAACGATTGTTGCTGCCAATGCTTCTGACCCTGCTCCGATGCAGTTTTACGCTCCTTTGGCTGGTGCTGCTGTTGGTGAATATTTCCGCGATACTGGTCGTCCGGCTTTGATTGTTTTTGATGACTTGTCTAAGCAAGCTGTTGCTTACCGCGAGGTTTCTTTGTTGCTTCGTCGTCCTCCAGGACGTGAGGCTTACCCAGGTGACGTATTCTACCTTCACTCTCGTTTGTTGGAGCGTGCTGCAAAAGTTATTAATGACGATGCTATTGCTTCTCAGATGAACGACTTGCCACCTTCTTTAAAAGGTAAAGTGAAAGGTGGTGGTTCATTGACTGCCTTGCCAATCATTGAAACACAAGCAGGTGACGTTTCAGCTTATATCCCAACCAACGTAATTTCGATTACCGATGGTCAGATTTTCTTGGAAACAGATTTGTTCAACTCAGGTGTGCGCCCAGCGATTAACGTAGGTATCTCTGTATCTCGTGTAGGTGGTTCGGCTCAAATCAAGTCAATGAAAAAAGTGGCTGGTACATTGAAATTGGATCAAGCGCAATACCGTGAATTGGAAGCGTTTGCAAAATTCGGATCTGACTTGGATGCTGCTACTAAGGCGGTATTGGACAAAGGTGCGCGCAACGTGGAAATCTTGAAACAACGTGAAGGTGACCCAATGTCTGTTGAGAAGCAAGTTGCGATCATCTATGCCGGTTCAAAAGGTTTGTTGAAGAAAGTTCCTGTGAACCGCGTTAAAGAGTTTGAAAAAGAATATTTGAACTATTTGGATGCAAAACATAGAGATGTGTTGAACGACTTGAAAGCAGGTAAATTCACAGATGAAATTACTGAAATTCTTTCTCGAGTTGCATCAGAATTGTCTGATAAATACTAGTATCTAAAGATATAGGCGAATGGCTAACTTAAAAGAAATACGTAATAGAATCCAGTCTGTTGGCTCAACCATGCAGATCACTTCAGCAATGAAGATGGTTTCTGCTGCAAAGTTGAAGCGAGCACAGGATGCCATTACGCAGATGCGTCCTTACGCTGTTAAATTGCGCGAGATTTTGGGTAATTTGAGCTCTTCTTTGGATATGAGTGAAAATCCATTGTCGCACATCCGTGAGGAGAAAAATGTGTTGTATGTTGCCATTACTTCAAACCGTGGTTTGTGTGGAGGTTTCAACAACAACATCATCAAGCGTGTACAAGTTTTGGCGTCTGAAACAAAAGCCAATGTTACTGTTTTACCAATTGGAAAAAAAGCCAAAGATGCTTTCAAGAACAGTGGCTTGCTAGATAATACGAACGCTTTGCCCAACGATTTGGAGAGCATTTACGGTAATCTAACTTTTGAAGAAGTAGCTAAAATTGGCGATTTGTTGATGGAGGTGTTTGCTGCTGGCAAGTTTGATAAGGTTGTTTTGGTTTACAATCAATTTGTGAACGCTGCCAATCAGATTGTAACAGAAGAGCAATTGTTGCCTATCACAAAAACCGAATTGAAAGCTGACGAAAGTGCTGCCGGCGATTATTTGTTTGAGCCATCGAAAGAAGAAATTGTTTTGGACATTATTCCGAAAACTATCCGCATTCAATTGTTCAAAGGCATTTTGGATTCTTTTGCTTCTGAACATGGCGCTCGAATGACGGCTATGCACAAAGCAACCGACAATGCCTCAGAAATGCAACGCAGCTTAAAATTGGTTTACAACAAAGCCCGTCAGGCCGCGATTACCAACGAAATCTTGGAGATTGTCGGTGGGGCAGAAGCTTTGAATGGATAAGCTTTATAATGAGAATATTGGAAGCCATCTGTTTGATTACAGGTGGCTTTTTTTTTGCTCAATTAGCATGATGTGCATGTTTGAGCAAATCATATTGAAATGTTGAAAGATTTGAGCTTACAGGATACTTGAAACTTGGTGTTTCTACTGAGGCCATTGATGACAAAATCTAATTGAAATCTTTTTAAGATACAGGCAAATGCATGAGCGACAAGCGCTAACATCAAAAACATTACTACTAAACACAAAATTTATTCAGCTGAAGATGACGAACCCTCATTTGTAGAAACTTGTTCGTTTACGTTCTCAGTAGGTAATTCATCTTGAGCATCGACTTTTCTTTTTGTTGGAAAAAACGCCTTCTGACGAATTAAAATAATCAAAATTCCACAAAAAATTGAAGCATCAGCAACGTTCCAAATGGCACTAAAAATGTCTTTTCCGGCTAAGCCAAACGGTGCCCAAGAAGGATATTGCACGTTGAATTGGAACATATCCACTACGTTGCCTAAGAGAAAGCCTTTTGCTCTTAATTTAGGAGCGCCATCAGTAAACACGTAGCTATCTCCTTCAGAAATCCAATTGTAGGGCAAATCTGGGTTGAAAGGAAAAATGTAATCGTAGAAAGCGCTATCCAAAAGATTTCCTGTAGCACCAGCCAAAACAAGGCTAATAGCGAAAAGATAGCCGATTTTTTTCTCTTTATCTTTGATAACAAGAATCAAATAATAAATACCAAAGGCAACAGCCACCAAGCGAAAAATACTCAGAAAAAGTTTGGCATACATCCCACTACCAAATGTTGCTCCAAATGCCATGCCTTGGTTTTCAACATAAAGAAAGCGAAACCAATCACCAATCAAATTGCGCGGTTCGCCCGGATAGAAACTGGTTTTAATCCAAAACTTTAAGATTTGGTCGAAGACAAGAATAAACAGAACAACCCCGAAGGCTATCCATGCCCTATTTTTTGCTGTCATGCTTATTAACCTTGGGCTTTTTTCGCTTCAATACTCAAAGTGGCGTGTGGCACCAATCTCAAGCGCTCTTTGCGAATCAGTTTTCCTGTTTCACGACAAATGCCGTACGTTTTGTTTTCGATTCGAATCAGTGCGTTTTTCAAATTGGTGATAAATTTTTCTTGACGCATAGCCAAATTGGCGATTTCTTCTCGTGAAAGGGTCTCCGAACCGTCTTCGATCATGTTGAAAGCGCGTCCGGTATCATCGGTGCCGTGGTCGTCTTTCAAAGACAAAGAACTTTTAAGCAGTTCTAAATCCACTTTGGCATTTTCCAACTTATCTAATATCAATTCTCTGAACTCTTGAAGTTCTTCGTCGGAGTATCTAGTTTTTTCTGTGTTGCTCATGATTTCATCTTGTAAATTAAACAATGCTGAATTGTGCTTAAATTGAAGCCCAATCAGATGATTCGCGAAGATAAATAAATTTTGTTTCAGCAGAAGTTACAAATATCTTTTGCATCATAAATGTTGTTAACATTTCATCCACTATTTTTTGCATCAACTTTGATAAAAGGTGTCGTCTAGATTCACAAAGTAGAGTCGCGACTTGGCTCGTGTGCATGCTGTATATAACCAGCGGTGAAAATCGTGGTTTTCTGGTCCTTCTGGCAAAAAGCCCACATCGACCAAAACGGCATCCCACTGACCGCCTTGTGCTTTGTGACAGGTAACGGCGTATGCATGTTTGGCTTGAATGGCGTTGAAATATTTGTCGCCCAAGATCAAATCGTAGCGTTTCTTTTTGTTCTTTTCGTAGGCATAGTCTTTTTCAATTTCGAAGAACAACTCTTTCATGCGGTCGCGGGTCAAATTGGGGCCTTCTACCGCTAGCGCATCCAAATTGAGCATCAATCTAATTTCTTCGTGATTGGGATAATCGACCAATTGTATGGTGACTTCGGCAAATCGAAAGCCATATAAATCTTCCTGGCGGTGGATGCGTTTGAGTTGGAAAAGTTCCCCGTTTGCCAAAAACCCTGCTTCGCTGTTTTCTTCGAGCCAATGGTAATTGTTGCGCACCACCATCATCATATCGCCTTGGTTGATTTCTTCCTCCATCCACAAAATGCGCCCACGAATTTGTTGGTTGTATATATTGGTTCGTTTGTTGGTTCTGCACACAACTAGGGTTTCCTCTGCACCATATTCGTTGTAGCAGGTTTCGAGGGCTTCTTGCAATTCTCCACCTTCCAAGCGAATGATATCTGGAAAAGATGTGTCAATAATGGGGTGTTGGTTGTGCTCCAAATTGCGAATTTGTGTGGCGTTGAACAGTATGCCACTGTCTCTTTTTTGGCGCACTACTTCGTTCAGTTGATGTTCCCAAAAACGAACATTGGGGTAGTGGTTTTGTAAGTATTCCAATGAAAGCGCGGGACTAAAATCGGCGCCAACGGGTGGCAACTGTCCGCTGTCACCCACCAAGATGAGTTGACAATTTTTTCCTGCGAAGACATATTCGAAAACATCTTCCAATAAGTTGCGTTGCGAAATATCACCGCTTTTGTTCATGGTATAATCGCCCAACATGGATGCCTCATCAACGATGAAAATGGTGTCGGTGTGCAGATTCGGCATCAAAACCATGCGCGAACCACCACCGGGTTCTGTATTTTGGCGGTAGATTTTTTTGTGTATGGTAGAGGCTTTTTTGTTTGCTGCTTGAGAAAATACTTTGGCTGCTCTCCCTGTTGGCGCCATCAAAACAGTTTTGATTTTCAGATTCGGGAGACTTTTCACGAGCGAACCAATCAAACTGGTTTTTCCGGTGCCTGCATAACCCTTAAGAACAAAGCACTTGAAAATCGCTTCGTGGGCAAGGAAGGAATCCCATTTTTCAACACAAGCGTCTTGATCGGCAGTGAGTCTGTTTTGAAAATCTGCGGATATAAGGGCGGATATTTTAGGGCTTGTGTTCATGGTTTATGGTCACTCACAAAGATATCGTTATTCTGGATTTACTGTCAATTTATCCAAAAGATGCATGTTTGTGTATGGCACATCTTTATTACTTTCGCAAAACAATGAAGCCAGGTTCCAATTTTATCATTCAGGCTACGCAAATTTTGATTTTTGCTTTGTTAGCAAGTCCATTTTTGTTCCCAAAAGCGCTTTTGGTGTTGATGCTTTTGTTGTTGGCGGTATGGTTTTCTGAAGGTCAAATGGATAAAAAGCGGTTGTTTTTAAAAACGAATCCCTATTTTTTGGCTTTGCCCTTGCTGTTTTTGGTTTATGGACTCGGTTTGCTGTATACTGAGAATTTGACCTATGGTTTTCAAAAAATTGAAACGCGCCTTTCCTTGTTTATTTTGCCCATTGTGTTGCCGACTTTAATTCATGCGCATTGGCAAAAGAACAAAGAGAAATATGCAATGTGGTTTATTGGGGCGGCAACATTGGGCAGTTTGATTTGCATTGTACGCGGACTAACGTTCTGTTTTCAGGAGCAAAGCGCTTGGGAGAGCGGTACATTGTATGCTATCCCGGTGGGTTATAATTATGTGTTTTCAAGTCATTTAACGGGTTTTATTATGCATCCGGGTTATTACGCAGTGTTTGTGTTGATGGCTATTTTTATGTTGATTAACCTTTGGCTTTCAAACAGAAAAAAGTTCCTAAATATTTGGAGTGTGTTGGTATTGTTGGTGCTTATTACCTTGGTGTTTTTGTCTTACGCCAAGGCAGCACTTCTCGTTTTATTGGTTTTATGTGGCATTTTAGGTGTGCAGGTGGCTGTACGTTTCAAAAAGCTCATTTATCTTTTGTACAGCGGACTACTGGCAATATTCGTTTTGATAATTTTTTACTTTTTTGTGCCCAACACCCAAGAGCGCATTCAAGCGATAATTGATGTTCAAAACGAAAGCACTTTAGACCCGACGTCAACTGAATCAACTCAGGCGCGGGTTCACGCATGGATGGCTGCTAAAGCCACGATGAGCAAAAGTCCTTGGATTGGCTTTGGCACTGGCGATGGCAACGACCAACTCTTTAAAACGTATGCCGACCGTGGATATACTGGTGCGCTGAGTGTTGAGTTGAATGCACACAATGAATATTTTCAAACGGGCTTGGCTTTGGGTTTAATGGGCATCCTATTTCTAATTGCTCCTATGCTTTGGTCGGTGTTGCGCGCGGTTCGCACCAAAAATTTCATGTTGGGCAGTTGGGCAATAGCGGCAATTTTGGTCTTTCTTTTTGAGTCTTATCTCAACACCCTTGCTGGAGCTTTATTCTTCTCCTTGTTTTTCGTCATATTCGCACTCATGAATTTTAGCGAAAATGAAGCGCATGAGGCTTCGATTTAGAAATGTTCTTCAAGAAGTTTCATCGTTTGTTTGATGCTGTATTTTTCAAGAATCATTTGATAGGCTTCATCCACAATTGCAGGTAAAACATTCTTGTTTTCAACAATATCAAAAATGGTTGAGGCCAGTTCTTCAGGAATATTGGGTTGATATAAAAACCCAGTTTTTCGGTCGCTTATTATTTCTGCTGAACCTCCAGCATTGTGAGCGATAACGGGAATTCCACAAGCCATCGCTTCAATGGTTGACACGCCAAAACTTTCAAATTCGCTGGTGTTTAAGAAAAAATCCAAGGAGTACAAAAATGCCGGCACATCATTTTGATTCAATTTCCCATGAAAGACCACATCTTCGCTGGCTAGATTTTTAAGCTCTGCTTCCAATGAACCCGCTCCAGCGATGTGTAGCACAAATTTGTAGTCGAAAGTTGAATTCAGCAAACGAACAGCATTTATAGCCACATCGATGCGGTAAACGGGTTCGAGTGTTTTTACTATGCCCAAAACTATGGTTCTATTTTTTGAGATTTCAATGGGGTTTGCTTTCTTTGGATATTCATCTGTGTTGATGCCAAAAGGGATAACGACAATTTCACGTGAGGTGTAACGTTTGATTTCGTTGGACATCACAAGGCTCGACGAGCAGATTGTGTGTGCTTTTGCAATAATGAATCGCAATATTCGCGCATGCAAAAAACTCTTTTTAGGGAATACGAAAACATCTGAACCCCAGAAGTTTACTATGAGTTTTTTGGGTTTTAATATAGCGCCTAATAGCCCGTAGCTCGTTGCATAATGCGCGTTTACAATATCGGGTTGAAATGACGTGAGCAGTTTTTTCGCTTGAAAATAGGCCCAGGGATAGCGCATTTTTTTCAAAGAGGAAAGCGTATTGTTTTTGAAAAATGAGTGGCATTCGACTTGGTGGATTTTGAACCAATCATCATTAGGTGGATATAAAGAAAACAGCGCCACAAGATGGTTGTGCTTCTGGAGCAGTAAAATCCATTTCCTTGTATGATTGGAATTGGCATCAGCCAGCAACAGCGTTCGTTTCATTGTTTTGTGTATTCAAATTTATCCAAGCCGAAAGTAGTCCTAAAAATGCATAGTAGGGTAGAAAATAATGTGCAGAACTCAATGAAATAACAGCTAAACCAAACAAAGTTAAGGCCATAAGAAAGTACTGAGATATTTCATTTTTCCTTGTTTTCCAAAGATAAACATACATTTTACTGAAATACAGCAACATCAAAATGCCTAACACAACTCCACCATTGATAAACAATTCGAGCCAATAAAAATGTACACTGGTCACATTATTGGTCTTTTCTTTTTGCTTGAAATTCAACCATTCCGCATTTCCAGCACCAACACCTAAGAACCTAGAATCTTTGAGGTATTGGAATCCTTGGGCATAAAGTTGTCGTCGCACACTTTGAGAATTGTCGTTCTCATCGGGAAGATAAAACGAATCTGGGCAAATGATGCAGACCTTGGAAAGCATATGCACACCAGTAATTTTCTCAAGGGGTTCATTGGCTTTAATGGCAAGAAGGCTGCTCGCAAAAAACATCATGGGTAGAAATAGGGTGGCCAAATAGAGCAGTAAAAACCGTATATTTTGTCTGTTAATAAAAGAAAAAAGCATCAAGATTGCTGCCAGTGCAATTGAAGTTAATCTTGAGCCCGTTTGTGTGATTACTACCACTATAATCACAAAAACCAAGTAGTTGTTCCATTTTCTTTTCATGAAAAATGGAATGAAAAAGCACAAGAACACGGCCAAATGATTTGGATTCCAAAAAAATGCCGTTGGGGAGGCTAATAAGTATCCAGCAATGCGTTCTGTTTTCAGATTCTCCACCACCACATTTTCACGACCAAACAATTCGTTGTGATATGAGATGGAAGAAATTGGCCAACGAAAATCTGTAAATGATTCCAGCAATCCGATGGCTAATACCACCAATAGCAATGGAAAGAGAATGTTGTTTTTGTGAAACTTGAAAGTGGCTTTAGAATCTATAAACACTTGACAGAGCATTATTACCATCAACCCCATAGTAAACTGTACAACATGGTTTAAGGCATAAGATGTATTTTCAGCCCAAAAAATGCTGATTGTCAACCAAAACAAGGCAATTAAGAAGATTGTGTTTAGCGGTTTTTTAAGAATGGATAGGAATTGAGTCCTTAAATCATTGCTAAAAGCAACTATGAAAATTAAAGCGGCTAGAACAATATGGAATAGATATATGCTGCCATAAGCCACAGCCGGTCCCAGCACTACTGAAATAAGCAATGTTGCGCCAAGAAGGTGTTTTTTTGAAGCTATTTTCTCAATCAAATTCATTCGACTTTCACATTTTTGTCGTCATGTTCTTGGGCTATTTTTTGCAACCAGCGATACAAATAAAAGCTGTATAAAACTTGGGTGATCGAGATGATTATGAGTCCCATTTTAATATCGTTGAATAGCCAACCGGCTGCTAACATTGAAAGAAAAACCAGAATGCTACTGGCGAGGTTAATCATCCAAAAACCAAACTGCTTGCCAATAACCAAGGCTACCTGAGATACTGGGGAAAAAATGAAATTGACGAATAACCAAGGTGTCATATACTGTGCATAGATGCCTACATCCGACCAGTTTTCTCCAAGAAAAAGTGTAAAAAACCATGGAGATAGAAAAAAGACCAAAGTGAAAAGAGGAAGCGCTATGAAAAATAGCTTTTTGATGGTTTTGAAAATGAGTTCTTTAATTGGTTTTTGGGAATAACTCAATTCAGCAACTTCTTGAAAAAACACATGACCAAAAGCAGCGCCTATAATTCCGAGTGGCGCACGAAGCAAACGATAGGCTTGGTTGTAAATTCCCAAAACGCGGTCCATAAAAAAGTATAAAATGGTGAAAGAGAGTCCGCTATTTTTCAACTCATCGCTTGCCGCGTGAAGCATATTGATTCTTGGAAAATCGCGATGTTCGCGCGCCAATCGTGCTAAGTCGCTTTTCTGAATTCCGTCAATATCGCTGGGTTTTGTTTTCCTAATCTTGAGCAAAAAATAGAAATTGGATGCTATCAATCCAGCCAATCTACCGATGAGTAGTCCGCTGAAACCGATATTATTCAAACTGAGCACCAAATTGTTTTTGCTGAAAAGACCGCTTATTTGTTCTCCAAATTTATCAACTGAAATTCCATTTTTTCTGAAACCCACCAACAAGTTGACCAAGTTTTCCCAAAAGCTGAGCTGCACTTTTGAATTAGCAGAGGCGGCAAACATTTTCATGCGATGCAGCCAGAGGGTAAAAATATTATAGGCTCCTGTGAGAAAAACGAAAAGAGGAATTAGATAAAGCCAGTTGCCCAATTGGGGGCGGTTGAACCATTCCAATAAATGCTGGTTGAACAAGAGAACAAAACCAGCGAGTAGGATGCTGAATCCTGAAAGAATGAGCATAGATAGCACAAGTATTTGCCAAGCATCTGTATGTTTTTTGGGCAAAGGAATGGCCAATTCATAGCGCCCCGTGGCGAATACAGTCAACAGGGTAACGAGGGAGAAATAAAAGGCATAAAGTCCAAATTCTTCTGGTGTAAACAGTCTGCTGAGGATAGGCATTACGAGAAAAGGAATCATTTGCGAAATGGTTGTCCCTGTCATTAAACGGAACACGTTTTTGGAGAAATCTGACCGCAAATATTTTTTCATTTTTATGCCTTGAGGCTGATGTTGGCAAAAGTAGGGAAATAAATGGGACGCGGGGTGGGTGTTTTTCGCGCTTTATTCTTTGTAACCTGATTTCGATTAATATTTCGAACTCAGGTTTGTATTACCTTTAAACCCAAATTTCAGCATCAATGAAAAAACTCGTCCTCTTCGACGGACATTGCAACCTCTGCAACAAAAGTGTTCAATTTATATTGCAACATGAACGAAGTGCTGACTTGTATTTCACATCTCTACAATCTGAATTCGGGCAGGCGATTCTAAAACAGCATGGTTTTCCAGCTAACTACACAGATTCAGTTTTGTTTTTCCAGAATGGACAACTTTTCCAACAATCAACGGCGGCATTAAAAATTAGTCGGTATTTGAGATTTCCGTGGCGCATGGTTAGAATGGGCTACATCATTCCTCGTTTTATACGGGATGTCATTTACCGCTACGTTGCCAAAAACAGATTGCGCTGGTTCGGGGAAACAGATTCCTGTTGGATTATGACAAAAGAATGGAAGGATCGGTTTTTGGGTTGATGATCTTGGTTCGCTTCGTTTTATCCATTGACTACTAGCTCCTTACGCTTTCGCTGTTAGTTTATGATTAAAGGAATTTCTTACCGCTAGCAGCCAACCGCCTTTTTACGCTACAAATTTATAACCCACACCCTTGACAGTCTTAATACAATCATCGCCAATTTTTTCGCGGATTTTTCTGATGTGAACGTCAATTGTTCTGTCGCCTACAACGGTTTCATTGCCCCAAACGGTATCCATAATTTGTTCGCGGGTGAAGACGTATCCAGGACGTGAAATAAGCAAACTCAACAAATCGAACTCTTTTCTCGGTAATTCTATCGCTTCACCATTTTGAATAATCTGATGACTGCCACGGTCTAAAATGAATTTGCCGGTGTCCATTTCCATTTCTTCAGAAAACCCGACAGAGCGACGCCGCAATATGGATTCAATTTTGGTAATCAATAACCTAGGACGAATCGGTTTTACGATATAATCATCAGCACCTGATTCCAAAGCGGCTACCTGAGAATAGTCTTCTGCTCTGGCAGTAAGAAAAACGATTAAGGGCTGGTAATGTCGTTTTGTTGAGCGAAGCTCTGTGCAAATTTCTATGCCATCCATGCCCGGCATCATCAAGTCGAGCAAAATCAATTCTGGCTTGTGCTTCTGCGCCAAAGCCAACGCGTCTTGTCCGTTGCTTGCCGTGATGGCTTGGTATCCAGCCGTTGACAAATTGTAACTGACAAAGCCCAAAATGTCTTCATCATCGTCAACTACTAAAATTTGTTGTTTAGACATATAATATATGCTTTAATGCTATGCGAAAGTACTTGCACTGTCTTGATATAAGATTACCGCACTGTTAAGTGTTTGTTAATACGGGTTTTTGCTTCTTTTCGGAGTTAAACCGTTGTATTACATATGGTTTACGACTTAAATACACTATTCATATGGTAACCTTTTCTTAAACTCAGTTTACGCAAGTTTAATGATTAGGCAAAGCGCAAATAAACTTGTAGAGGTTACTTTGCAGCAACAAAAAAATGATTTGAAATTATGAAAAAGATGAATTTAAGTGTACTTGCTCTAACAGCTGTTTTAGGAGCTACTACATTAGTCGCTACATCATGTAAAAGAGAAGGATGTACAGATGAAACTGCCTTGAACTTTGATGATAAGGCTAAAACTGACGATGGTTCTTGTGAATATCCATCTACAACTACAGAATTGATTGAGGTTGAAGGTGATATCACTACAACTGTTAACTGGACAAACGACAAGCAATATCTTGTTAAAGGTTTCTTACGCATCCAAGATGGTGGTGTGTTGAACATTGAGGCTGGTACTGTGATCTTTGGTGATACTCAAACTAAAGGTACAATCGTTGTACAAAGAGGTGGGATGATTAATGCAAATGGCACAGCTGCTGAGCCAATTGTTATGACATCTGAAAAAGCGCCAGGATTACGTCAACCAGGTGACTGGGGTGGATTGGTGATTTGTGGTAATGCACCTAATAATGTACCAGGTGGTACAGCTGAATTAGAAGGTGGCTACGGCGCATTCCATGGTGGTACTGATCCAGCTGATAATTCTGGTATTATTCGCTATGT
>JBIIJN010000127.1:0-4614 GCA_044233745.1 Crocinitomicaceae bacterium
GAATAAGTCGCTGAGTCAAGACTTCATGCTGTCATGACTTTTTTTTGAAATGCACACTATTTCAAATTATAGGGCAATAATTTGGCTACCAACTTTCACAATGTAAAGCTAATGTTAAGCGCATTTTAAGACAACCTAAATCATTTCTCAAGCTAAATTTGATTCGGTATGTTATATTGCTTTTTTACGATGGGTTAATCTTTTGTTTATCAGCAATTTATGGGCTTAACATTGCCTTGTAAAGTTTAATGATTCATTAAAGTTCTCTTGACCAATCAAACGGCGAATTCAATCTTTCTTTGCAGCGTTAATAAACATGTATATGAACAAGATTTTTAAATTCTTTTTGGCCGTTTTTAGTGCAACTTTTGCCTTGTCTTTTGTGAATGCTCAAGAATCATTTGTAACGGGTAAAGTAGTTGATGAAAAAGGTGAGCCACTTCCTTTTTGTAATGTAATTTCGCTTGAACATAAAGTAGGAAAAGCAACCGATATCGACGGGGTTTATCGTTTTAGAGTTCCTGTTGGTAAAAATACCATTCGCGTTTCTTTTTCGGGATTTATCAGCGACTCTGTTGTAATCGACGTTAAACCTGGTCAAACTTATCAAAAAGATTTCATCTTGTTCGAAACCACGACTACCAAAACTGAGGTTGAGATTATTGCTATTCGCAGAACAAACACCGAGGTTGCGGTAATTCAAGAAGTAAGGGAAAGCCAGCAGGTGGTGAATGCAGTATCTGCCGAAATGATTTCTAAAACAGGTGATAGCGATGCTGCCGAGGTGGTTCGTCGTATTCCTGGTGTAACAGTTGTAGGCAACAATTTCATCATGATACGTGGACTTTCTGAACGCTATAACACCCTCTTGCTTCATGATGTTTTTGCTCCCAGTATGGAAACGGATGTGAAGTCTTTTGCTTTCGATATCATACCTTCCAACATGATCGACCGTATTTTAATCTTCAAAAGCCCTTCTCCAGAAATTACTGGTGAATTTGCGGGTGGTGTGGTTAAAATTTATACCAAAAGTATTCCAGATTCCAATTTCACCACAGTGAGTTATTCGAATACCTACAGAAATGGAACAACTTTTGGCACATTCAAACAACCGGCTCGTACTGCTTGGCATTGGACAGGAATGAACGATGGTTACAATGATTTGCCTTCTGGTTTGCCTAACAATTTTGGAACGGTTTCAGATGTTAATCGATTGACACAACACGGTAGAAAATTCAATAATTCTTGGGTGCCAACGCAATCTGTTGCCTTGCCAGATTTAAGTGTTTCGTTTACACATGGACATCGTTTCAAATGGGGTAAAATTGATGTTGGAAACATTACAGCCATCACTTACAACAATTCTCGCACCCTTTTCTTATCGGAAAGAAGTGATTACAATGCATACGATTTCACCAACGATAAGAGTCAATACATTTATACTTTCAACGATGATGTGTATAGACAAAATATTAGAACGGGTATTTTGCACAACTGGGCTTTTAGACTGAACTCGCGCAATACGATTGAATTTAAAAACATGTTCAACGTGTTTAGCGAAACAGAATACATCAACAGAACGGGTTACGATTATGAGTTTAATTATGCTCCAAACAACCACTCTTTTCAACAAGTGTATCGTGGCATTTATTCCGGCCAATTATTAGGAAAGCATGTGTCTCAAGATGAATTAACCACATTGACTTGGGCTGCTGGATTTGGTTATTCTTACCGCGATCAACCAGACTATAGAAGATACAGAAGTGATATGGATACGGTTACTGGTCAAGCTGAGTTGTTTGTGGGTGTGCCTGTTTCTCCAAATTATTTGGGAAGATTTTTCTCTGAAATGCGCGAAAACAGCCAAGCGCTCAACGTGATGGTTACTAGAAAATTGAAAAATGAAAACTGGCAACCCCTCTTTAAAACAGGTGTTTTTGTTGAGCGTAAGAACAGAACTTTCAACGCAAGAAACTTAGGTTTTGTGCAGTCTGACTTCAACCAATTTGATCAACAATTGCTTTATGGCACCATTGATGAGCTTTTTGCTGCTGAAAACATCAATTCTACAACGGGTATTAAAGTAGCAGAATCAACAAACCCTTCAGATTCGTATCGCGCTAGTAATCTCTTGCTCGCTGGTTTTGTTGGTGCAGAAATTCCTTTCTTGAAGCGCTTCAATTTGAATACAGGGGTGCGCGTGGAGTTCAACCAGCAACAGTTGAATAGCCGCTTGATTTCTGGTGCTCCAGTGGTCATCAACAACCCTATTTTGAGCATCTTGCCTTCTGCAAACTTGACGTATTCTTTAACAAAAGATGATAAGATGCAATTGCGCTTTGCCTATGGTAAAAGTGTGAATCGTCCTGAATTCCGCGAATTGGCACCATTTGCCTTCTACGACTTTAACTTCAACATGGTGAAAAAGGGTAGCGACTCATTGAGAACACCTACCATCCACAATTTCGATTTCCGTTGGGAATATTACCCAAATCCAGGTGAAATGATTACTGTGGCTTTCTTCCACAAGCAGTTCAATGACCCAATCGAAACTTTATTCGTGCCAGGTGGTGGTTCAGGCGGTATTAAGACCTTTACTTTTGGTAATGCACGAATGGCAACAAGCACAGGTATTGAGGTTGAGGTACGTAAATCTTTGGAAGGTTTGGTTAAAGGTTCATTTATCGACAATATTTCTTTGATGTTCAATGGTTCTTTAATCCGAAGCCATGTTGAATTAGGTCTTGAGCAATTGGGTCAATCCAACAACAGACCACTCCAAGGTCAGTCGCCATATATCGTAAACGCTGGTTTATTCTATTCTCATCCAGAAAACGGCTGGTCAGTGAATGCGGTTTACAATGTGATTGGTGCACGTATTTTCATCATTGGATTCGACGTTTATCCAGACATTTACCAAATGCCGAGAAACATCATTGATTTCAACGTGTCGAAGAAATTCAAAAACAATATTGAAATGAAATTAGGTTTGGGCGATTTGCTCAACCAAGAAGTATTGTTGCTTCAAGATGCCAACAAAAACGGTAAGTTTGAAAGAAAAGAGGACCAAGTTATCCAGAGATACCGCCCAGGAATGACAGTTTCTTTCGGGGTTTCGTATAAGTTTTAGTGACTAGCGCATGGCTTTGGTTTATTACGTTTAAGCTAGCAGCCAGCAGCTAGAGGCCACAGCCTTTACACAACAAACTTGTAACCAACGCCTTTAACGGTCTTGATGCATTCTTCTCCGATTTTTTCACGCAATTTTCTGATGTGCACATCGATGGTTCTATCGCCAACCACAACTTCGTTGCCCCAAACACGGTCTAAGATGGTTTGTCGCTCGAATACATAATTCGGTTTTTCTGAAAGTAAAGCCAACAGCTCGAATTCTTTTCGTGGCAAAACAACTTCTCGACCATCAGCCCAAACCACATAGCGCTCACGGTCTATTTGAATGCCTGGTTGAATTTCGTGTGGTTTTATTTCGGTTTTTCTTCGCAATAAGGATTTCACTTTACTCACCAAAACCCGCGGAGAAATGGGTTTGGCTAAATAATCATCAGCGCCAGATTCTAAACCAGCAACTTGGCTATAGTCCTCGTTTCGTGCTGATAGAAAACAAACAATCACATTATTATTCTTTGAGTTGCTTCGAATCATGTGGCACACCTCAACACCGTCCATGCCGGGCATCATCATGTCGAGTATCACCAAATCGGGTTTGAAAGAATCTATTTTTTTCAAGCCCTCTAAGCCGTTTTCCGCTGTCTCTAATTCATGTCCTTCCTTGGCCAAATTGTAGCGGATGATGTCTCTTACATCTGGTTCGTCGTCGATAATTAAGATTTTTGACATGAAAACGTTTTTGCGAAAATACGATATTTTCTCTTATCACTTGATATGTGCGTGCGCATCAATGCCAGGCTTCAATTTTTTTCACTTTTTTCTTGTCCGTTTCAATATTTGAACTACTTTTGTACTAGTAGTAGGTTAGGTTGATTTGAACGAGAGTATAAAGCGCAAGTTTTGACTCTCGTTCAGTCTTTTTAAGGGGTACCATTTCTCATTGCAATGACTGCATTTCTCAGTAATTTAACTTCTCGAATTTTCTCTATTTCTGATGATCATCACTTCGAGGAAATGGCGTTGGAGTTGTTTAATTTCCAATACCAGCACCTTGAAGTATATAGAAAGTATTGTGATTTGCTCAATCGAAATAAACCACAATCGCTAAGAGAAATTCCCTTTTTACCCATTGAGATTTTTAAGTCTCATGAGGTTGTTGCCCGTCTTCCTGAATCACAATTTGCCAACGAGATTCTTTTTTTGAGCAGTGGAACAACAGGCAGTGTTCGCTCAGCGCATCATGTTTTGGAACCGTCAATTTATGAGAAGAGCGCTGTGCTCAATTTCGAAAATTATTTTGGCAAATTAGACCAAATGGTTGTTTGTGCGCTGCTTCCCAACTACATCCAACAGGGCAACTCGAGTTTGGTGTATATGGTTGATTTGTTTATCGAGCAAACCAAAGATGCTCGTTCTGGTTTTTTTCTAGACGATATTGCAACCATGCTAGCGCAAATCGAGTCTGCCAAAAGTGATGGCAAGCAA
>JBIIJN010000059.1:0-17302 GCA_044233745.1 Crocinitomicaceae bacterium
TATTGTCCAATCAAGCCCGTAATATCGACTTGATGACGTCCTGTGGTTTCCATGGGTGCGGTGAACAATTCGTCCAATTTTGCAATGAATTGTTCGCGTCCGCCATACAGTGCAATCATGCCTGAGATGTCCTGCGGAACAAAGAAACTGTATTGCCAAGAATTGCCTTCTGTGAAATTGAAATTGACCTCTCTCGGATCAAATGGCTCTTGAAAGGTGTTAAACAATTTGGCTTGCATGAAACCATGCTTGGGGTTGTATAGGTTTTTGAAGTATTGTGCTCTTTCAAAAAAGTACTGTGCAACTTCTTTTTTTCCGATTGCTTGGGCAAAAATGGCGATACACCAATCGTTGTAGGCGTATTCTAGCGTTTTGGAAACCGATTCGTGCTCAATTTCTACTGGAATAAAACCGAATTTTATCAAAGCTGGAATGCCAAGCTCAGTTTGATACGCACGTCCTAACATGGCTTTGAGCGCCAAATCTGTGTCAAAATTGCGCAGACCCTTCATGTAGGCGTCCACAATTACGGGAACGGAATGATAAGCAATCATGCAACTCGTTTCGTTGGCACACAATTCCCACATGGGCAACTTTCCGCCGTGTTGAAATTGGCGCAGCATGGTTCGGACCATTTCTTCAGTTCTATTTTGTTGCACAATGGTTAGCAGGGGATGCAAACCTCGAAAGGTATCCCAAAGAGAAAAAACAGTGTATTGGCGGTCGTTTTCTAGTTGATGGATTTTTTTGTCCATACCTCGGTATCGACCATCAACATCGCTGAAAACATTGGGGTTCAGAAAGCTGTGGTAAAGTGCTGTATAGTAAATGGTTAAAAAATCTTTATTGGAAGAGAAAACTTCAATTTTGCCGAGTTCTTTTTCCCAATTTTGCTGTGTTTGCTTTTTGATTTCCTCGAAAGTTTTACTGCCAATTTCTTGTTCCAAATTTCTTTGAGCGCCGTCCATATCAACTGCGGAAATACCCACGCGAACCTCAATATCACTGCGATTTCCAAAGTTGAGATAGAGTCTTTTCTTTTCTAAGGTCATGGAATCTACCTTGAAATCTACAGAAAATTGGATGTAGAAATAAAAATGCTGCTCTGTGGCCCAAGCGTCTGAAATGCGTTTGCCGCGGATGGTTCTGTTGTCGATGATTTCAAAACCGTAATCCAATAAGCGGTCGCGGTAATCCAAGTCGATGACCATGTGCGCTTTGTTGTGTCCAAATTGGTATTGATGAATTCCAGCGCGTTCAGTAACTGTCAATGCAGCTTTGATTTTGTAATCACTGAAGTCAACGCTGTAAAATCCGGGTTCGGCTTTTTCATTTTGATGCGAAAATGAGGATGTTACTCGACCGCTGGCATCTTTTTTCACTTGATTTGGGTCGAAAGGCATGATGAGCAAATCGGCATAATCGGGAACACCTGTGCCACTCAAATGCGTGTGACTGAATCCATACAAAATGCTATCGGAATAATGGTAGCCGCCACAGCCATCCCAACCATCATAGCGCGAATCGGGACTGAGTTGCATAAAACCAAATGGTGCCGCAGCGCCAGGATAGGTATGTCCATGTCCGCCTGTGCCAATGAATGGATTGACGTGCGAGATGAGGTTTTGGGCTTGGAGGTTTACTGCTGTGAAAGCAATAACCAATAATGATAATGTGTTTTTCATTGCAAAAAAAATGGAAAGCGCTAAAGTAAGCACTTTCCATCATTCATATTCAATTTCTAGGGCGATGTCCCTTTTTTGTATCGATTATTTCTTCGCTTTTTTCAATTCTTTTGAAACCAACGGAGGTAAAGTTACGCCTTTAACACTGGCAGTAGCAGTGATTTCATATTTTTGTTTTTCACCATCGAGGAAGGAGCCTACTTTACCTAATCCACCAATGACACCACCTTTGTCAGCCATGGCTTCATTGGATGATTTTGCGTACGAGAAAGGCAATTCGAATTCGATTTCTTTCACTTCATCTTTTTTGATATCGAAGCCTTGCAAAGTCATCTTACCCCAATTCAATTTTGAGCTCGATTTGTCATCGCCTTTGCCTGTTGAAAAATCTTCGTCGAAGCTCAGTTCAATTTCTTTGATGGTTTGGTCACTTTTGCCCGTTATTTTCAGTTTACCTGTTAATAATTTGCTTTCCAAATCCACTGTTGGTTGCATGTCCAATTCCATTTTAATAGTTCCTATCCCAAGGAACTGTTTGATTTTTCCAAAAATACCCATTGTTTTAAGTTTTTAAATTTGGGTGCGAAAGTATTGTTATTCTTCAACTTTTCTATCGCATGAATATCATTAAATCCTTAATTTCGCAGCAAAATTTCGCATTATGAGCATATTAGAACAAGGCACAGTAAGAACCGATATTTCGGAAAATGGCATTGCACATGTCGAGTTTTTTCATCCTTTGTCTAATTCGATGCCCGGACATTTGTTGGGTAAATTGGCTCAAGAAATTCGAAATTTGGGCGCAAATGATGCAGTGAAAGTAATTGTTCTTCGTTCTGCTGGCGATAGAACATTTTGTGGTGGCGCAAGTTTTGATGAATTGGTTTCTATCGAGGATTTTGAAACAGGGAAGAAGTTTTTCTCTGGTTTTGCCAATGTGATCAATGCTTGTAGAACTTGCCCAAAGTTGATTATTGGTCGCATTCAAGGCAAGGCAGTTGGCGGAGGTGTTGGATTGGCGAGTGCAACAGATTATTGTTTTGCAACAAAATTTGCCGACGTGAAGTTGAGCGAATTGGCTGTTGGGATTGGTCCTTTTGTGGTTGGGCCGGCCGTGGAAAGAAAAATGGGAACATCAGCTATGTCGCAATTGGCAATCAATGCGACTGAGTTTAAAAGTGCCCAATGGGCTCGAGAAAAAGGTCTTTATACAGATGTTTTTGACAGCATCGAAGATATGGATATCGCCATTGATGCTTTAGCGAATCGTTTATCAAATTCCAATCCTGAAGCCATGACGATGTTGAAGCAAATCTTCTGGCAAGGCGCTGAAAACTGGGATACTTTGCTCATTCAACGCGCTGAAATGAGTGGTAAATTGGTTTTGTCCGATTTCACCAAAAATGCTATTGCTGATTTTAAAGCGAAATAAAATTATTTTAACATTTAGTTTCTATTCCCTTAATGCTTTACATTTACGCAGTTTAACACCCTGCTTTTATGAAATAGCCATGCAAAAACTTCGCGCAAGCACCTATGAAAATAACATGGCGTATTCCATATGACCTTTAAAAAACAAATAGTTCACATATGAAAATACCTTTATTTTTTGCTCTATTCTTAGTACAAATTTGTGTTTTTGGTCAACAAACCATTTTAACAGATAGCAATTTGCCAATTCTCGTGATTCAGACGGATATTAATCCAGAGAATAATCAGCCCTATGAAATTGTTGATGACCCTAGAGTTCCAGCAAGTCTTAAATTGATTTATCGTCCGGATGGTTCGAGGAATTATTTGTCGGATATTGATAATCCTGACTATTTGAATTATGATGGCAAAATCATGATAGAGTTTCGAGGGTCAAGTTCACAAGCATTACCCAAAAAACCATACGGATTTTCAACCAAAATGGCTGATAATCTAACAAATAACAATGTGAGTTTGCTGGGTATGCCTGAAGAAAACGATTGGGTTTTGAATGCTTTGGCTTTTGATGAGTCAATGATTCGCGACATGGTTTCATACGATTTGAGTAGAAACTTAGGAAATTATGCTCCTCGTGGACAATATGTTGAGGTCATTTCAAACGGCGATTACAAAGGTGTTTATGTGCTGATGGAAAAAATTAAAAGAGATGGTGGACGCGTCAATGTTTTTAATATGACCCCAGATGACAATACAATACCTGACCTTAAAGGTGGTTATATTGTGAAAGCTGACAAGACCACAGGTGGCGATGTAGTTGCTTGGCCAATGCCAGGTCCTGGAGGAAACGCTCAATTCCTCTACCATTTTCCTGAACAAGAGGTGATTACGTCACCACAGGCGGTTTACATAGAAAATTATTTCAATCAACTGGCTACGCGCACAGATCCAGCAAATCCGAGTCCAGCAAATGGTTATCCAGAGTTGATTGATATTCCAAGTTTTATTGATTTTATGCTGATTGCAGAAATATCCTCCAATGTGGATGCCTATCAATTAAGCAGTTATTTTCACAAAGACAGAGAAGGAAAATTGAGGGCAGGACCGGTTTGGGATTATAATTTGACTTTTGGAAATGACTTGTTTTTCTGGGGATATGATAGAAGTCATACCAATGTTTGGCAGTTTAACAACGGTGACAATACGGGTCCTTATTTTTGGTTGCGTCTGTTTAATGACCCGACCTATAAATGCTATTTATCCAAACGTTGGTTTGAAGTTACCAATCCTGGTGGTCCAATGAGTTATGCTGCAGTGGTAGAGATTATCGATTATTACACGGATTTATTGGATGAATCTGCGGCAAGAGAACAGCAGCGTTGGGGCACCGTAGGCAGTCGCTTGGATAATGTAAATGCTATGAAAACGTGGCTTCAAGAGCGTATATTGTGGATCAGCAACAACATCGGTAGTCCTTCGGCTTGTATGAATCCAACTTTGCCCAATTTGGTTATTTCTAAGATTCATTACAATCCTTTGACGCAAGTTGATTTTGCAAGCAATGAGTTGGAGTTTTTTGAAATCACCAATAATTCAAATGAAACGGTTGATTTGACTGGGATTTATGTTCGTGAATTGGGCATTAGCTACCAATTTCCTGCTGGCACATCGGCTGCACCTAATGAAAAAATAATTCTTTGCAGCGATCCCATGAAATTTACACTATTTTATGGTTATGCTCCTTTTGATGGCTATTACAGAACTTTGTCGAATAGTGACTATCACATCGTGCTTGCCGATGCTTTTGGCAATGTGATTGATGAGGTGCACTATTTTGATAGCGATGCTTGGCCTTCATCGGCTGACGGAAATGGCCCATATTTATGCTTGAATGAACTAAACGCAGATAATTCACTGGCACAAAATTGGAGTGCCTGTGGACACGTTTCAATTGATTGGTTCGGGACATCAAACTTAGATTTACTTGTTTATCCTGTTCCTTTTGGTGATCAATTGAGCTTCTTTGTTGAAGACCATACGATTGCGAGCATCACAATTTTAGATGTTCAAGGAAGAACAATCTCAACGATTGACTATTTCAGTAATTCAAGCGGACAAGTTGTCTCTTTGAACACAAGCCAGATTCAAAAAGGCGTATATCTTGTATCTGTTGTTCTCGAATCAGGTGCATTAATCACCAAAACCATTGTGAAGCAATAGCACTCTTCAACGTAATTTTTTCTACGAATGTTCATAATTTTCGATACACATTGATTTTGTGTTTTCGAGAATCCCGTACCTTTGTTTAAAATTATTCTAAATAAGAAACATGAAAGTGCTCATTGCTGATTCTAATTTCATTTCTCTCAATGGATTGCGTGCAATTTTGTCAAACGAGAAGAATTTGATTATTACAGGAGAGGCCAGAAATGAGCATGAACTCATGGATCACATCAAGCTTTTTTCGCCTGATGTTGTGGTTATTGATTACACCGCGGATGGTTTTTCTATAGATTCTGTGCCGCGGGTATTGCGCGAATTTCCCGAAGTTAAATTTGTGGCAGTAACGCCTGAGCAGTCTGCACAAACCCTGGTAGATGCTTTGCGTGGTGGTATTATGAGTTACATCAAAAAAGACTGCGATATTTCTGAAATTGTTGATTCAGTTTTGGATACCTACAAGGGAAATCGCTTTTTTTGTGGGCAAATTTTAGAAACCATTCACAAGGCCAATATTGATGTGGACGATATTGATTGTGATGCATTATCTTGCGAGCCCTTGAGTTTGTCTGAACGTGAAATGGAAATCATCACCTTAATTGCCGAAGGATACACAAATACGCAAATCGCAGATATGATTTTTCTTTCAACCCACACGGTGAATACGCATCGCAAGAACATCATGGGTAAATTGGGTGTGAAAAATACAGCTGGAATTGTGATGTATGCTGTGAAAACGAATTTGGTGACGCCCAATAAGTTTTTATTTGCAGGTCAGGGCTGATCTCTATTTTTCCCAATTGTAAATGCGTTTCAGAATTTCAATTTCAGATTCTGATAAATTTAATCCACGGCGTTTCATCATAGATTCGGCTACTTCAATTGCTTTTTCAAATTTGAATTTTTCATTTTCACCCCAAGCAAAAGAGGGTACATATTTTGGCGGAAATCCATCTGAAAAAACGTTTGCAGAAACACCCACCACGCTTGCCGTATTAAACATGGTGTTGATTGAACATTTGCCATGATCGCCCATAAATAAACCCATAAAAGTAATATCGGTTTGAGCCATGGTTTGCGATTCAAAATCGTAGGTTTTTACAAAACCGTAGTTGTTTTTCAAATTAGAACAATTGGTATCGGCGCCTAGGTTGCACCACGCACCAATGTATGCGTTTCCAATAAAACCATCATGACCCTTGTTGGAATAGGCCAAGAAAATAGAGTTAGAAATTTCTCCTCCTACTTTGCAATACGGACCGATTGATGTGCCACCGTAGATTTTGGCGCCCATTTTCACAGTGGCTCCTTCGCCCAAAGCAAAAGGTCCGCGAATCATAGATCCCTCCATTATTTCAGCGTTTTTGCCAATATAAATGGGACCATTTGTAGTGTTTAGAATGCACGCTTCAATTTGCGCACCAGCTTCCAAGAAAATGAGGTTCTTATCGCCAATTACTGTGTTGGATTCAGCTAATTTTTGCGTTTGTTTTTTCAAGCAAAACCAATCAAAATCACTTTTGATGACTTGTTCGTTTTTCAAATACAAGTCCCAGCGCTGATTCAAAATAGCAACCGGCGTTTCGTTTGCTAGTATCTTTTTTTCACCGCTCCCTTTTCTGGCAACCCAAATCTCATTGAAGATCAACTCTTCTCCATCAGATAACTTGCTAACTTCTTGAGCCAATTTCGCATTGGGAACAACTGCTGCGTTGATGACCAAATCTGATTGGTCTGGGGTGTAATTGAAATGTTCTTGAATGAATGGATTTTCCGTTTGGAATTGAATAGGGGTATTGTGCTCCATCAGCAGTGCCCAACGTTCGGCCAAAGTGAAAAGTCCCATGCGCAATTCACCGACAGGTCTGGTGAGGGTGATTGGGGCAAAGGTCCAATGTTGTGCGTTGTCGGAGAGAACCAAGTTCATGCGATTAATTTTGGGCTAAAATACAAAAAACTCTGCCCAAATTTGGACAGAGTTCAATATTGCAAAAAAGCGATACTAGATTACTTCTTAAATTTCGAGTAACGGTTGTTGAATTTATCGATACGACCAGCGGTATCCACAAATTGCTGAACCCCAGTAAAGAATGGGTGCGACTTGTACGTGATTTCCAATTTCACCAACGGATATTCGTTGCCATCTTCCCAAGTAATTGTTTCCTTAGTGTTGGCAGCAGAGCGCGTCATGAATGCGTAATCGTTGGTTACATCTTTGAAAACAACCAATCTGTATTCTTCTGGATGAATGTCCTTTTTCATATCTTTAGCTTTAAATCTTCTAAACTTCATTCCCGATTTGGGAGGGCAAAAGTAGTAATATTTTTTTATTGCCCAATAGTTTTAATGAAATCTTCTAAAAATTAATTTATTCTGTTGCGTCAAACAGCCAAGTAATGTCTTTGATGTCGAAACATTGAAGTTGATTTGCATCATCGCTTGCCAACAACAAGCCCATTTGTGTAATATCTAGTATTTTGATTGTCGTTGTTTTTTGAGATTTGATTTCAAGTACTTTGACATATTTGTTGAAGCCCAGCAATTTGGAAAGGTACTCTTTTTTCAGAGCATGAAATGGGTTGTCGAGTAGCTTTACTGTGTCGAGCATAGATGACAAATTCTCGACGCATTTCGTAATTACGCCTTGAATATCCATGGGCTGACCCGTTTCCAGTTTCAAGCTCGTTGCTCTAATACCTGGGTCAAAATCGACTTGGTTCACGTTGAGTCCGATGCCTATGGTAGAGGCACTGATTTGATTGCCGTTCAAATCATTTTCAATCAAGATGCCAGCGATTTTATGTTGATCGACGTAGATGTCATTGGGCCATTTTATCTCAACTTTCTGTAAACCAAGTTGTTCTAGTGTTTTAACGAGCGCTAGAGCGGTGAGCATTGAAAGTTGAAATTGCTGAGTTGCCGGAAATCGGTTCCACCTGTAAAATACGGAGAAAAGCGCATTTTGATTTTTCAGACTCTGCCATTTTGTCGCGCGTTGACCCCTACCATCGTGTTGAAAGTCTGCCGAAACAACCGTTCCGGAATCAATCGTGCCACTTCGAACCAAATTGGCAACATAATTGTTCGTTGAATCGACATCATTGAGGTGCAGAAATTTTGTTGTGCTGTGTTGAATTTGCATAAATGGCTTCAGGCTGTTGAGTCGCGAAAATAACAGTTGTACTTGGATGAAGAACCAAATGATGAAAAAAGTTGTTGATTATAATCCAAAGGAGTGCTCTATTTTGAGTATTTTTGCGGCGCAAATTTAAAGCATGATAAAAGTACATAAGAACATTGACTCTCAATTGCTGTGTGATACCATTGTATCGGGTATGCAGGAGAACAAAGCCAAAAAAATAACGGTATTGGATTTGAGAAAAATTAAGGGAGCAGTCACAGATTTTTTTGTGATTTGTTCCGGTGATTCAAGCACTCAAGTAGAAGGTATTGCAGAATCAGTGCGTCGCTCTACGAGCAAAATTCTCAAAGAGAAGCCTTGGCATGTAGAAGGAAAGGGCAATTCCGAATGGGTTTTGTTGGATTATGTGAATGTGGTTGCACATGTTTTTTATCGTGAAATTCGAGATTATTATGATCTCGAAGATTTGTGGGCCGACGCCAAACGTACCGATATTCCAGAGATTTTATAAAAATAAATAAGCGAACAAATTTTATGTCAGAACAAGCAAATAACACCCCTCCTAACCCTAAACCCAAGAATACTGGGTCTAAATCAGGGAAATCATTTAATTTTTATTGGATTTATGCCATCATCGCATTGGTGATCATAGGCTCTCAGTTTTTGATGGCGCCACCAGCAGTAAAGGATTTTTCACAAAACGATTTTGAGCAAATTGCAAAAGATGGTTATGTTGAGAAAATTATGATTGTTAATAACGAGCAAATCGAAGTTTTCATCAAAAAAGACCGTGTTGATGATTTGATCGCGATGAACAAAAAGTATGAGTACATCAAAAAACAAAAAAGCAATTTTGGTCCTGCTCCGCATATAGTTTACACCGCACCTGAAATTAAGTATTTCATGGATCAGTTGCATGTTATCAATGCGAATTTGGCGGAAAACGGACAGCCCAAAGTGATTTTCAACAACGATTCTCGCGCCAATTATCTCAACATGATTTTGAGTTTGGCCATTCCCATTTTGTTGATTGTTGGTCTTTGGTATCTCATGATGCGCAGAATGGGCGGTGGCGCAGGCGGTGGTCAGATTTTTAATATAGGAAAGTCGAGAGCACAGTTGTTCGAAAAAGGAAAAGGCACCAATATCACGTTCAAAGATGTTGCGGGTCTTGAAGGAGCCAAGGAAGAGATTCAAGAAATTGTTGACTTCTTGAAAAATCCACAAAAATATACTGAGTTGGGCGCAAAAATCCCTAAAGGGGCATTGCTTGTAGGTCCTCCAGGCACAGGTAAAACCTTGTTGGCCAAAGCCGTTGCTGGTGAAGCTCAAGTGCCATTTTTCTCGCTTTCTGGTTCAGACTTCGTTGAAATGTTTGTGGGCGTCGGTGCATCTCGTGTTCGCGATTTATTCAAACAGGCGAAAGAGAAAGCTCCTGCAATTATTTTTATCGATGAAATTGATGCTATTGGTAGGGCAAGAAGTAAGGGGGTAAACATGGGCTCTAATGATGAACGTGAAAACACCTTGAATCAGTTGCTTACTGAAATGGACGGTTTTGGAACCAACAGTGGGGTGATTATCCTTGCAGCCACCAACCGTGCAGATATTTTAGATAGAGCTTTGATGCGTGCCGGTCGCTTTGACCGACAGATTTATGTGGATATGCCAGACATCAATGAGCGTAAGGCCATTTTTGCGGTGCATTTGAAGCCTTTGAAATTAGCCAAAGATTTGGATGTGGAATTCCTTTCAAAACAAACTCCAGGTTTCTCAGGGGCCGATATTGCGAATCTTTGTAACGAAGCGGCTTTGATTGCTGCTCGTAAGAAGAAAACTATGGTTGAAACGCAAGACTTCCTAGATGCTGTTGATAGAATTATTGGTGGCTTGGAGAAGAAAAACAAGATAATTTCGAAGGACGAAAAATATGCAATTGCTGTACATGAGGCTGGTCATGCATCCGTGTCTTGGTTGTTGCAACATGCTTCTCCACTTGTAAAGGTAACTATTGTGCCTAGGGGTCAATCTTTGGGAGCTGCATGGTATTTGCCTGAGGAGAGAAGTATTACCAGAACAGAACAATTGCTTGATGAAATGTGTGCAACACTAGGTGGAAGAGCGGCCGAATACGTAACATTTGGTAAAATTTCTACAGGTGCATTGAGCGATTTGGAAAAGGTAACCAAGCAGTCTTATGCCATGGTTACAATGTATGGTTTGAGCGAAAAATTGGGTAATATCTCATTTTACGATTCACAAGGCCGTAATGAATTCGCATTCTCCAAACCCTACTCAGACGACACTGCCAAGATGATTGACATGGAAGTGAGCAAAATGATTGAAGAGCAGTACCAACGCGCCATTCAATTGTTGGGCGAGAACAAAGATAAATTGGAACTTTTGGCTCAAAAACTTCTGGAAAAAGAGGTCATTTTCAAAGACGACTTGGAGCACATATTTGGAGCTAGAATTTGGGACGATGCTGAGCCACTTGTTGCTGTTGAACCTAAAACAGAAATGGGTGATATTGGCAAGCCTGTTCTAGAGATTACGCAACCCGATGCCGACGCTGAACAATCTTTAGACAAGCCTGACGAAGCCATCAACGACGAATTGACTTAGAGCCTTTGAATTTACGGGTTTCACATAGTATTTATCCTCTTATTACCACGGTTTTACTTGACCGTGGTTTTTCTGTTTTGGTGTGATGCGCTACGCAATAATAGACGTTGAAACCACTGGTGGGCGACCGAAAGAGTCGAAAATCACGGAGATTGCGATCTTCATTCACGATGGCGAAAAAGTTGTTGATAGCCTCTGCACTTTGATTAATCCTGAAATGGAAATCCCGGAGTTTATTGTTCGATTGACGGGTATTTCTGACGCCATGGTGGCTTCTGCACCCAAGTTTTTTGAAGTAGCCAAGCAGATTGTGGAAATCACAGAGGGCTGCGTTTTTGTGGCGCACAATGTGGGTTTCGACTACAGCATGATTCGCGGTGAATTCAGAAGTTTGGGTTTTGATTATCGCCGAGACCAATTATGCACAGTGCGCTCATCAAGGTATATAATGCCTGGCTTCGAATCCTACAGCTTGGGTAAATTATGTCGCGCTCTTGGTATTCAAGTTGAAAACCGTCACCGTGCCACAGGAGATGCTTTGGCAACCACCAAGTTGTTTGATATTCTGCTCGAAAAAACGAACGGCAATCTTTCGGGGTTTGTGCAAGGTGAAATCGACACCAAAGACCTCAATCCGAATTTGGATCTCAATTCAATTGATGATTTACCAGAAAAATCGGGCGTTTATAAACTTTTCGACGAAGACAATCAGCTCATTTACATCGGCAAAAGCAAAAGCATTAAAAAGCGGGTTGAGCAACATCTTTCCAATTACAAAGCCAACAAAAACGGTGAAATGCGCAAGGAAATTTGTCGCGCGGAATTTATCTTAACTGGCTCCGAATTGATAGCTCTATTGCTTGAATCTAAACTCATCAAACAACATCGCCCGAAATACAACCGCATGTTGCGCAAATCCAGATTCTCGCATGGTTTGTTTAAATACACCGATCAGAATGGCTACACCTGTCTGCATGTGAAAAGTATGAGCAAAGCGCTAGATATTCCCCTGACATCCTTTGCCAGTGCTGCTGAAGGTGCTAAAATTTTACACGCCATCACGGATAAATACGAACTGTGTCAAAAACTCAACGGCCTATACAAAAGCAACACGTCTTGTTTTCGTTTTCAGACCAAGGAATGTAAAGGCGCGTGTATCAAAGCTGAAACCGCAGAACACTACAATGCGCGCGTGAATATGGCTCTGGAAAAAATGGAATTTGCCCACGACAATTTCATCATCATCGACAAAGGCCGCACCAAAACAGAGCGCTCCATGGTTTGGGTAGAACATGGTAGCTACATTGGTTTTGGTTTTGTTCCCTTCCCTGTTTGGAGGCAGTCGTCAAAAAATTGGAGCGATTTCATGGAATTGCAAGTCGAGGACAAAGACGACCGCGCCATTATCAGTTTGCATTTGCGGAAGAATGAGGATGCGCAGGTGAAGGTGATGGAATCAGGTTAAGTTTTTGACATTGCCCAAGTCATTATATCTGGAAAAGTTTGAATTCAAAATTGATTTTCAGAAATACCTAATTCCATATTCAAACGCATAGTTAGTAAAAAAGCATAGTCCATTTTATCCTGCAAGTTTTAAGTAGATGCCATAATAGAAGCCCGAAAAGTCAAGCATAATCTTTGTCCCTCCATTAGATAACTCATTTTCGCCAAGCTGGGTTTTCACGTAATCTGTTTAAAACCTTGATAACCAATGTTAAAACCAATAGAACTAAACAAGTGTTTTTTTGTCAACAAATACTCGGTTTTTATTTCAAATTGGTAAAGAAAAGACTCATTCGAAAAGACTCGGTATCTTGATACAGCAAACTCATTGATAGGAGCATATGTGAGCTGTCTAAAATTTCCTCTTGCGTATCCAATATTTGCCGAAAATCCATAATTCAATCTGTGAAGGAAGGAATTCGGTCTTTTATGAATAACTTTGTTTATCCAAAAAGTTGAGTAAATCCCTCCGCTCAAATTATCTGTTGTTATTGAATAAAAACCTTCAACAGGAGGGTTGTTCCCCATGGGATATAATGGCTTATACTCAGATTTTCCGCTTTGATATGTTCCAAAAACACCACATTCGATAAACTCTGAGACAGTATATCCCAGTTTAAAATTATAGCTTGAACCAGATTCAATACGGGTATCTAAAAATTTGACACTAGCGTTTATTACGGCATCAATAAAATTATTCACTGTATCTATCGCAAATTGGTGACGATTAACCCCAAACTCAAAACTTAACCGCGGAATTGAATCTTGAGCAGATAGATTTACAATAGACATAATTGTTAGTGCTGATAATAGGTGCTTTTTCATTTATCTACTTATTTTAATAAATATACCACCTTGCATCCCTGAAAAATCGAGCTGTAGTGAACCTGATTGTGTAGGAAATGATTCACCTGAATATGATTCAAGTACCCCTGTATTTAAAAATTGATAGCCAATTCTAGTGCCAATAGATATTCTACTCAATCGATTTACTAAATGATATTCTAAGCGTAAACCGGTGTAATAACTCAGTGACCAATTTTCGTATTTTCTATTTACTGAATTTGTCATTCCTGATTCAGGAAAATGAATGAACTGAGCAAAAGAACTTCTACCATAGCCTATTTCAATTTCTGGACCATGTGAGAATCGTTTGACCTTGAGATAGATTGGTGATAAATCAAACCAGCCGTTTAGTCCGATTGTCGTACACTGAACGTCAACATTGTAGAATCCGGGTCTGTTCACAGACTGACCATCAACAACTGCTGGAATCTCGGGCTTACTGTGAGAAAAACCTGTTTGATGGCTCAGATTTAAACCGAGATGAAATGATGTACTAAATCGATATGATGTAGCTATTCGAATATGCTTGCCGTTTTCAAGTCTATCTTCTAAAAATTTGAGCGGTGAATTGATTTCTAAATCAATATAATCATTGTTTAATTGGTGCATTGAGAAGGTGTTTATGCCATATCCTATTTCAATACCAAGTTTTGGAATACTGTCTTGGGCAGTTATAGTAATACTTGTTGTGATTAATAAAATTGAGATTAGCTTTTTCATTTTTTTAGGATTTTGGTTGTGTGAATTGATTGATTTTGATCGATAACTTTTAGAAAGTATATACCGTTTTGTAAAACACCAATGTTCATGACCACATTATTTGTGTTGTTTTGAGTTGTTTCAAAATTATCGAGTGTAAAAACTAATCTCCCAGATGCGTCGATGACTTGAATTTGTGAAGGGATGATATTACCCAATGACAATGTAATTTCATCAGAGCTGGGATTTGGATAGACCATTATCGTTTGCTCTTGATTGTTTTCGATTGAAAGCTCTTCATTTATGCGAACGTGCAGAGAAAATGCGTAGTCCATTTTATCGGGCGAGTTTGAGGTAAACACCGTAATAGAAACCCGAAAAGTCTAACATAACGCGCACATTACTTCCAAGTGAAAGCTCATCTTCACCGACTTGAGTTTTTACGTAATCTGTTTTAAAATATTGATATCCAGCTTTTACACCAATAAAGGAGAATAAATTTCTTTGAGAAATATTATATTCAGCTTTCAATTCGAACTTGTAGATAAAGGAGTCATCTGTAAAAACACGGAAACGTGAAACTGCAAATTCATTTATTGGTACGTAAGAAAGTTGTTTAAAACTTCCACGTGCATATCCAAAGTGACCTGATAAACCTAGATTGAGTCTTTTAAAAAATCTCTTACTACTTAAGTCAATTAGGGAGTTCAACCAATAAGTCATGTGAATTCCTGCGTTCAAATTTTCAACTCGAACTGAATAAAAACCTTCGATTGATGGAGAATTTCCCATGGGATACATAGGCCTGTATTCAGAAATACCTCTTTGAAAATCACCATACAGGCCCACTTGGAAAGCCTTTGAAACTTGATAACCAATTTTAAAATTATAACCCGAACCAGATTCAATTCTTTTATCTAAGCTTTGAACAATATTGTTTATACCTGGTTCAATAACATATTTCGCTAAAGTATCCATGGCAAACTTATGGTGATTCCAACTAAATTCAATGCTTAATCGTGGAATTGAATCCTGAGCGGACAAGTTTATAAAGGACATAATTGTAAGTGCTAATAATAGATGCTTTTTCATTTTTTAAAGATTTTAATGGTGAATGATTCTTCTTCCGTTGAAAGTACTTTGATAAAATAAAGTCCCGTACTCAAACTCTGTAAATGAGTTATTTCAACGCGATTATTATCAGAAGCAACTTCATTAAGTTGATAAATTACTCGCCCAGAGGCATCGATAATTTGTATGTTTTGAATAGAAATATCACCACACTCAAGTGTTATAATGTCAGAAGTTGGGTTTGGAAATGCTTTGATTTGGTTTAGAGAATTTTGAGTGATACTTAACTCTTCATTTAATCGAATGTGTAATGAGAATGCGTAGTCCATCTTTTCAGCACCAAAAGGGTGGTATGGTAGATGAATATTCAATTGAGTAAACTCATTTGTAACTTCATAAAGCAGCACATACGCATAACTCTGCACAGAAAACGTGATATTATTTCCGTTGATTGTTGGATTTACTTCAGGGAATAGCAACAATTCATCTGTGCTTATGGTATTCATGCTCACCAAAAAACCAGGAAAAGATTTCACAAGCAATGGCCAAAAGTCAATGATTTCATGATTGTTGTCGAGGGTAATATTAGAATTCCAAGTCACTAGATATTCGTTTGCAACATAAGTGCCTGGTTGAACATCAAAGGCATTACCTGATAGTAGTGTCAAAGTTTTTTGAGTTGGCGCAGAAACACTTTTCGCACCAGAAACATACGTAAAATGTTGAACAAAATAATTTTCGACATCAACTTGTTGGAGCGCAAGACCAGCATCAATTAAGCCAAAACCTTGTGTACCATTGTATCCAAGATTGTTTTGTGAACGTTGAGCTGTTTTTTGAAGTATTTGTTCAACATCTTCGGTAGCGAGGTTGTTGGGTGCACCGTTTGTTACATTGTGCTTGCTTAACATTAGAGCAACCACGCCTGATACTAGTGGTGCCGATGCAGAGGTGCCATTAAAAGCTGAGTAACCACTTGGATATTGGCTTTGTAAAAGTGAACTTTCCCATAAGTAAGGATTATTCGTTACAACATGCGTTGAAGAAACGAGTTCAGTAACACCTGGTGCTAAAAAATCCATATCAAAACTATGAAATGATGACCATGATGGAACATTGACATTTACGTCACCATTATCTGGTACTTTTACTAAACCGTCATAACCACTTGCTCCAACATTTATTACAGCGTAGTCGAAATAACATGCTGGGAATCTTGGAACCATGGATGTTCCTGAACTATTATTACCTCTTGAGGCGACAACGATTGAATTATTTTGCCATGCATTCATGGTAGCATCTCTTAATGCCATAGAGTTGGGGATCTGTCCATTATTTGCTATGTATTCAAGAATAGTAGATGTTGTAGTCCATGAATGATTTTGAATATGAACACCAAGCTCATACTCACCGCTTGTAGATAATACGGCTCCCTCAACGATAGCTTCTAAAGCAGACGTTGTTAATCCTGTTATATAGAAGTTTCCTGGTGCACCTGCAAATGGAGGTTCGGAAAGAATTCCAAATGAGATCAGCTGAACTCCAGCATCGGATGCTAATGGATTTTGAACTGAAAAATTACCGCCTGCCACTCCTGACACTCCTGTACCATTGTTTCTTACTGCACCAATTATTCCAGCTACAGACGTGCCATGGCTATCCCAAGGTAAGAATATTTGATTTATTGGAACGCTTGAAACATAATCTCTACCATCTACTATTTTACTACTTTCAAACACACCTTGTGGTCCTGCAAGATTGACATAAAAATCCTCGTGTGCCCAATAAATTGGCGAATCAAAAACACCTACAATTATCTCTGAACTTCCAGTTTCAATTTCCCATGCGGACTCAATGTTAATATTTGCATCATCGAAGCCGCTTGCACCGTGCAAACCTTTTTGTAAAGGTAAATATATAGGGTCATCAGGCACACTGCACGATTCTAGAAACAAGTTCACCTCCCCATAATGCACAATCGGACTTAAAGTGTTCAAACTATCTATCAAGTCAAATTCATTGTAACCTTCAGGCAGCATCACCGAAAGGGTTGCCCAAAATGCTGGAACTTTTATTGTATCGC
>JBIIJN010000128.1:0-4501 GCA_044233745.1 Crocinitomicaceae bacterium
ATTTGTTTCACGACTTGTTCTTTGCCTTTTTGAACCACAACCAACATGCGTTCTTGCGATTCCGACAATAAAATCTCGTAAGGCAACATATTTTCCTGACGTGTTGGCACTTTATCCAAATAGATTTCCATACCAACGCCACCGCCTGCACTCATTTCACAAGTCGAACAAGTAATCCCCGCTGCGCCCATGTCTTGCATGCCCACAACAGCATCGGTTTTCGCCAATTCCAAAGTAGCTTCGAGCAATAATTTTTCTTGGAAAGGATCGCCTACCTGCACCGATGGCAAGTCGTTGGCCGAATCTTCCGTTATATCTTTGGATGCAAAAGCTGCACCTGCAATTCCATCTTTTCCTGTAGCCGAACCCACAATATAAACTGGGTTACCCGGACCTTTGGCCTTAGCCGAAATCATAGTTCCTGCTTCCAAAATACCAGCAGAAAACGCGTTCACCAAAGGGTTTTGGTTGAATGATTTATCGAAAAATACTTCACCTCCAATAATCGGAATACCAAAGGCATTTCCATAGTCGCCGATGCCTTTCACAACACCTTTCACCAACCATTTGGTTCGAGCTTCTTCGATGTCGCCAAAGCGCAAAGAATTCAATTGCGCAATTGGTCGTGCACCCATCGTGAAAATGTCGCGGTTGATACCACCAACACCCGTTGCCGCACCTTGATAAGGCTCAATAGCACTTGGGTGGTTGTGTGATTCAATTTTGAAAGCGCAACCCAAACCGTCGCCAATATCAACCAAACCCGCGTTTTCTTCGCCGGCTTTCACCAACAAATGCGGACCATCTTTAGGCAATTGTTTCAACCAAAAAATTGAGTTTTTGTAAGAGCAGTGCTCTGACCACATCACAGAATATACGGCAGTTTCCGTGAAATTAGGCGTGCGACCTAAAATCTCTTTGATCATATCAAATTCATCAGCGCGGAGACCCAATTCTACCGCTTGCTCTACCGTTGCCGGTGTATGTAATTTTTCTAAACTCATTGCATCGAATTTTTCGAGTTGCAAAAGTACAATTTTAATTGGGTTGAATTGTCGCTTTTTGCGAATCGATTTTATAGATAAATCAAATCTTCACAAGAAATTTTTAGAGTGTCTTGTGTTGAATAAAAACCATTGCGATTGATAATTTGGATACCACTATTGTTCGTGTTTTCTAAACAATTGCACAAATATGCACCGACCTTCTTCAAGTAACGGGGCTCGCTATACATCGGTGTGCCTAGTTGTGCATCTGCCCAATACCTCACTTTCATATAACTGGTCATTGTAACCGTGTCGAGTGACAAATAGGGCGCAAAACTGGAGTTAACCAATTGCTCTTGAAATCCTTCAAAGTGAAATTCCATTTGGCTTGAATTTCCAGAATACAAGTGCATCGCCATGCCTTTATCCCACTTTCCAAAGAAGCTCAAGGTAGGCGCAACAAGAAAAAGAAACAAAATGGGTAAACCAACTTTTGATTTTAAAGCTTGCCCGTATTTTTGAAGATAATTTTCCTCTCGTACCCCGTAAAACAAAAGCCAACACAATATAGGCATTTCAAAATTCCATGGCCAAACAACAATATTCCAGTTTTGACCAAGCGGACCAATCGCATAAAGGCTGAATAGATGCGTAATTAGGCAAAGAATTAGTGCGGAATTTCGAAATCGAGGTATTAAAAGAAAAATGGCGATTGCTATTTCAACTATTGGAATCACGAATGCGATATAATTTGCCACCGGAAGAGGAAAGGAATTGAGGTTGTCAAAACCGAGATAGTAAAATTCACCGAGGCCTGTTGGTTCAATGAGCCAAGGAAATACCTCCCAAGCAAATGCGATGTTGAGTTTGTTGAATCCACCCCAAAAATAAATCGCAATCACAATAAACTTTAAAAGTCTCATTACATTTTGCTGCGTGATAGTTTTTTCAAACGCGATGAGTGAAATCATTATCACATGAATATAAAACCAAGGTTGTAGGCGCATGACATCTTCTAATATGAATAGCATTGCAGGAATAGAAAACAGCAGCAAAACTTTTTTGTGATTCGGAAAGATTACCGCGAGAATCAGAGAAGCGCCCATCAATGAAATCAAGAGTATCCGTAAAAAGTGGTTCAAGCGAAGTGGCAAAAAATCAAAAAACGGAATGAGCGGGAAATCTCGGTTAAGGGGCACCCATAGTTCAGTACTCAAATAAAACTGAATAAAACAGCTTACAAGAATTAGAACCGTGACGGCTTGTATTTTTTTGGTTTCAGACATGTTGGTTTTGATGGTTGATTGAGCGCGTGAGTGGATTTGTTGTTTAACAGTTAGCGAGACGACTATTTTAAAAAATAAAAGTATCGTTTTTAGCTTTAATCAATTAAAAAATCATGAATAAGTGAAAATTTAGCGAACCACAGATTTTTATAGTTGACGCTAAAACTGTCGTTCACTGGGAAACTCAAATTTCTTACCTTTGACACCATGCTCCTCTTTTCACTCTACACCATCGGAATAATCCTCCTCCTGAAGAAATTCAATTTCTTTCGCATTGATGCACTGGCTGGCTGGGGTATGTATTTGGCATTTGGGGTGAAATTGGGCGTGGCGCTTTTCTTTTTTGCGTTTCCTTACAACACGATGATTGATAGCGGACATTATATGCACGATGCTGATGCGCTGAGTAGGGTGCTGTATCAAAATCCGGGTGATTTTCTGCGCATCTTTTTGGGTTTTGGCGACGTGCAAAATTTGAATGAACAATATCTCGCCAACACTACTTATTGGAGCCACGACAAAAGCTGGATTTTCAGTGATACGCGCAATGTGATTCGGGTGAATGCGATTTTTCATTGGTTGGCGTTTCACAATCCACGGGTGGCGCTGTTGTTCAATGTACTTGTCTGTGTGATTGGTCTGCGCTGGTTTTATCAAGGTCTTTCGCAATTGGTGAAATCGCGGAAAAATCTGCTTTTTTTGTTGATTTTTTTCCTACCCAGTACGCTTTTGTGGACGGTCAATTTGAGTAAAGAAGCTTTCCTTTTGGTCGGATTTGGATTGTTGATGCGCAACGTTTTCACGGGTAAACAACTGCATTTCAGTTCTTTCATTGGAATTTTGATTCTGTTTATGTTCAAACCCTATGTGGGCGCGGCTTTTCTTTTGGCTTGGCTGGTTTATGTGTTGCTGATGCAAAAAAATCGCACTTGGCGTTGGGCTGGTTTGGGGATTTTCATCTTGTCGGGAATTGTGTTTTTGGGGATTTCTCGAACGAAAATTGCGCAATTCATTTCTCAAAAACAGTTCGATTTCATCAATTTGGCTGAAGGTGGCGTTTGGTTGGAAGTAAAAGGTTCGGCGGTTCGAATAAAAGACTCCGACACGGTGCATTTGCAAATTCATGAAGCAGACAACAAGAATTTTTATGCGCTGATTACGGCTGAAGTAGTCGGAGAAAAACGTGTGCATCAAGAAGCCGTAGAAAACATAAAAATCGACCCAAGCGAACGTGAATTCTACGTGTTGCACCGATTACCCAAAAGCGGTAGTTACATTGCGCTACAACCTATTGACGGGAGTTTTTCAAATCTCATATCATCCATTCCGAGTGCTTTGTTCAATGCTTTTTTGCGACCCACACCGAAAGATCCACCGAAATCGCTCGTAAAATGGTATTTCGTGGGAGAAACGTATTTCATCTTGCTGCTTTTGCTTTTTGCATTGACCAAAATCAAAAACTCGAAACATATAAACCTCATCATTTTCTTGGGGATTTCTAGTATTTTAGTCGCATTGATTATTGGCTGGACAACCCCCGTTTTGGGCGCCATCGTGCGATATAAATTGCCCATTACTTTGTCGCTCATCGCCGCAAGTTACTTACTTTTGTTCCCACAAAAGGAACAGCAAAAATCATCATAAAATGACGCAAACCGCATTAATCACAGGTGCTACGGCAGGAATCGGAAAAGCAACAGCAGAATTATTGGCTCAAAAAGGCTTCAACTTGGTGCTAACAGGAAGAAGAATGGAACGTTTGGAAGTTCTGAAATCTGAACTTTCATCAAAATACAACATTGATATTCAGTTGCTCTGCTTCGATATCCAGAGTTATGACGCATGTAAATCTGCATGGAGTTCATTATCTGTGGAAACGCAAAACAGCATCACGGTGCTCATCAACAATGCTGGCTTGGCTTCAGGTCGCTCACCCATCCACGAAGGCGATGTAAACGATTGGGACAAAATGATCGACACCAACGTTAAAGGTTTGTTGTACATCACACGTTTGGTTGTGCCCGTGATGAAAGATAAAATGACCGGACACATTGTGAACATCGCGTCTATTGCAGGAAAAGAAGTGTATCAAAATGGCAATGTGTATTGCGCCAGTAAACATGCGGTTGATGCACTTTCACGTTCGATGCGCATTGATTTATTGCCTTTCAACATCAAAGTAACCAACGTAGCACCTGGCGCAGCTGAAACCGAGTTTTCTCTCGTTCG
>JBIIJN010000060.1:0-16937 GCA_044233745.1 Crocinitomicaceae bacterium
ATGGAAACGTCAAGCAATCCCGCACGATTCCAAGATGCGGGCTATATTGGCGATTACAACTACATTTTTGTCTGGGATGGTGCAACGCAAAAAATGGGCACCGCTTTCAAATTGGTTGGTAATGGCTTGGTGCCCATCGAAGTTTCTTTGATTCAATTGCTTGACCCAGGCTACAAGACATTAACTGCAAGATACCGCGTGCAGAATAGCATTTTTGAAACTTACTTCCAAAATGTTGGCGGCTCATTGGTTCCCGTATTTTCTTACCTCGTTGTAGATCAAATGGGCAGCAAGGCTATGACCATGTATTACCACGCCGTCGAAGAAAATCCATCACAATTGGAAAAAGACATTGTGATATATGGTGGCGTTTGTCCAACATACAATGCAGATGAAGCAGCGCGCGACAAAAACACCTACGCCATCGGCCCCATCCAATCTGATGGTCAGGAAATTTACCGCTTTTTCTATGACCCGAAATCTGGGAAGTATGCTACCAATGCGCCTTTGCCGGAGTGATTTAGAGAACTCAAGACAAAATAATCGTTTTCAAATCCAAATGTCTTCAATGCTGAAATGAAAATCGTGAATCCCTAAACCCTCCCATCCTTAATCTCCTCCACAATCTCCGGATTCAATAAAGTACTGATATCTCCGAAATTACTAAAATCCCCCTCGGCTATTTTTCTAAGAATTCGGCGCATGATTTTTCCTGAGCGTGTTTTAGGCAATCCTGAAACGAATTGTATTTTATCCAGCTTGGCAATCGGACCAATTTGATTTGAAATTTGTTGGTTGATTTCTTTGGCCAGATTGTCGCGGTCGCGCGTTTCGCCTGATTCTTTGAGAATAATGAAGCCATAAAGTGCATTGCCTTTGATGTCGTGTGGGAAACCAACAATGGCGCTTTCTGCTACGGCAGGGTGCTCGTTGATGGCGTCTTCGATGGGTGCTGTGCCGAGGTTGTGACCCGAAACAATCACCACGTCATCTACACGACCTGTGATGCGGTAGTAGCCGACTTCATCGCGCAGGGCCCCATCTCCAGTGAAGTATTTTCCCGGAAAAGCGGAAAAATAGGTTTCTATATAGCGTTGGTGGTCGCCCCAAATGGTGCGCGCCATACTCGGCCACGGAAATTTGATGCAAAGCGAGCCAGTAACTTGGTTGCCTTCAATTTCATTGCGCAATTCGTCCATCAAAACGGGTTGAATGCCTGGCAAGGGCAGGGTAGCGTAGGTAGGTTTTGTTGGGGTTACAAAAGGCAGCGGACTGATCATGATACCACCCGTTTCGGTTTGCCACCAAGTATCTACTAATGGACAGCGCTTTCCGCCCACATGGTCGTTGTACCAATGCCAAGCTTCTTCGTTGATAGGTTCGCCCACAGAACCAATGACTTTCAGAGAGCTCAGGGGAAATTTCTGAACAAAATCTAAGCTTTCTTTGGCGAGTGCTCGAATAGCAGTTGGCGCCGTGTAAAACTGATTCACCTGATGTTTTTCAATCACTTCCCAAAAACGGCTGAAATCGGGATATGAAGGCACACCCTCAAACAAAACTGTGGTGGCGCCATTTAGCAGCGGACCATAAACGATGTAGGAATGGCCAGTGATCCAACCAATATCGGCGGTGCACCAATACACATCATTTTCTTGATAGTCAAAGACATTTTTAAAAGTATAAGCCGTGTAAACCATGTATCCCGCCGTGCTGTGCAGCATGCCTTTGGGTTTGCCAGTAGAGCCCGATGTGTAAAGAATAAAAAGTGGATCTTCGGCGTCCATGATTTCCGCTACTGAATTGTCGGAGGCTTTGTCTAGCAAGGGTTGCATCCAAACGTCGCGGCCTTCTTTCATGTTGATTTCCTCGAGTGTTCTTTGGATTACAAACACTTGTTCTACGCAAGTGCATTGGGTCAGCGCATCGTCGACAATGCCTTTTAAATCGATGGTTTTATTTCCTCGAAAACCGCCGTCAGAAGTAATCACCACTTTAGCATCGCAGTCTTCAATTCTGGTAGCCAAGGCCGTAGAAGAAAATCCTGCAAACACAACGGAATGCACAGCACCAATTCTTGCACAAGCCAAAACAGCAATCGCCAATTCAGGAATCATAGGCAAGTAAATACACACGCGGTCACCTTTTTTGATGCCTTGTTCGCGTAGCACATTGGCCATTTTAGAAACACGTATGTACAATTCGTTGTAGGAAATGTGTTGCGCAGCTTCCTCTGGATTATTGGGTTCAAAAATGATGGCCGTTTTCTCTCCACGCACGTTCAAATGGCGATCGATGCAGTTTTTGGTGATGTTCACTTTGGCGCCGCTGAACCATTCAAATTTGGCTTCTGAGAAATCGAAATCGAAGACTTTGTCCCATTTCTGGTACCACGTAAAATTTTCATCGGCAATTTTTGACCAGAATTTCTTGGGGTTTTTGACAGATTTGCGGTAGGTTTTGAAGTAATCTTCGAGGTTTTTGATTTTGAAATGGCTCATGGGTTGAATAATTTCTGCTAGGAACAAATTTAAACTTTTTCAGCAGTTCCAATTGACTTTCTGGAAAACAAAGTGAAATAGGTTTTATGTATCTTTGAGCAATAAAATCAAAAAGCATTTATGAGATTATTAAGCACATTCCTTCTGATTATTGGTAGCTCGATTATTACATTCTCCCAACAACTTACCTACAAACTGTCCACCCCAGAACCCACAACGCATTATTATCACGTGGAAATGGAATTTTCCGGATTCAAAGAAAAGCAGTTGAAATTCAAGTTGCCTGTTTGGGCGCCAGGTTCATATATGGTTCGTGAATTTTCCAAACACGTCAATATGGTGAAAGCCAAAGATGAAAATGGGAGGGCTTTGAAAGTCAAAAAAACGGACAAAAACACATGGACTGTTGATGTAGATAAAGTCAAAAAAGTGACTTTGAATTATGAGGTTTATGCCTTTGATTTAACGGTGCGCACCAGCTTTTTGGACCACACACATGGCTATGTAAATGGCACTTCAGTTTTTATGTACGTGGATGGTTACAAGCAACTTGGAGGAAATTTGACGGTTCACCCACATCATACTTTTGCGGATGTGGCTACTTCATTGAAGTCCTCTGCTGAAGGTTTTACGGGTGATGGGACTTTTGCTTTTCGATTTACTGATTATGACCAATTGGTAGATTGTCCGATAGAAATTGGAAACCATGAAAAATTTGACTTTATGGCTGCCGGCATCAAGCACCGCGTTGTGATTTACGGTGAAGGCAATCATGATGTGGAGCGCATGAAAATCGATATGGCTCGAATAGTTGAAGTGACCACCGCTGTTTTTGGATTCAATCCCAACGACGATTATTTGTTTATCATCCACAATACTGAAAATGGCGGCGGCGGATTGGAACACAATAATTCGACTACTTTGAATGTGCGCCGATTTTCATACAGCGGCAATGGCTATTTGGGTTTCTTGAGTTTGGTAGCGCATGAATATTTTCACTTGTGGAATGTAAAACGTTTGCGACCGATTGAACTTGGACCCTTCGATTATGACCATGAAAATTATACGTCGCTACTTTGGGTAATGGAAGGATTTACAACTTATTATGATGAATTGTTGTTGAGAAGAGCAGGATTTTATTCAAAAGACCAATATTTAAAAACACTTTTTGGCACCATCAATTCAGTTGAAAATCAGCCGGGTAATAAAATCCAACCAGTGGCCCATGCCAGCTTTGATGCTTGGATTAAATTGTATCACCCCAATGAAAATAGCTACAACACAACTATTTCCTATTATTCTAAAGGTCAATTGATTGGCGCTGTCATTGATGCCATGATTATTGCTTCCTCAGATGGTAAAAAGTCTTTGGATGATTTTATGGCTTTGTTGTATGACAAATACTACATCAAAGCAAAACGCGGTTTCAAGGAAGAAGAATTTAAAAAGGACTTGGAAACTTTTATCGGCAAAAACTTAGATGCATTCTTCGAAGAATGTATTTGGGGTACCAAGGAGTTGGATTACGTCGGCGCCTTTGCAGCTATTGGGGTTCAGGTAATTAAACAAGAATCTTTGGAGCCGTTTTTCGGAACATCCTTATCAGAATCGAATGGTAAATTGTTGGTCAAACGAGTTCAATCGGCCAGTGCAGCTGAAAAAGCAGGCATCAGTGCCAACGACGAAATTATCGCCATCAACGGATTTAGAACCAATCAATCTGGTTTTGATGCATTTATCGGTCGAATCAAAGTAGGGGAGAGCTTTGATATCATGATTTCTCGCGATGGAAAAATTATGAATTTAAAAGCTGCCATGGGCGAGGTATTAAAAGTGAATTATTCATATAAAATAAATACGCCCACTGGACAGAAAAGTCTATCAGATTTTTGGTTGAGAGAGATTTAGTTTTTTTGCCATTTTGCCAAATTAAATCCCAATCCAAAAGCAAAGCGTATTTCGTGCAATCCATCTCGCTCCTGTATGCTTTTAGACGGTTGTCCATACACATAGCGCATATTCACAAAAATATTGAAGTAGCGATTGACATAAAAATTCAATCCACCTAAAATTGAGGCTGTTGGAATTACTTCAGCCAAGGTGGTAGTTGATGGCAAAACGATATTCGTTGAATAGGTGCGCTCCAAGTAACTGAATCCAGCCTGAAACCCAAGAAAAGGGTCTAAATTGCCATTTTCAGTAAAATGATAACAAGCGCCCAAAAATCCACTGTGGTATTTGAGCGGAACGAACCCCTGAATATTGGTTTGTCGAAACGAAAATGCTGCATCGCCTTGAATGCTGATTTGTGGACTGGGAAAATAGGAAAATGTGCCTTGCAGGTAATACTGAAATGTATTTTGACGAAAAAGATATCCAGGGGTGAAGCTGGCATTCGCAGAAAACATCTGGGTTCGGTCAATTTGTTGGTATTCGTTGGCTTGGGTAAGCCCAGAAAACGAGGTGATTAACAGAAATACTAAAACTGTCATTATCTTTTCCATATGCGTCCAATTTTGTAGTTCAAACTGATGGTGTTCAGTAAATGTCCCTCTGCTTCAAAGCCTTCATGTTCACTGATTTCAAAAATACCATTGATATCTTTGTGGGCGTGTAAGTGTCCACCCAAATGCAGCATATACTGACTTTTTAAGGTTATATCAAACCTGGGAGTGATGTTGAAATGCACGCCAATTCCCATTTGCATGGCACTGCTCCAACGATCTTTACTTAAATTGTTACTCGTAATTCGAAGTTGGGTGTAATCAAAACAATGTCCAGCCTCGATGTAGGGTTGCACAAATTTTGTTTTGGTTGGATTCAAGACATAATACATCACCGACCAACCGATATGATAATCTGTTCTGCCCAAATCTTGCGTAGATGATTTGATAAAATCGGCAAACCATTCTGTATTCACGCGGTCTGAAAGTTGAATTCTGAAATGTCCGCCAGCACCAAAAGAAGCGGCTTCATGTGAGTTGAACAAGCTCAAAGTGTTTCTTATACCTAAAGAAAACATACCAGCGTTGTTAATGGGTTCATCGGCATTTCTTTGTGCTCTAGCGCCAGAGAAATGCAAACTGGCACAGAATAAAGTGCTAAAAAGAAAAATCTTGGTTGACATGACTTCGCGTTTTATGAATAATAATTGCTGCTTGTAAAGTTACGTGTTATGGTCAAAAAAAAGCCTTCCATCAAAAGATAGAAGGCTTCATAAAATATAATAAAGTTCGAAACACTAAGCGTGAACGCCCAATACGTAGGCCATTTTAGCACCAATTTGAGCTGGAGAGTCAACCACGTGGATGCCACATTCGCGCATAATACGCTTTTTAGCTTCCGCTGTGTCGTTTTCTCCACCCACGATGGCACCTGCGTGACCCATTGTTCTTCCTTTTGGAGCAGTTTCACCAGCGATGAATCCAACAACTGGTTTTGTTCCATTGGCTTTGATCCACTCAGCAGCCATCGCCTCTAAGTTTCCACCAATTTCACCAATCATGATGATTCCCTCAGTTTCTGGGTCGTTCATCAACAATTCAACTGCTTGTTTTGTCGTTGTTCCGATAATCGGGTCGCCACCAATTCCAATGGCAGTTGTGATGCCCATTCCAGCTTTCACCACTTGGTCAGCAGCTTCATAAGTCAAAGTACCTGATTTAGAAACGATACCAATTTTTCCTTTTTTGAAAACAAACCCTGGCATGATGCCCACTTTTGCTTCACCCGGCGTGATAACACCTGGACAGTTTGGTCCAATAAGTGTTACATTATACGCCTTCAAGTATTCTTTGGCTTTCACCATATCGCCCACCGGAATTCCTTCAGTGATACAAACAATCACTTTGATACCTGCATTGGCGGCTTCCATAATGGCATCAGCTGCAAAGGCTGGTGGAACAAAGATGATGGAAACATCCGCTCCAGTATTTTTCACGGCATCGGCAACTGTGTTGTATACGGGTTTGTCCAAGTGCGTTGAACCACCTTTTCCGGGTGTAACACCACCTACTACATTTGTTCCGTAAGCAATCATTTGCTCAGCATGAAAAGTTCCTTCGCTACCTGTAAATCCTTGAACGATTACTTTCGAATCTTTATTGACTAATACACTCATTTTGTCTTATTTTTGGCTAATTGCGGTGCAAAGTTACTTTTTTGAGTTACATTCCCCAACAAGAGTTCGTTTTTTTTGTTCACAATAATGTAAATACCCATAATGCGTTATATTTTTTGCAATTTTGCAGCCCATGAGTGAAATGAATATCAATTATCAAGACAAGCCTGCTCTACCAGAAAAGGAAAACAACAGCTCTTTCGTCAAGACTTTTTTGTCTGTGGTGCTTTTTGCCGTGCTGTTCTACTATTTTATTTCAGACAATATTTTGCTCATCGGACTGATTGTGTTGGTTTTGTTTGTGCATGAAATTGGACATTACATCATGATGAAGCGCTATAAATATGAGAAAATGTCGATGATTTTCATCCCGTTTTTGGGAGCCATGGTGCAAGGAAAAAAATCAACTGCTTATTCTCAATTAGAGCGTGCCAATGTGATTTTAGCTGGTCCCTTGCCTGGTATTCTCATTGGTCTAACTTTGTTTTTATTCGGCCTTCATTTTAAAGATTTCTATTTGGTGTATGCGGGTTCATTGTTTGCAATCATTAATGTATTGAACCTCATACCGCTTGATCCTTTGGATGGAGGTCAACTTTTGTATCTTTTGTTTTTCGACCGCAAAGATTTGTTGCGACTTTATTTTCTTTTGGGGTCATCTCTATTTATCATTGGATTGGGCTTGTATTTCAACAACTACATTGTGATGGCGTTTGGATTTTTGTTGGGTGTTCGCGTTCGTGCCTATCAGAAAATATTGAATATCCATAGGGAGCTCAAGGCTTTGGGGATTAACTATGTCCGCACGTATGAAAGTCTTACTACGAGTGAATTTAATGCCATCAAACGGGTAATTCTTGAAAATTCTGCTCTTGCAAAAAAAATGGTAGATAGTGATGTTATAGCCACGCCCGAGTTTGAAGAAGTAATGGCGAGTGAGGTCAACAGCGTGCTTGAAACACCAGTAATTGAAGATATGTCGCTCGTCAAAAAGGTGCTTTATGCGGGCATTTGGCTTGCTTGTTTTGTTGGTGTGATTTGGGTTTTTTATGTCAATCTTCCCAAATTGGTCGAACTCATTGATTTTTTGAAGAATGGCACCGAAATTTAATTCCGGCGATCAGGTTTTAGTGCTCAATGAAAGTGGACATTTCATCTTCAAAGCATACAAAAATAAGTCAACAGCAGTGGTCATTGATGCATTTGATTTTGACCGCGAATTTCCTATTGATTATATCTCCGCAATACGGGTTTCTGCTGAGGCTTTGTTGAAAATAAAGGGTGAACCCAAAGAAAAACTGGTGCAGAAATCAGCACCCAAATTGAATCCGAATTTTCAAGAAACTGCTGTAATTGATTTGCACATGCATGAATTGGTGGACAATCATGAGGGCTGGACCAACACGCAAATTGTTGAATATCAGCTCGCGCATTTGAAAAATAAGTTGGCCTATTTCATGCAAAAAAAAGCGCGTAAGGTTGAAATTATTCATGGTGTTGGCGATCAAGTTTTGATGCGTGAAGTGAGGCTCTATTTGCGCAAATTCAAAGGCTGTGAAATCAACGACAAATCGTACACACGCAATGGTTTTGGCGCCACTGAATTCATCATTCGATATAAGGGAAATGTCTGATTATAAGAAATTTAAGTTTAAGAATTTCGAAATCAATCAAAACGATTTGGTTTTTAAAGTGGGTACAGACGCCTTTGTTTTAGGGGCTTGGATTAACACCGACTGGTCGCCTACTCAAATTCTCGACGTTGGAACAGGCACGGGCGTACTCAGTTTGATGATGGCGCAAAAATATCCAAATGCAAAAATTTTGGCGATAGACAACAATTCGAATGCAACCCAGTTAGCCCAGACCAACTTTGAGCAAAATGAAATCGGAAGAAATTGCAGGGCAGCAACCTTGGATTTTATGAATTCTGATGAAACCAGCACCTACGAACTCATCGTTTCTAATCCTCCTTATTTTTTGGATTCGTTTATTCCGAAACAAACTGTTTTGGGAGAAGCAAAGCACTTGAAAAGTTCAGATTTGATTCTTTTTTTTCAGAAATCCGCTCAACTTTTATCTGCAAACGGTAAGCTCAATATGATTTTTCCAGTCGATGAAAGGTTTGAAACCACAGCAGAAGAAGTGGGACTTTTTCCGGAACGAATACTTCATGTTTATGGTAAACCAGACCTTCTGAAAAGGAAATGTATTCAATTTGGATTTGAGCGCAAAGAGCCACAAATCGAATCACTTACCATAAGAACTTCATCTGGAGCATACACGGAGACGTATAAAAAACTCACAGTTGATTTTCATGGTGTAAGTTTGTGATTGTGCCGAGCTTCTTTGATTTTATTGTCTGGGGCGTGACAAGGCTTTATGTATCTCAAAGAAATAGTAATCAATAGTCTTGTAACTCCCGTCTGGTACTGGTGCAGCGGCTGGACTTTGCACGATATAGCCCTGCGTGTCAATTAAAACGTATTGAGGATATACACTCAACTGAAATACTCTTTTGATAGCAGATACGTCTTTGGGAATAACAACCGTCCAAGGTACATCTTTGAGTTTCAATTTTTCATCAATTTTGTCCCAATTGGTTTCGTTGATCACCACGGTAATAATTTCAACCGAAGTACTGTATTTTGTGTAAAGCGCTTTGAGCATTTCAAATTGAAGCAGACTGTTGGTTTGCTCCAGGTCGATAAATTGAATGTAGGTATATCTTGGCGCGAATTTCCCATTGCTAATCACCTGGTTGTTGCGGTTTAAAAACTCATAAAAAGGCGTTTGCGAACCCGGATTGAGTTGAATTACTTTTTGCAACACATTGCGCGCAATTATTTTATTCTCTTTAAACAGCCCGTGGTGTGCTACAGAATCCAGAATTATCGCAATTCTCGATTGTGGATAAGATTTATCATGATACACATCAGACAAACTTATAATCATCACAAGTTCCCTTAAACGAACATTGGCAACGCGATAATCGGCACCTAGTTCGTTGATTAGACGGGTAGGCGAGCCGGCCACAATAGCTTTGTAGATTTTTTGGTTGAGCTCAGGGGCTGTTTTTTCGAAGAAGTTTTTGTAGAAATTGCGGATGTATTTCATGTACTCTTCATTTTTGTAATAAACAGTGAAGGGCGCAATATTTACCGTGTATCTGGCTCTTTCATCGCGGGCACCAACAAAGTTCAAATCTTCCAACGAGGCAACACGATATTTAATGTAATTGATAAGATATTGGCTCGAATCAGTTTTATAGCGCGATGCGACATCATTTTCAAAAACTACCAAATTTTTCAAAAAGCTGCTGTCACGTTTATTTCTCAGGTGATAATTTTCTCCTAAAAAGCCGTCAATCCAGCGGTCGAAAGTGAGCGTTTTATAGTTGATATCTGCTGGGTCAAGATCTAAAAGGGTCATCTCCACTTCATTTCCCAAGGGGTTGTTGAAATTGGATGTTCGTTTTTTGCTCACCAATACACGATATTTAGCCCCGGGTTGTACAAGTAGATAAGCAAAGTTGCTTCCAACGGTTATTTTGATTTTCTCAATTTCTGAGACTTCAATTTGGCATTGAAAAGTGCTATCGGCATTCAATATTGAGGATGCAGCCAGCGCTGTATTGTGGGTAATAAAATCTTCAAAGCGCTCTATGGTAACTTTTGTGCCCGCTTTTTGTGGACTCAAACCAGAAATCGTAACCGTTTGTTGCGCATAGGTCACGGCAAAAATCATCAATATCAGTACTCCAAAAACTTTCATAATTTCTTTTTCTATAAGTAGACAAAAATTAGACCACGTCCATAACGAGCAATTCAGGCTTTGTTACAAAAGCTTTGATGTCGCCTCCGTTGATAAAAATTTCGCGCACAATTGTAGCGTTAATTGATCCGTACTCCTGACGTGTGAGCAAAAAAACACTTTTGATGCCTGATAGTTGATCGTTGGTGTGCGCTATGGCGCGTTCATAGGAAAAATCACGTGAATCGCGTAGCCCTCGAATAAGGAAGTCGGCACCACAATGTTTGGCAAAATCAATCGTAAGACCAGAGTAGGAAACAACGCTCACATTTTCGCCTTGAAATAGCGCTTCGATGTGGGCTATGCGTCTGTTCAAATCAAATAAATATTTCTTACTCTCGTTTACGCCAACGCCAATCACAACATGGTCGAATAGCAACAATGCTTGCCGAACCACATCTTCGTGTCCTTTGGTAAATGGGTCAAACGAACCGGGGAAAAGTCCTTTTTTCATGGTGTTTAATTTAATGATTCAAATGTATGTCAAATCAGTTAAGCCTCTTTCGAGAAAAAGCTAAAGTGAACGCCGCCGTAATTGCGAACATGGCGAAAATTTGTCAAAAATTCGAAATTATTTTGTTTGCCATGCTCCACAATCAACATACCGCCTGCTTTTAAAAGCTCTTTTTCGAACACCAAATCAATCATTTTATCGTAGTATTTGTACTCATAGGGCGGGTCTGCCACAATGATGTCGAATTGAATGTTGGCAATTTGAATAAACTTTATAGCATCATTTTTCAGCAATTTCACTTGACTCAAGTCATACTTTTTGCAAATTTCACCAATAAATTTCAAACAAGCCGTGTTCCAATCAATAGCAGTTACGGACAAAGCACCACGCGAAGCAAATTCTAAAGAAAGACTTCCTGTTCCTGTAAACAAATCCAAAACATCACACTGGTCTATGTCGAAGTTGTTGGTGATCAGGTTAAACAATGCTTCTTTGGCAAAATCTGTTGTCGGACGCGAGTCAAATGCTTTTGGCACCTGCAGACGGAATCCTTTGAGTTTGCCACCGACTATACGCACAGCAATTGATGTTTGATTTTAGAAACTGGGTTGATGACTACTTTTTTGGTAGAGGTATTGTTTTGCATTTGCGATGAAAAAGAATCCAATAATTCGTTATGTGGGGCGTCGGAGTGCCATGATAACGTCCATTCTTTAGCGCTGTATTGCAAGGAGTTCACAACATGTAGAGTGTAGTAGAGCAAATCATCTACATTGGTGAATTCAAAAGTGTTGAAAAAATCCAACTGATTTTTGGAAACAGCAAAAACGGTGAAATGCGTATTGTTTACTGCCAAATGAATCGTGGGTTGGAAGGTGTTTTTTTCGAAAATTCCTCTCAGGATGTGGGTCGTTTCATGTTGGATATTGATGCGAGGAAATCGAATCACAAAAAATCGTTTTATCCATTCCTCAATTTCATAAACATTCACCAGGGCTTGTTCGAAAAAACGCGTGTGCTCAATCATGTTTTCACTTGTGCCAAAGCTCAATTCGAAAACATCTTTTGCATTGCTTTCTCCATAAATCACTTGTGGAACGAGTGTTGATTTGGGACCACAAAAAGCTAGACTTACTTCACCATCAAAGTCATTGATGTTGTGTTGGCGCAGTAAATTAGTGGCTTCCTCGCGTTTCAATTCGGCAACTCGACTATTTAAAGCGCAAGATGCGGATTGAATAATCTGTTTGTTTGTTCGGTCAATAATCGAAAAACTCAAATCATTGCTACTGACCTGAAAACAAAGTTGATTCATCTTCGTTTTGGATTAATCCCAGCTCGAAGAAAGCGCCGGAGAAGAAGTTGATCCAATGCTATAAACAACAGTCTTTTTTGTGCTTTTCAAAACACGTTCACCAGAAACCATCAAGGCTTGAATTTTCACACCTTGATATTCTACTGAATCTGTAACCGTTAAAACAAACTGTTTGCCTGAATTTGGAACAACTAACATGGAATCTACATTGAATGCTGGAAAGCCCATTTTCGTTCTGCGGTCGATGTAAGTTTTAGCACCGAATGCAGACTCATAAAACGAAGTTAACATCGTATCGCGCACAAAACCCGCTAAATCGGCAGGAGGATTAGCAGATTTTGCCAATCGAACGGCCTCAGCTTCTGTCATGTTGTAGTCCAAAGCTCTTTTGTCGCCTGGACCATAAACAATTGTGCGTTCCTCAGGTGTCAAACGTCTGTTGGGAACACCGCCATTTTTAATAGCCAATTTGATTTGACCGTTCAAAACGAATTCTTTGAGCGTATTCCAGTCTTTGGCGTATGAACCATTTACGTCTTTGTATGCGATTTGGCTTGTTTTGATGTCGGCCAGGTTTTGCTTGGTCAATTCATCCATGCTCGCATCATATTTTCTTGCGTTATCAATAGACACAATATCGTTGCCTACATAAAACAAGGTACCCAATCCTACGATACCTAAAATAATACCAATAACAACTGATATTTTTCCAATATTGGAACCAATGGAGAAAAACAACATCACCATACCAGCGAGCGATAACAAACCTGTTGAGATAAGATACATGTTGTTTTGACCGAATTTAACGCCAACTATAACCAAGGCAAGGCCTATAAGCGTTATAATGACTGGTAATGATGTCTTTCTAGAGATGGATGAAAAGCTATTGTTCATAATGATTTTACTTTATTGTGCTGACAAAACTACTACAATTTTGAAAAGACAGCCAAACCTACAATCAATTTTTTGAACACTTTAATCAACGGGGGCTTGTTTATTCTTTTTAATCCACAATAACCACAAGATACTTACTGATTTTCCAAAATTCATATGGATTAACAATATCGATGGTTTTATTGTTGCCATTGTCGATAATTTTATAGGATGCTGAAGGGTGGTCGCTGATAATTTGTATTTTCTTTCCGATGATTTGAATTTTTTTATTCTCGAATTTGTCAATAGGCGTGAAATAGTCTTCGTTGAAACCGTCTTTCAAACTTGATTTTTTTCCCATTCCAATGAATCCTTTGCTCTGAACCACTACGTTGTTCTTTTTGAGTTCATCCAAAGAGCCATAAACATAATAGGCTTTAGCGAGTTCTCTGCGCGTGGTTGAGGCTATTTCCGTTTGTTCCATGTAGGCATCAAAGAGTTTAGAATAATCTTCATCTTGATTTACCAATAAGTTGCGCAAATTTAAAATCAACTCATCTTGCGAAATGATACGTTCTTGAAGTGATTCAATCATTTGATAGAGCTGACCGATTTGGGCTTCTTTGCCTTTTATTTGGGCATTTAGCGCTTTTATTTTTTTAGCGTTTTCCTCTCTTAAAAATTGGATGTTTTGCAATTCTTGAAGCATCCATTCTTTTTGTTGTGGATTATTGACACCTCCTTCTGATAAAAATCTGATTTCCAATTCTTTGTGTTGAATTCGCGCAATGTTCTCTTGAATTTCATTGAATAAACTGAGCGATTCGTCAATTAATAAATCCTTTTCGCTGTTTTGCATTTCGAGTTGTCTGATTTCATTTCTCAGGCGCACAATTTCTTGGTTTTCTTCTGTTGATGGCGCATCTGATTTACAAGAGAGCAGCATGGAAAAAAAACCCAAAAGAAGGAGGAGGTTCAATTTCATCATTCAGATTTTTAAGGTTAATGATTGCGTATTCGCATTTTCAAACAAAATAACGAAGAATTGCAGGTGTTGTGACAACATTTTTAAAAAATATTCAACAGACTTATTTCAAAAACCGCAGATTCACTTATTTTAGCCCAAAAATTGACAACCATGAAACATAAATTCCACTTTCCAATGTTGTGTTCAACCTTGTTTTGCTTGTTTGCTGTGCAGGTTTCTATTGCTCAACCGGACGAAGAAGAAGACTACAGCAATTACGGCACTGAAGAGGGCGTAAAAAGATATTGTACACCCAAAGTAGTTGGACTCAGTCCACAAAGGCTGATTAGTATTGGGTATGAGTTCGCTGGTCCCCATAGCATAAACGCCGCTGGTTTGGGCGCTTTTGCTACACAATCGGGTGAAGTGAATAATTACATGGGTTTGAATATTTCAGCCAATTTGCCTGTCATTGCAACGCACAAGTTTTTGTTGAATATTGGTATGAACTACGTAGGCTCCAACTATTCTTTCAAAAACGATGCTCTAACAAATCCTTTTCTTCAGTCTTTGAATGGCAATATCAGAACGTTTGGTTTAAATGCGACCATTTTCAAACCACTGAATGAGAAAAATTATTTGCTGGGCTTTGTGAGTGGCGATTACAACGGGGATTATAATTTCAATCGTTTTCAAAATATCAGTTTTTTGAAGACCACCGTTGTTGCTGTATTTGGTTGGAAATTCAACGACCGCTTTCAATTTGGCTTCGGTGCCACACAAACGTACCGCGCTGGAGAAAAGAGCTTTCTTCCGGTGATTCATTACAACTTCACCTCGAAAAACGACAAATGGGGTATTGAGGCTTTGTTGCCAGCCAGAATGCATTACCGCTACGCTTTCACACGCCGCGATTTGCTTTTGGCGGGATTTGAAGTGATTGGAAACAGTTACCACCTTGCCAATGTGAACGACAGATATCCTGCACAAAATACACCAGGTATGATTGCTGGTTACGACCCAAATAACATGGAATTCCGACGATCTGAAGTTCGTTTTCGATTGGAATACATGAAAGCGCTTTCAGACTTTATTTGGGTAGGCGCACAAGTTGGCTACATCTATGCTTACCGTTTCAATGTTGACAGTGGCAACGATTATCGCTCGTTTGGTGCTGATATGCCTTATGTGATGGAAAATGAAATGACCGGAGCGCCTTATTTTCAGATTACTTTGAATTTGGTTAGTCCTTGATGGATTGAATTGATTCCAAAATCTCAAAAAAACTTGGAAACGACTTTGCGCAAACCTCAGGGTGGAGCAAGGTCGTTTTTTCTTTTGTGCCTAAAGCAAAGATTGTAGCTGACATTACCATCCTGTGGTCACCATTTGGGTCGATTGTAGCGCCAGTATAGGTTTTTTGTGGAAGGATGAATAAGGTGTCGTTTTCGATGTGCATTTTTAGACCAAATTTTGAAAACTCGCTTAAAATCACCTCGGCGCGGTTGCTTTCTTTGTTGAGCAAACGATGAACCCCTTTGATGCTTGAAGTTTCAGTTCCATAAGCACCTAAAACAGCTAGAATGGGAAACAAATCGGGTGAGTGGGTGGCATCGAAGTGAAAACTGAGCAAATCTTTCTTTGAAATTGAAATGGTGTTTTCTTCGATTTTTATTTCAGCGCCGAACTCTTCCAAAACATTCAAAATGGCTTTATCAGCTTGTGATGAATTTAGTGAAAGATTTTCAAAAGTGATGGAACCAAACAAAGCAGCTGCAACCATGAAAAACGCCGCGCTGCTCCAATCACCTTCAATTTGAATTCCGGTTTCTTTCCATTCATAAGGACCATTAAAATAGACTTGTGAGCCATCAAATTTTACCTTTTGACCAAAATCTTGCAAAGTTTGAATAGTCAATTCTATGTAGGGGATACTTGTAGGGTTTTCAATGGTAATCACCTCATTTTTGGTTAAAGGCGAACCTACAAACGCCAAAATCAATCCGGTAATGAATTGCGAACTCAGCGAACCATCAACGGTGATGTCTTTAGGAATCAAGGGTCCGCTAACATTGAGCGGTAATTTCCCGCTATTGCTTGAAACTTGTACATAGAGCTGGGGCAAAACTGCTTCGAAAAAATCCATCGGTCGCTGAAGAATACTTCCATTACCTGTAATTGTTATCGTTTCATTTCCCAAAGCCATTATGGGCGTGAGCATGCGAGATGCCAAACCAGATTCACCGATAAATATGTCTTTTTTGGACAGTTTTGCAAAATCAATTCCCTGAATGTGAAGCGCATCTTCCTTTTTTTCTATTCTAGCGCCTAATGATATTAATACGCCCAAAACAGCTAGCTCGTCATCGGAAAAACCTATTCCACGAATGATTGTTCGATTTGGATTCATCAAAGCACAAGCCAAAACCCGTTGAGCATGGCTTTTGGAAGCTGGAGTTAAAATGGAACCCTTTACATGATGAATTGGAAGAATTACTTGGCTGTTCACTGTGCTAAAGTATAAATTCTTAAGCGATCGCAAACACCCCAAAGAAAACAACAAAGGCCAAATACATCCAAATACTTAGTGTGAATTGGTGTTTATGGAAAAATTTCTGGTAAATCAAATGCGCTAAAAATGAAACCACAAACCAACCGATGTAGTTTTGAAGGGGCACAATGTTGCATTCGAACTCCCAAAAATCGAAGTAGGGAGCCACTTTTTCTATGATGATGTCGAGAAGAACCATCAATGCTGCGCCTATTGTTGCACCAAGAAATAGATTTTTCGTCCATTTATATGCCATTGATGCACTGATAAAAACCAAAATAGCCCAATTGATACCAATCATCCAAGGCACGCCCCAGATTTTAGGTCCCAAATTGTTGCCGTA
>JBIIJN010000129.1:0-4423 GCA_044233745.1 Crocinitomicaceae bacterium
ATTGACCGTCTTGACCATCGTAAGGACCACCCGTCAATAGCACTTGGTTTTGTTGTTGATTCAACAATCTCCAAGAAACCTCATCACCCCAACAATCGAGTTGCAAGTTCATTTGAACGTCAATGCCATTGGTTACAATGGTAAATGTGGATGATACTTGGTTGTTGCCGGCGTTTTCATCCGATGAACCGTTTACCGAAGTAATGTTTGCCGTAAAGGTATAATTTCCATTGGTTAATGTTTGCGCAGGCAAAGTAATATTTGTTGACGCCCCAGATGCTAAGTTGCCCGACCAATTGTAGGTCTGATTGCCGCTACCGTAATTGTATGAAACCACTATAGCTGTGATAGCTGTTGAACCTAGATTTGTGAAATTGAGTACAGGCGTAACGCTATTACCACAGATGATGCCCGACAAGGTCCAGTTTTGCCCTTGAGCAATGGCGCCATCTAAGGCTACTTGTTCTTCTTCTGGATAACCATTGATAAAAGTAACACCAGAATTACCTGGATCCAACCAATGCTTCAATTGTTGTGCGTTTGTGCTGCCTGCTGGCGCCCATGAGTTGCTCACACGACCATAATAATCTGGGGAAGACAAGTTTTGACAAGATGCACCACCACCCCAAAGCTGACCAATAATTCTGCCTTGGTTATCGAACAATGGTGAGCCCGAGGAACCGCCTTCAGTAGTAGTGTTTCTGTCCCAAATCACACGCCAAGTAGCGTTGTTTTCACTTGAAAAACCACCGTTTCCTGTTCCAGTAAGTGTTGGCGGGTTGTCATCAAAGGCAATTTTTTTAATGTCGCCAGATGGATGGTGAATACAAACAGTAGCAGAAGGAGCCACGCCTGAATTGTTCCAGCCAGCGAAAAATGGATTGTAGTTTGCCGGAACCGTTCCGTTAACCAAACCACCAGTTATTTCCACCAAACGCATATCGGAAGTTGAACGGTTTGCGCGAGAAGTAGAACCCGAAAGTGATTGAAAAGAAGGAGATGAACCAGGGTTGTTACATCCAGTTGCTTGCCAGTTGAAGCGGAAAACCCAACTTCCGAAACCTGAACTACCGCAGTGATTAGCCGTTAACACATAAGGTGTTCCATCATTCGCGGTATTATTAATCAATGAGCCTGAGCAAAAACCGCTGCCACCAGAAACCAACATTACAGCTGCATTTCGCTGATTTTCATAGATTTGTCCATCAGGGCAATTGACATTCATGTTACAAGAGCCAGAATCTCCAAGGCCGCGATTGAATTCCTCTGCTGTTCTGTAACCGTGTGTAACCATAGATATTTCAACATTCCCAGTGTTTGAGATGTTTTCTGGTGCCACGTAGTATTCGATTACAGCATTACTACCTTCGATCAATTCAGAGCCAAGGAAGCCGTCAACAATGTGTCTTTCAACAAATCGACCCAACACGAAAGTGCGTGATGGATTGTAAACGAACAATTCGTTGCCTTCAGGAATGTTTGTATTTTGAAAGGTCAGATTCACAGTTAAGGCATTTTCGCAATGCACTTGTAAAATCCAAATTTTTCCGCCGTTTGGCAAGTTATACCAATCACCAGAATTTGTGATATTCAAGTTGGTCATGTTGTTATAACCAAAGCGCCACGCAGCGATTCCTCTTCTGTCAACGAGTTCGTCTTCGGCCTTTAAAGCTTCAATGTCAGGTTGCGCAAAATTTACAACCGAGATTTCTGGTTCAAAAGCAAATTTAGATGAAACGGGTGTTCCACCATCGCCTTGTTGACCAAAAGAAAATGCCCAAAAGAGCATGAGTAGTGAGAATGTAATTGTTTTCATGATAAAGGGTTTATAGGGTTTTAGGGGTTTCTTGGGTTTTTATTGTACACGCTTGATGCTGCATCCAATGGGCGGAGTTGAGCTGAGTTTTACTTTTTTGCCTTTGTTCACAACATTCATCGCGTTGATGAGGTAATCCGTATGACGTTTTTTGTTTTGCTCCATTTGATTGTCGATTGAGCCGGTGTAAACCAACTTGAATTCCTTGTTGAAGAAAAACACATGCGGTGTGGTTTTAGCACCGAATGCATTGGCAACAAGAGAATTTCCATCGTAGTAATAAGGCATTTTATAAGACATTTCAGCAGCACGTTTTTTCATGTCCGCTAAGCCATCACCGTTATCTCTTTTGGCCTCGTTGGAATTCAATAATACAAGATTAAATCCAAACTTTGAGGCCATTTCGTAAAGACCGTTGTATGATTTTTCCCAGCCCTCAAAGTTTTTTCCGCCCACAACAAATGGACAAGTATTGGATGTGAAAATGATGATCAGTCCTTTGTTGCCCATCATGTCTTTGAGTGTTGCACTTTTGTCGTCGATGCTGCGCAATTGTTGGTCTTGCAAAGGCATCACGGTGCCTACACTTATGGGTTTAATTTCATTTTGAGCCCAAGACATTAAGGCAAAAAACACAACAATTAAAGAAGTTAATGTGGTTTTCATGTTACAAGAAGTTTTAATTTAGGTGGTAAAATTAACGAAAAAAATAGGTGAATCCAAATGAAATGTATATTCTTATAGTATCCATTTGGTCATTTGGCGATTCAATTTCTTTTGAATTTTTGTGTAAACTTTATTTTTTTCAGATGCATTACCAACACGCATCATGTGGTAGCCGTTGAATTTGCCATTAACAAACTGTATAAATTCAATGGTAACGGTTGTTGCCTCTTCTTGTGAAAGCGGGTAAAGGTTGCCTTCTTCTAAAACTTCCTCAAGGGTTGCTGGCATTTTGGTGCGTGGCTTGAAGCGTTGATCAAATCCACGAATTGAAACCACCAAAACGCTGTTGATGTTTTTGGCGTTCATTTCGTTTTGAACACGCGCACTGGCCAATTCTTTCAATGATTCCCCTTGCTTAATCATGTTGATTGAAAGCAACAGTGGCATATTGAAAGTAGCGAAGATTTTTCCCAAATTGGCTTCAACGCTAAAACGCTCTTGGGCGTTGTCGTTTTTGACCAATAACATGACACCTTTCAAATTGTTAATCGGTGGATGCTTCACTTTTTGCGACCATGCAATGCTCAGTGTTGAAAAAGTAAGAAGAAGGGTTATTGTAAATCGTGTCATAATTTGTTTTTAAAAAATTTCTTTTGCTATAGCTTGAGTGCTAGAGGAATTACTCATGGTGTAAAAATGCAAGCAAGGCACTCCAGCGGCTTTCAGTTCTTTGGCCTGCTGAATTCCCCATTCAACGCCAACTTGTTCTACATCTTTGTTGGTTTTGCAGCGCAACAATTCTTTGGCCAAATCTTCTGGGTAGTCGATATGAAAAAAGCGGGGTAGGAACGAAACATGATTCATGGTTTTGAGCGGCTTTAATCCTGGGATTATTGGCACAGTGATACCAGCTGCACGACAGGCATCTACAAATTCGAAGTATTTTTTGTTGTCAAAAAACATTTGTGTAATGATGTATTCAGCTCCTGCGTCAATTTTATATTTCAAATATTGCAGGTCTGTATTCATATTCATGGCTTCGAAGTGCTTTTCAGGATATCCAGCAACGCCAATGCAGAAGTCGGTCGGTTCCAGTTTAATATCCTCCAAAGTGTAAACGCCTCTGTTCATGTCCATTATTTGGTTCACCAATTCCACGGCATATTTATGTCCCTTTGGATGTGCTTTAAAAACGGGCTCGGTTTTCACTGAATCACCACGCAAAGCCAAAACGTTGTCGATGCCCAAAAATTGTAAATCAATCAAAGCGTTTTCTGTTTCATCTTTCGAAAAACCACCACAAATCAGGTGAGGCACGGCATCAACGTCGTATCTGTTCATAATAGCAGCACAAATACCAACGGTTCCTGGTCTTTTGCGTATGGATATTTTCTCCAATAATCCGTTTTCATGCTCACGATATACGTACTCCTCACGGTGGTACGTCACATTCACAAATTTAGGCTTAAACTCCATTAAAGGGTCGATTCCATTATATATAGAATGAATGCTCATGCCTTTTAATGGAGGCAATATCTCGAAAGAGAAAAGCGTGTCTGATGAATTGTTGATGTGGTCTATTACTTTCATTGTAAAAATTAGGGAGCCGCAAATATATGGGTAAATGATGTTTGATAGATTAGTAATTTCATTTTTCCGCCGTCCTCGATACACGCTCGTGCCTCGCGCACTCGTTCGGCTGGCATCATGGAATACCAGCCAAACGAGTGGTTTTTGTGCTACTTCAATTTCTTGTGTGTCCATGTTACAGTAGTTCAGCACAAAAATTGTATCGAGTTTGGCTATTTTGCCCTTGGCAAATGAGATTAATGATTTTATTTTTCTGCCCAATTGCTCCTATCCAAGGTTCTGAATTGAATGGCTTCGGCCAAATGGGTCACTTCGATGTTTTCTGAATTGTCCAAATCGGCAATGGTTCGG
>JBIIJN010000130.1:0-4408 GCA_044233745.1 Crocinitomicaceae bacterium
TTGAGTTTCTTTGTGAAGGACCCCAATGGCAATTTATTTCAAATTGTTGAAGGCAGTGGTTGGTTCAAAGAAACCAAGCATCCTGGCAGAACAGGTGGTGTGGCTGGTGCGCTAATAGGCGTAAGCGATATGGAGAAATCTTTGACGCTTTACCGCGATATTTTAGGCTACGACACTGTGGTTTATGACAAAACATCAACTTTTGATTGCTTTAATGCGCTACCCCAGGGCAACACAACCTTCCGACGTGTGCTTTTGGCGCACAAAGACGAACGTCGCGGACCGTTTTCAAAATTACTCGGACCAACACACATCGAATTGGTTCAATCGATTGATAGAAGCGATGTGAAAAAGATTTTTGAAAACCGTTTTTGGGGCGATTGGGGATTCATACACCTTTGTTTTGATGTTCAAGGCATGGAAGTTCTGAAAAAAGAATGCGAGTCCAAAGGATTTCCATTCACCGTAGATAGCGGTTCCACTTTCGATATGGGTGAAGCTGGCGGACGTTTTTCATACATTGAAGACCCAGATGGCGCTTTGATTGAATTTGTGGAAACACATAAAGTGCCTGTAATGAAAAAGTTGGGTTGGTACATCAATCTAAAAAACAAAAAACCCGGAGCTCGCCTACCCAATTGGTTGCTCAGCGCAATGGGTTTGAATCGTGTTAAATAATCACCAAATCAAAAGGTCCACAAAAATAGCGTTCCTGTCCATTATTGTGGTCAAATTGGTTCTCGGCATACTGTTTATCAATCGTTTGAGTATTGATTTAGATGAACCTTTTTCAATTTTCCATGCGCAAAAGAATCTAGACGCGCTGGGGCATTTGTTCGTCTCGGAAAACAATCCGCCGCTGCATTTCTATCTGCTTCATTTTTGGATCAAATGGTTTGGAGTATCAGCAGAGGCAACCCGCTCTTTATCTTTGATTTTTAGCGTTTTAACATTACAAATTCTTTTTCAAATTGGTCGTAAAATCTTGCACGAACATTTGGGCATTTTGCTCATGATTCTTTTTACTTGCTCCAATTATCACCACAGTTTTGGATTGGAAGCCCGGGGTTATGCACTTTTTACGTTCTTATTTGCGGTACTGATTTTGCTTCTGGTTAGCATCCAACAGAAAGTCAATATCATCCAGAGCGGGTTATTGGGAATTGTTTGTGCGGCACTTTTTTACACGCATTACATCGCAATTGTGGTCATTCCTTGGGTTATTTTGTTGTATTTTATAATCAGTATTGTTCAAAATTCTAAAAAATCATGGTGGTCATTTGCGATATCAGTACTCATTTTCACCCTACTCTTGCTTCCCTATTTCCCAATTTTTATGGAACGCTTGAATCATGTTCAAGAAGCGGGTACTTGGGTCGATCGTCCACATTGGTCGGCTTTGTATGGCTTGCTGAATAAGTTTTTAAACGGACCTTTGACTTTAATTCTTTTTATGGTCATTTTAGTCGGACTTATTTTTTCAAAACGATTGATTTACAAGTCCTTTCCTCTAAATAAAAGGCTTACACCTATTGCGATGGTGTTTCTTTTAGCTGTGGGAATTTACATGAGTACTTTTTTCATTTCATTGATTGGTAACACATCAGTTTTCTTAGACCGCTACTTATTTTTCTTAAGTCTGGGGATGTATATTGTCTTGGGTTACGCCACAATAAAATTAATAAATAAAAACCTGAAAATCATTGTTTTACCAATCCTTATCTTCATTTTAGGTTTCAATCCTTTTCGCACCCACAATCGAGAATCAGATGTTTTGGTGGCTTACGCAAAATCATTCAATGGCAGTTACGTTATTACTCCCCCTCATTACGATTTGACATTTATTTATCACGGAGACCAAGCTTTATTTCGAGCGCAGAAAGAAGGATCTGTTCTATTTCCACATGACATCTATCCCATTTACGGTTTTCACGAAATAGAAATCAAGAATTTGAAAAAGCCCGTTGTTTTGATTGACGCTGGAGCGCGCTTTTTATATGGTGAAGAAAAACTAAAATCAGAATTATTGGAACAACTTACTTTGGTTGAGCAGCGTGAATTTGCCGGAGGGTATTGGGTTTATGTGTTTGAGTAGTCTATGGATAAAGCTGAATTCTTTTCATAACCAAACCATGTTCTGTTTGAATCATGATCAAGTAAAAACCAGATTGAGTAGATGAATTAAATACTACTTGATATAAATCACGATTAAACTGAAAATCAATTACTTTTCCGTAAACATCAACAATTCGAATTTGTGATTTTTGAACTTCACTAGAACAATGAAGATAGAAAAAATTAGTTGCGGGATTCGGATAAATCTCAATCGTAAAAAACTCATTTTCAATTAGATTAACCTCATTCTGCTCATGAATCACACCCACTGCATCCAAGTCAAATCCGCCTGAAAAGAAAGAGGTTGGAAACAAATCATTGATAAAATTGCCTTGACTATCTGTGCTTCCATAAGCTGGATCGATTGAACCTACAACATCGATGATACGGACGTGAGTGATGTTGTTGAGGTCGATGTCTGTTGAGTCTATCAAATCTTCTAAATCGAATGGCGTGCCATAACCTTGTCTGTATTTTCCAGCTAGATTGTGGATTTTTGTTGCATCGAGCGCACCGAATCCATTGATTTGTTCATCGGTTTGGGTCAATGAAATGGCTGGAAATCGCACAAATCGAATGCCATCTGAGCTTACTTCTACAAATGCTAATTCTAGATAAGCATCGGAAAAGGAATTCTCAAATATGCAAAAATCTGGTCCGGGTCCGTTTTTTATGGGTTTGTTAAATGTTAAGGTAGCTACTCCACCATCGCCTAAACTAACTACATCTTCACTTGAACCGACAGCTAAACCTAAAGCGTTTTCTGGGATGCCAAATGAAGCGTAATTACTGCCTTCATGGGTTTGTGAGGGATCTGAAATATTGATCAATCCTCGAGAGACTTCAATTCCTGAAGCCCATGCGATAATGGCTGATGAGTCTTTGTGGATAGCTGTGGTGCCAGGTTGACCTGCGGGGGGTGGGAATTGTGCGGAGGCGTTGAATGTAATAAAAAGAACACAAAGACGCAAAGGCGCAAAGGGAGAGGAGTGGAAAAGACGCACGCAAAGACGCAAAGGCGCAAAGTTGAGTGATTGGAAGGAACGCACGCAAAGACGCAAAGGCGCAAAGCGAAAAGGTTGGAAGGCACGAAAGAAAAGAAGAAGAAACTTAAAAGGAGTCAAAATTTCAATAAACCATTTGTTAATTATCATATCATCATTTTCTAAAGACCATTCACAACTCTTTTAACACCATTTTTAATTAGGGCCTCATTGAAATTGATTAATATTCCAAGGTTCAAATCAGTTAATTTCAAATAGTTCATGACTTGTTTAAAATCTACCGGATGGAACATTTCTTTAGACTTGAGTTCAACCACTACTTTTCTTTCTACAATAATATCAGCGCGAAAGCCAATTCCCATATCTAAATCGTCCCAATAAACACGTATAGGTTTCTGTCTTTCAAAGTAATAACCTCTTTTAGATAATTCATAACACATAATTTCTTCATACACCGATTCCAATAACCCAGGGCCAAGTGTTGTGTGGATGTGGTAAGCAATATCAACGATCACTTTTGAAAGTTCATTTTCAGTTAGATGTGAATATCCCATTTTTTTATGTTTTTAGTTTCGAACAAATATAAGCGCAAATGGCAAAAAGAACTTTGCGTTCTTTGTGTCTTTGCGCGATACTTTTTTACTCATTAAACACCACTTTACACGGATTCAACCCCACTTTAAACTCAAACAAAACATTAAAATTCAAATCACAAACCACAACATTTCCTTGGTGGATGTATTGCTTAGCGTCTAACAACACCAAAACCTCCTGACCAAAAACAGTCAATTTTTCAAATCCATAAAGCGTTTGCAGAGGAATATGACCAATTAAATTAGCACTTTGCTCACTCAAATCATCAGCGTTTATGAGATGTATCGATGAACTCGACGTTTCAAAATGATACCCCATGGCAAACAATTGTCCATCCCAAAAGCGCAATGAACTGATTGCCCGATTCTCACTCATCACAACAGATTTTGAACTCGCATCCAACTTCACAATTTTCGACGGAATTCCCATGTAATTTCCACGAGACACGGCATAAACAGTACCCATGTCATCATAAACCAAGGAACCAGGATTGAGCCCCACCACAACTTTCTGAATTTCTGTAAATGAACTCAATTCAACAATACTAACCGTGCTATCGCCAACTGTTGTTAATCCGCCAGAGTTTGAAACCCAAAGTTCGTTTTGAACCACACACATTTGATCTGGATTTGTGCCCAGTTGGATTTTATTTTCAACATGCAAAGAAGTCGTATCAATCTTGTATAAATACCCAT
>JBIIJN010000131.1:0-4336 GCA_044233745.1 Crocinitomicaceae bacterium
ATTATTATCGGTGTTGCAAAATACCAAAACCCAGAAATGAACTTGACATGGACCGTGAATGACGCGAATCGTTTTGCCGATTTTTTGAAAAGTACTGAAGGTGGTTCTGTGCCTGCTACAAATATTTATCTTCTTCTGGACGATAAAGCCAAAAAAGCCAATATTATCTCCTATGGTAAAGAACTTTTTGCAAAGGCCAAGGAAAACGATCGAGTGATTTTCTTTTTCTCGGGTCATGGCGCGCCAGGGGCATTTGTGCCTTATGATGCTACTGATTACAATAGTTTGCTTTTCTTCCCAGAGATTAAAGAAATTTTCCGAACAGCCTCGTGTAAAACGAAATTGTGTTTTGCTGATGCCTGTCATTCGGGTTCGTTGAAAATGGATAAAAAAGCAATGAAGCGTGCCAATGTTCAAAGAAAAAAAGAGGAAAAAGCTAAGGCTAAAGCCAACCCAAACCTCGCTGCAAATGATGTAGATGTGGCTATTATGCTGTCTTGTATGCCAGAAGAAGTAAGTTGGGAAACACCAAAATACAAGCACGGTTATTTTGCTTATTTCCTTATTGAGGGCTTGAAAAAATATGCTGATTTGAACGGTGATAAAATCATAACGATGAAAGAACTGCACAAATACGTTTATGTTAAGGTTTCTGAAGCTGTTAAAAAAGAGCAACCGGGATACACACAACGCCCAATGACTTTCGGTAAGTTCGATGCTAATATGGTGGTGAGTAGATTGCAATAAAAAACAATTCTATGAAAGTATATATGTCGGTTCTGACCTTAGCGGTTGGTACGTTGTTTTTGCAATCTTTTGTTAGTCCTAAATTGAATGGTGCGATTTACGACAATTGCCAACGTGCTCATCAACAAGGTGAGGACACCACAATTTACGAAAAACCTACTTTGGCCGCAAAATTTACTGGTGGCGAAGAAGAGCAACGCAAATTCGTATACAAAACTATTCGGTATCCAGAAATGGCTATTCAAATGCTTGAACAAGGCAAAGTTTATGTTGAGTTTGTAGTCGAAAAAGATGGTTCACTGACCAATTTTAAAGTTTTTAAATCGGTTACTCCAGCTTTAGACCAAGAAGCTTTGAGGGTTGCCATGCTAATGCCTAAATGGATCCCAGCTATGAATGAGGGCCTTGTTGTACGCTCTAAAGTTGTTGTTCCGATGGTATTCAAGTTAGGCTAAATGCCTTTGAATGAACGTATGAGTTTTTTAAATACAAATGTCAACAAGAAATTATATATCACTTTTTTTGATTTTCTTCTTGTTGAAGGACGATATACCCGAACCCAAATTGAAGTTTGAGTATATCGTCCACAATCGCGGTGATATAAGTGAAGGTGAAGATGGTCTCTTCTTTTTCCCTTATCAAAATATGGGCACTGCACCTCTAGTGTTAACGGATGTTCGCTCCAGTTGTGGGTGTTTGGTTCCTATTTACAGCAAGTTGCCCACAGCATCTGGCGCAAATGACACCATTTATGCGAAATACGACACCAAAAGATTAGGGCCTTTCAATAAAACGATTACGGTTCGGACCAACGAATCTAATGTTAATTTAATTACCATTTTGCGCGTAACGGGTCGAGTTTTGCCTCATAAAATGGATGAAATTCAGGTGCAGATACCAGACAGTTTACCCCTTGCGTTTTCAGAATACAACAAAGCAGAGATTAAGGTTTATGGGCAAGAACGATTTTCATTTCAGTTTACTAATGTGTCCAATGAAACCAGACTTTTATTGATTACACCAAATCAGAACGAGCTATTCAAAAGCAGCGTTAATTCCATTGAAATTGCCCCTGGAGAAATGAAGTTGATTCAGATTGAACGCAATGCAAATGCTACAGGCTGGTTTGGTAATTTGAAGTTTCACATGGACAATGGCAAGCATTTTAGCATTGATGTGTTGAAGTAAATATTTTATTAATTGTGAGAGAATTAAAAAGTTAGGAACAGGAATTTGATTTGTGCTTTTCGAGCCAACCGCCATCTATTCCTCCACCTCATTATCTCGAAATGCACTTGGCAATAAATCGGGTAATATTTTGAGTACAAAAGGCAAAATAAATGCACCACCGGGGAGCATAAAAATGGCTAGTGATGGAACACTTCTAGCGATATCAAAAAATTGGTTTTTTACCTTGGTTTTTTCTTCTTGGGTCAAATTTTCGTTCATTGATTTTTTGACCAGAGCCACCAATTCCCCGCTTTCTTTAATCTCTGCTACCAACTTGTCTTTGTTGCGCAGCAAGAGTTTAGACCACTTGGCGCTGAGTCGATTAAAAATGCGTTCGTAGCTGTTTTTGCTTTTGAGTTTTGTAATGATTTCCTCATGGTCGATGGTGAATTGTTCCACGATTTGATAAGCGTCATCGATATCTGTTTCTGAAAGACCGAAAATTGAGGATAGAACATATAGTGTTTTGCGTTCTTTACTTGAAAATTCAGTATCCGACAACGTTGAAAATACAGCGAGTTCGAATAGATATTTGCGAAACAAAATATTCATGCCTCGGGCTGATTTCAAAACTTGTAAAGTGCTTCCCGAATGCAAAAGAAGATTAAATTCTTCACGTTCTTTTGAGGTTAAATCTGCAGCTGCGAGAAAGTATTGAAACAATTTGTTCTCAGACTCTTCTATGTACTGATCTGATTTTAAGGCGTGAACAACCGTGCCAAGAGTCAACTGAATCATTTTTGTTCTCAATTCTCGAAAATTCACCTTTTCGGGATGTTGGAGAAACTCAAAATACAAGGTAACATCAATGTAGCATAAACTATTTTGAAGATAGCTCACCAAAAGGTTTTGATCTAATGATAGCGGAATTCTGGTCCTATCGTGAATGGTGTGTTCGATATTGTTTGGGAGTTTGAACCATTTATATACTGACCAAAAACGCGCCAATTCGCGACTTCCACAACTTTCAAAAAACGACTCCAAATGTTGTGGAAATTCATCAAGATTCAATGAGTCTTGGTGCTTGTGCATAAAAAGCAGTAACATCGATTCGAAATAGAGCACTTTCAGTTTTTCATGAGGTGTCCAATTGAATTTTTCTTGATAATTCAGGAAAATAAACTGACCGAAAACACCGAAGATAATACCCGATGACGCCAGTTTTTGCTGGACAACATTCAAGTCGCTCAGGTCAAAAGCGCGGCCAATCCTGATCGAAATGTCATCGGATTTCGCAAGACTCATGTATTTTTTTATCCAACCAGATTTCGAAGGGTTCAGCATACTCAAAAACTGTGTAAATTTACATCTTCATTTGATAAGCAACTTTTTCATGCGTATTTTCTTTGTTTTTCTGTGTATATTTTTTGTGAGCATCTCTTTTGCCCAGCGCATGAAAGTCCTAACTCGCTTGGCTCCTGAATTAAATGAATCATCCGGTTTGCTTGTGTTTTCTGATTCTACTTGGCTCACCATCAATGATAGTGGCAATGATGCTGTTATTTTCGAGGTAAATGGAACGGGTAGGGTTGTATCTGCTACCACTTTTGCAAATGCCCAAAATTTTGATTGGGAAGAGCTACAATTTGATCAGCTGGGAAATATTTATGTTGGCGACATAGGCAACAACAATCAATCGAGAAACGGCTTGACGCTTTATAAGTTTCACCGTGACCAAATTGGTAAATCGGATGTTGTGGTGGAAGAGATAGATTTTTATTATCCCGAACAATTGCGTTTTCCACCAAAAAGATCGGAGCGCAATTTTGATGCAGAGGCATTTTTGGTTCAGCGCGATAGTATTTTTATTTTCACAAAAGATTGGTCGAAACCATTTAACGGTATTTCAAAAATCTATTATGTCCCCAATAAACCTGGGCGGCATGCAGCTACACTTTTGCGCACCTTTCAAACCAATAACATTTCACCGTATCGAGATGCAATCACAGGGGTTTGCTGGTTGGGTAAAGACATTTTGATTTTGGCCTACGGTGCCATCTATCACATTAAAGATGTTAATCAGTTGTTGCATACCACCAATTTTGTGCAATCCAAAAAGTATATTTTTAAGAAAATGAAACAATTTGAAGCCATTGCTACAAGTGCTGATGGAAAAATATACATTACTACGGAAAAACACAGAATTTTAGGACGAGCAAAATTGTATTTATGGACTGGAATGGAGAAAAGATAGAAGCCGTATTATTTGATATGGACGGCGTATTGATTGATTCAGAACCGCTTTGGAAAATTGCCTTGGTGAATGTTTTTAAAACTTTGGGCTTTGAATTGGAACCCATGCAATTTGCCAAAACAGTTGGGCTGCGTATTGATCAGGTGGTTGAATATTGGCGCAAAG
>JBIIJN010000132.1:0-4296 GCA_044233745.1 Crocinitomicaceae bacterium
CATGTACAAATGCACCGACAATTACCAACTTAGCCCCTTGTAGTGCAACATCAATTCAAGCAAGTTGGGCAGCAGTTCCTCTTGCTGATGGCTACAACATTTATGTTGGCACTTCTTCAGGTGTTTATGACATTGCAAATCCATTCTTTAATGCCGCACCAGAGGTGTTCTTAAATAATCCAGTTGCAGGTCAAACCTATTATTTCCTAATCGTTCCAACAAACTTAACTGGTGAAGCAATTGGTTGTATTGAATATTCCCACACAGCTCCTGATGCTTGTCCTCCTCCAATAAATGACTTAATTTGTGATGCATTGGATGTAACAAGTTCAGGACAGCAGGATTTGAATACTTATGCTTTCTTGGCCGATTTGACTTGTAACAATCAATTAGGCACCAACCAATTGAGCACAGCAGGTCCTGTAGGCCCAAACTGTGGTGGATCAAATGGTCCAGATGTATGGTACACATTTACAACTCCGAGTTGTAATGTCTCTGGTTCAGTTCCATTCCAAATTGAATTGACTACAAACAACCCAGGTACCTTGTTTGATACCAAATTGGCCTTGTACTCTAGCAGCGACAATACATGTTCGGGTGTTTTAACACAAATCGCTTGTAATGACGACAACGGCGGCGCTGGAAACCCAGCAATTTGCGGCGTTGGTGGTGGATTATCATCTACCTTGGTAGTATCCAATTTATTGCCAAATACACAATACTGGGTGTATATAGGTGGTTTTGCAGGTCAAGTTGGTACTTTTGAATTATCAGGTCGTGCTGTTGCAGCGCCTCATGGTGTTACTACAACTGGTGGTGGTACTCAAATCCAATTGACTACAGCTAATATGAGTGCTGGTTTGTACACATACTACTACAAGCAAGTAGGTTCAACAGGTCATTCTACGTTCAACTCGCAAACTGCTTTGACGGATACTAGAACTTTGGCGCCAGGTAGCAGCTACCTTACACAAATCATGTATCGTTGTGGTACGAATTTCGACCAATCTCAGTGGTACAGAACAGCGCCTCAAACAACGGTTTTGGCTTCTACTTGTGCTTTGGTTAATGATATGACTTGTACCTTCAATGGTCCTAACTCTTACACTTTGACTTGGACACAGCCTGCTGGTGAATTGTTTACAAACAACGGTCAGCTTACTGGTTACAGAATTAAGCGTAACCCAGTTGGTTCAACAGGTGTTTACACATTCAGCAACCCAGCTGTGGTTTGTTCTGGTGGTACATGTTCTGTTACTTTGCCAGGTAATAGCCCAACAGGCTTCAACTGGACAATTGAAACACGTTGTTCTGCAAACACAGTTCAGGTAGGTAACACAACTTCTTGTGCACCAGCTCCTCAATTTGAAGTAAACAATGATGCAAACAACAACATCGCTCGTACATTTGAAAATGTATACTCTTTTGTGAATGCAGAAACTGGTATAGAATTCGTTGATGTACAAATGTTTGATGCATATGCTGACTTCGGTTTGAACACACCAATGATTGGTGACTATGAAATGTATGTGAATAGCAAAAACGAAATCACTTGGAGACGCGTTGACGCTTCAGTTGATATGTCGTTTGATTTCATTATCGTACCAAACCCATCTAACGCAATGACTACAGTTCACTTGAACACAGTAGTTGAAACAGGTACATTTACAATTGTAGATGCCATGGGCAGAACCATCAACTCAGGTGCTATCAGCAACACAGATAATGTGAATATCGATGCTGCACAATTTCAGAGTGGTGTTTATATGGTTGTGGTAACTGTTGGTAACCAACAATTGACAAGAAGATTGGTAGTGGCAAATTAAGCCTTTACCAAATCAATTTTATCGAAACCACCCGTCTCCGAAATGGAAGGCGGGTGGTTTTTTGGTTCAGGTCCTTGACGCTTTTAAAATCAATAGGTTAGATATCGAATTTTGAGACAAGTGCATACTGTAAGAAAAAATAATTAACTTTGCACCCCTTCAAAATAAGAACCGTGGACATTGCAGTTAAAATATTTTCTGGTCGCGCATCTCAAAAGATTGCTTTAAACATTGCCAAGCACTACGGTGTGGCGCTAGGTAACGTAATTGTAACAGATTTTTCTGATGGTGAATTTCAACCGTCTTTTGAAGAAACAGTGCGTGGTCAAGATGTATTTATTGTGCAATCGACCATGCCGCCAACCGAAAATCTTTTTGAGTTGTTGTTGATGATTGATGCTGCAAAAAGAGCTTCTGCAAGAAAAATCATTGCAGTCATTCCTTATTTTGGTTTTGCTCGACAAGATAGAAAAGACAAGCCGAGAGTGGCTATTGGCGCTAAGTTGGTGGCCAATATGTTGACTGCAGCTGGCGTGAGCCGCGTGATTACTATGGATCTCCATGCTGATCAAATTCAAGGGTTCTTTGAAGTACCTGTTGATCATTTATACGCCTCCACTTTATTCTTTGACGAAATGGACAAGCTCAACAATGGAAATCTAGTTGTTGCCGCTCCAGATGCTGGTGGTGCTAAAAGAGCCAATTCTTACGCCAAAAAACTCAATACGGGTTTAGCACTTTGCCATAAACAAAGACGCGTGGCCAACGAGGTTGCTGAAATGACCGTGATTGGTGAGGTAAAAGGAAAAGATGTGATTTTGGTTGATGATATGTGCGACACGGCAGGCACGCTAACCAAAGCCGCAGATTTGTTCTTAGAGCAAGGAGCTTTGAGTGTTCGCGCTTTTTGTACACACGCAGTATTGTCTGGTCCAGCTTATGAGCGCATTGCTGCATCAGGATTAACTGAGTTGGTGGTAACTGACACCATTCCATTGAAACAAGCCAGTGATAAAATTAGAGTGGTGAGCACTTCCAATTTATTCGCTGACGTAATTCGTAAACTCGTTGCGAACGAATCAATTAGTTCGCATTTTATTATATCATAAATTAATTAAAAACAAACAAAATGAAAGCAATCTCATTGAGCGGTTCTCTTAGAGAGAACGTAGGGAAAAAAGATGCTAAGGCAATCAGAAACGCTGGTAAAGTTCCTTGTGTTCTTTACGGTAATGGTGTTCAAACACACTTTTCAGTAGATTCAATTGCCGTAGGTAAGGTGGTTTATTCACCAGATGTTTACCAAGTAGAATTGGATATCAATGGCACAAAAACACGTGCTATCATCCAAGAATTGCAGCAAAACCCGATCACAGACAGAATTACTCACGTTGACTTTTTGGAGTTGACTGACAGCAAAGAAGTGAAAATAGCACTTCCTGTTCGCACAAAAGGTGTTTCGCCTGGTGTAATCCGTGGTGGTAAAATGCAACAAGTGTATCGTCGTTTGCAAATGGTTGGTCTCCCTAAAGATTTGCCAGCAGATATTACCTTAGATATTTCCCAAATGGAAATTGGTGATGCGATTCGTGTGAAGCACATAATTATTCCAAATGTAAAATTACTTGACCCAGCAAATTCAGTTGTGGTTTCTATCAAAATGGCTCGTGGAGCTAAAAAGAAAGAAGCTGAAGAAGCTGCTGGAAAGAAAAAATAATTCAAGCATCTATTTTAAAGGCTGTCTCACTTGGGGCAGCCTTTTTTGTTGGCTTAACATTTTTTGTGAAGGCTCATCTCCAACAACACAATTCTAATCGACCAATTGCATAAATTTGTTCACAAAATACACTTATGCGCACGCTAATCATGATTCCGATTTTGATCTTACTGCTGCATCCGAATAAAGGAAACGCGCAGGAGATTTATTACGAAGACCCTAACCTCGAATATTTCAACTCAGCGACAATGCTCTTTGGTGTTCACATCAATAAATTCGAACCCCTATTCGAAGCGCTTAATTTCAATGTGTTAGATGAAACAGGGGTTTATGATCTGAGTGGTAGTGTATTTGCTGACAGCACCAATTTTATAGGCAGAGGCAACTATTTCGGACTTGGAATAAATGTGAACGGCATTCAATTTCTTCCATCTGTTTCTTTTAGACGTTCTGTGGCTTCTAATTACTACCAACTTGGTCTTGGTGTGGGTTTCAACCACATCGTTCATTTCAGTTATAAAACTGGGCAGCCCTTAATTTGGATTGAAGGATTAGTGAATTACAGCTACCTGAAACACAATACCCGATTAAAATATTACGAAACAAACCTTTTTCCTCTGATGGTCATTGATGGCACTCCTTTTCCCGATATTGGACAAAATATTGAAGGCTCCTATCGGCTGAATGTGGAATTCAACAAACACATCATTGAACCCGTTGCAGCAATCAATTTTGGACTCACCAAAAGCATTG
>JBIIJN010000061.1:0-16474 GCA_044233745.1 Crocinitomicaceae bacterium
TGCTCAAAATGTCAATCAGCAATTTCGCTGTGTTATACAATCTGGTGCTTGTTCGGATACAACTGAAGTTGCGTTGCTTCAAGTTTGCGGAAGTATCCAATCTCAACCGAGTAATCAAAATACCTTGATAAGCAATAGTGCCCAATTCTCCTTGGCTTCTTCCGATCCGAATGCTACCTATCAATGGCAAACAAATCTGGGTTTAGGCTTTCAAAACCTTACAGATGCGGGTCAATACAGCGGTTCCATCACAAACACGTTGAATGTGTCGAATGTAGCTCTAAGCAACAACAACCAACAATTCAGGTGTATTGTAAATTCGGGCTCATGCACAGACACATCGGATGTTGCACTATTAACTGTGGTTAATAATGTTGGTCTTGTCGAGCAAAACCAGATGCAATTGTTCGTTTATCCAAATCCGACGAGTTCTATCATTACCATTGAAAACCCACAGGGGCTTATTTCGAATTTTGTTTTGGTTGACGCTTCTGGTCGCGAAGTGCTTTCAGGAAAGCTTGAGGGAGAAACTACACTAAACCTTTCGTCATTTTCACCTGGCGCCTACACCATTTTGTTTGAAAATAAGGCGCTGCAAGAACTAAGGGTGATCAAGGAGTAAAACACAGAAGTCCAAGCAAGAGCAGCGCATTGGCAAAGGGATATTCTGTTTGAGCAAAGAAGACGCTAGGATAAGTCCTATTCTGGTAATTTAAAAGCCCAAACACGCCAAAAATGTTACGTTTACAACATCTTTTCGCTTGTAGCTTATGCCGCTTACTGTGATTATATTCAATCATTGTAGTTTGGAGCGGCAAAGGCATATATTTTACATGTCACAAACAGTAATTTTTTGTTTTATAAGTTTTTAACTATATATATTGTAACAATTTTGTTTTGCAAAATGTGTTTTCTGACCATGCATTGAAGGGAGTGGAGGTGTTCAAGAGGGGTTAGAGTATTTGATTCTCACTTGATTGAATGCGAAAAATCCGGAATCTTATTCCTCAAAACGCTTCTGTAACTTGTGCGACATGTAATCAAACAAATTGCCCATCGGTTTTTCGATCATCATTTTTAAGAATGCATTCACTTCACCGTTGAAAAGCAGATGACCTTTGCATGAATTTTCATCAACTGATTCGATGACAATATCAAGTGTAAATGGAAATGGAGCTCCTTCGCCAGAGACCATTTTTATCTCAGTATTGGCAATGCGCTCTTCGACAACCAAAGGAATGGTCGCCATTTTTTGCACTTTGAATGAACAATGATCGGTGCTTGCTTTCCAATCGCTGATTTTGTCTTGCGGCAAAAGATGAATGATGTTTTGGCAATCGCTCAGGAATGTGAAAACATCCGCTGCACTGGCATTGATTTGGGCTTCTTGACTTTTTAGTTGCATAGTTTTATTTTTTCCAAGTGGAAGGACTCAAACGCCATTCTCTCAATTCTTCAACATCTTTTTCTTGAATATAACCTGTTTCAACTGCTTTTTCAATCAAGGTTTCATAATTGGTCAACGTAGCAAACGGACATTGTGCTTCAGCGAAATGTTCTTTGGCAATGTCAAATTGATAACTGAAAATAGCCACCAATCCTTTCACATTACAACCAGCTTCTTTCAAGGCTTCAACGGCTTTTAAGCTGCTGCCGCCCGTTGAAATCAAATCTTCAATAACCACAACAGTTTGTCCGGGTTCAAAATGTCCTTCAATTTGATTGGTCAAACCGTGACCTTTTGGCGAAGTACGCACATAAATAAAAGGCAAATCCAACTCCTGCGCCACCAAAGCACCTTGCGCAATGCCTCCAGTAGCCACGCCAGCAATCACATCTACTTTTCCATACAACTCCTCAATGGTTTGTGAATAGGCCTGACGGATGAAGGTTCTGATTTTCGGGTAACTCAAAGTAACTCGGTTGTCGCAGTAAATCGGAGAATTCCACCCAGAAGCCCAAGTGAAAGGTTGGTTGACATTCAGTTTAATTGCTTTTATTTGCAGTAGAAATTCTGCCAATCGCAGAGCACGATCGTTATCCGGTGTAATCATGGCGCAAAAGTACAAAGTTTTTATTGATGGCAAGTGTTTGTTGATAACAAGCCCTGAATTTTCTAATGAGTCATCCCAAGATTTTAAGTTTTACAACAACGTTGATTCTTTTTTGGAAGAAGAGTCGGTTTATGCTTTGCAAAATTCGAGTTGTATCGTTTGCGAAAATCCGAAAGAGGCGTTCAAAAAAATCAAAGAACAATTTGTTTTCATCAAAGCAGCCGGGGGAATCGTTGAATTTCAGGGCAAGTTTTTGTTTATCCACAGATTAGGGAAATGGGATTTGCCCAAAGGAAAAATGGATGAAGGCGAAAAACCGCGTGAAACAGCCTTGAGAGAAATCGCCGAGGAGTGCAATCTGACGGGTCATGCTATTGCTTACAAAATTGTGAACACCTATCACACTTATAAGCAAAATGGAGAAAATATCCTCAAAAAAACGGCTTGGTATCATTTGAATTTGATGGCTATGCCCAAGGAAAAATTAGCACCACAACAGGAAGAAGGCATCACGGAATTGCGTTGGTTTTCGTGGGGAGAATTGGATGAAGTGCGCCAAAACACCTACGTTTCCATTTTGGATGTCTTGGATGAATTGGCTAAAATGCAAGGATTTGAGCGTTAAGGATAAACCCTATTTCGACAATTTGGATGTGCTGCGTTTTGTGGCTGCTTTTGCTGTTGTTGTGTTCCATTTGGGTCGCGATTTGCAAAATTATTTTTCAGAATACGCCATTTTTTCTGGGTTTGAATACATTTCAAAAATCACGGATAAAGGCGCATTGGGGGTGAATTTCTTTTTTGTTCTGAGCGGATTCCTCATCACCTATTTGATGTTTTGGGAGGTGAAAACGCGCAACACTTTTTCCTACAAGAATTTTTTGATTCGACGAACGCTGCGCATCTGGCCCTTGTATTTTTTGATTGTGCTCATTGGTTTTGTTTTGTTTCCCATGATATTTGAAGCCTATGAAACCACACACAAAGGCATCAATTATGTACTCTTTTTAGCCAATTTCGATGAAATCAAATACGGTGCTTCAGACAGTATCAATTTCCTGACTTCACCTTGGTCTATTGCCGTGGAAGAACAATTCTACGTGGTTTGGGGACTTTTGGGCTTGCTTTTCTTCGGGCTCATGAAACCCAATAAGGTCTTTCTGAAATATGCGGTGTATGCGCTTTTATGCGTTTCCCTGATATTTCGATGGATGCATTGGGAAGACGCCCGAGTTTTGTATTACCACACCCTTTCCGTGATGCCCGACTTGCTCTACGGCTGTTTGCTGGCGGTTTATTGGGATAAAAATCCTGCTTTTTTTGATGGAATCAAGCAAGTTCCGAAGACCAAAATTATGCTCGTTTATGCACTTGGCTTTTTGATGATTCTATTCAAAAACATCATTTTTTCTGGAAGCTTGGTCATTGTCGAGCGCTATGCCATTGCTTTGTTTTTCTGTTTTATTATTGTAGATCAAATTGTAAACGAACGCAAGATTTCATGGACATGGTTCCACAAAAGGGCACTGTATTTGGGCAAAATCTCTTATGGCATTTATATGTATCACTTGTTGGTGATGTTTCTTTTGCACGATTATCTTTTGCGAGACTTTGATTACAAGGGCTTTTCCAAAATAGATTTATTGCTCGGCGCAGTGCTTTATGTCCTTGCAGCGCCAATGATAACCGTTCTGCTCTCTTGGTTGAGTTACAAGTTTTTTGAAAAGCCTTTTTTGAAGTTGAAGGGAAGGTTTTAAAAATCTCTCATTGAATAATCACCCCTTAAACCTCCCTTTAATCGGTAAAAATCTTCCCACTTGCTCTTGGTATTTTTTATACATCGGATATTTTTCTGCAGAAACCCCTTCGCTGAAATCTGAGCTGCCTTTGAAAAGCAATACGAGGAGCAAGGCACCAGCTATCGACCAGTTGACCCAAAGTCCTGTTGCGGCAACCGAGAAGAAATAGAAAACAATCCAAATGCCTTGTTCTGCCGAATAGTTGGGGTGACGCATGTAGGCCCAAAGTCCTGTGTGCGTGAAGCCAATTTGCTGCGCTGCGGTCAGTTTTTGTCCTTCACGTTTGGCTTTGTATTTGGCTTCCTGGAAGTCATATTGTTGCTGGTCGGCAATAAATTCAATGAGCACCAAGAATAAGAATAGCAACGCCAAGAAATAGTCGAATCCACCCAAAGGCTCTGCCGAATCCATGGCTTTGAGGGCGGGTAGTGTAAAGAGCAGAATCAAGCCCATTTGGTAGCCCGAGATAAAGAACAAATTGAACGAAATCCAGCGCCACTTGGCTTGAAATTCTGGTTTCGCTCTCAAAATCGACCAACGATAATCTTCTTCGCCCTCCCAAAATTTAAGGGAATAACCGCCGCGTCGACCGAAATTATAGGTGAGTCGAGCAGCCCAAATGGTCACCAAAATCGCCATCAGCACCATGCGTTGGTCATAGTCTGAGAAATGCGCAATAATCCAAACATAAGGCACGGGAATGATGCTCCAAAGTTTATCTACTTGACTGTAATTATCTGTTATCCAGCTTACTAAAAAAGTTAATGTCGCTGCAATGCCATAAGTCCAAAGTAAAACCTTCAAGGTTCGCATTTGCAAATCATTCAGTGGTTCGTCAAAATAAAAAGTAACTACAGGAACCACAAGCAAAGTAAAAAGGAGAAAGAGTACGGTTTTCCACATGGTGATTAGTTTTTTATTGCGATGCGAAAATAAAAACTTTCGGTTCATGTGGATTACTAATTCAGCTCAAAATCAATAAAAAATGAACCTTATTTTGCGTCGAAATGAGCCGTATTTGTTTTTTGGAATAAAAAAAGGACAAGTCAATTGTGGAAAAGTGGTTATTTCAGCATGAAATTGACAATAGCCAAAAGCGCCAAAATTTGCCCCATCCAAAATACAAACATCCATTTGATGAGGTCTGACTTAGTTTCAGCAATTTTGCTTTGCATGCTCGACATGTCTTGCTTCGTAGCTAAGATATCTTTCTGCGATTCAAATTTCATATCAACAGTTTGTTCAATTTGTTTAACAAATTCCTGCGCTTTGTTTTTATACGCATTTTGGCATTAGCCAGAGTAAAAGTCTTTGAGGAGAAAAGTTCCAAAGACAAGGCGTTTTATTTTTTGTTAATCAGGAGTTTACAATAGTAAATGACTGATGCAAAAAATTAAACAACGATGTATTTGGGAGTTTTCTTACAAAGACAAAATAGTCGGAGGCTAACTTCAACGTTCATAATAGTAGGATTTAATTGGTTAGCACAAAACTAAATCCTATTTATTAAACAACCAAATGTTTGACAAGTTATTTATCAAATATTTGCCAATATGCTTATTTAAATATCCCAATAATCGTTTCGGCCAACTCCAAACCTACGCGGTCTTGTGCTTCGTTTGTTGCGGCCCCAATGTGCGGTGTACAAGCAATTTTGGGGTGCGTCAAAAGGGCATTGTTGGGAGTGGGTTCGTTTTCGAAAACATCGAGTGCAGCAGCGGCAACTTTCCCTGAATCCAAAGCATCAATGAGTGCTTGTTCGTCGATTACACCACCTCGGGCTGCATTGATGAGTCGAACACCATTTTTCATGAGCTCGAATTCTGCTCGGGAGATTACTGCGCTGCCATCTTTCTGCTTGGGCACATGGATCGAAATATAGTCGGCATGCGGCAATTCATCTGTCAAACAATCATTGGGAGTAATTGAAACAGAAATATTATCAAGCCCAATAATTGGAATTTTGATATTCACCGGCTCAGTTTGGAAGTCGATTGCGCGCACCTGCATTCCAGCGCCAAGTGCATAACCGGCAAGCGCTTGACCAATTTTCCCAAAGCCAATAATCAACAGCGTTTTTCCTCTCAATTCAACACCTTTTGCATAGTTTTTCTTCAAAGTATCGAAAGTGTCGCAGCCATTGACAGGCATGTTTTTGAAAGAATCGTGCAGAAATCTTGAAAGTGAAAACATCTGACCCATCACCAATTCCGCTACCGATTGCGATGAAGCGCCAGGTGTATTGATTACATGTAAACCTCTTTCTCGTGCATAGGCCACATCAATGTTGTCCATACCAACACCACCTCGACCAATTAGTTTTAGGGTTGGACAAGCGTCAATCAAATCTTGACGTGCTGTTGTGGCGCTCCGAACCAGCAACATATCAATTTGCTGGAAGTTGATATAATCTATCAAGGCATTTTGGTCCACTTTATCTGTAATCACAGTGAATCCAGCGTTTTCGAGCGTAGATTTTCCAATGGCAGAAATGCCGTCGTTGGCGAGTATTTTCATGGTAAGAATAGTTAAAACAAATTGATTAAAGTGCCTTCATGCAGTCTACCAAAACCTGAACGCTTTCTAATGGCAAGGCATTGTACATGGATGCACGATATCCGCCCAAAGTTCGGTAACCTTTCAATCCAACAATTCCAGCGTCGTTCCACAACTTGTCGAAGCGCTCTTTGTTGGCCTCCTCGTCTTTTAAGAAGAAAATCACGTTCATGTTCGAACGGTCTTCTTTGTTTACGGGTGAGGTGAATTTATCGTTGTTGTCAATTTCAGCATAAAGTAAAGCAGCTTTTTTCTCGTTCAATTCTTGCTGAGCTTTTACGCCGCCGTTTGCTAACAAGTGACGTAAATTCAACATAGAAACATAAATCGAGAATACAGGCGGCGTGTTGAACATGGATTCTTTCGCCTGATGCACAGCCAAATCCAAATACGTTGGTATCGGAGAAATGGAAGATTTGCCCAAAACTTCATCTTTTACGATGTATAAAGTCGCTCCAGCTGGACCTAAATTTTTCTGGGCACCCGCATAAATCAAATCGAATTTTGAAATGTCAACTTCTTGAGAAAAAATATCCGAGGACATGTCGCAAATCAAAGGCTTTGAGGTAGCTGGAATGGCTTTGAACTGTGTTCCATAAATGGTGTTGTTGGACGTGTAGTGTACATAATCCACGTCTTCAGGAATGTTGAAGTTTTTGGGAATAAAAGTATAGTTGTCCTCTTTCGAAGACCCCACAATTACGGGTTCAACACCGGCCATTTTAGCTTGTTTAATCGCATTGGCTGCCCAGTTTCCCGTATCGAGATAGGCGCCACGTTTGTGTTCGCGAGCCATGTTTAACGCAGCAATCAAAAAGCCCAAACTTGCCCCACCTTGCAAGAAAATCACGCTGTAACCATCAGGCACGTTCAAGGCTTTTTTCACCAAGGCCTGTGCTTCGTCCATCACAGCAACAAAATCTTTGCTTCTGTGAGAAACTTCAAGAATTGACAATCCGTTAAAATTGATTACCGCTGCTGCGGCTTGCGCCATCACTTCCTGTGGAAGAATACATGGACCTGCTCCGAAATTGTGTTTCATTTTTTTGGCTGTTGGTCATTAGCTGTTAGCTGTTGGCGATTGGCAATACGAATGAATTTTGCCAAAAGCCAACAGCAATCTATTTATCCGTTTCAACTGCTGCCAACTGTTCAGAAGCATATTCGCCTCTTGTCAGTTTTTCTTGGCATTTTACGAAAGTTTCAATGGTATATTTTACATCTTCCAAAGTGTGCACCGCTGTTGGAATCAAACGCAACATGATTACGTCTTTTGGCACAACTGGGTAGGTAACAATGGAGCAGAAAATTTGATAATTCTCTCTCAAGTCATAGGTCAAATTGGTTGCAACAGCCAAATTACCTGCACCTTTCAAGAAAACTGGTGTAACAGGTGAATTGGTATGTCCGATGTCGAAACCATTTTCTCTCAAACCAGTTTGAAGCGCATTAGCGATGGTCGCCAATTTTTCTCTTAGCTCGGGTGAATTTTTCAATAAGTCCAAACGCTTCAAAGCTCCAATTACGATTGGCATTGGCAATGATTTGGCAAACATCTGCGAGCGCATGTTGTAGCGCAAATATTCCACTACACTTTCATTGGCACAAATAAATCCGCCAATAGAAGCCATTGCTTTAGCGAATGTTCCAAAAAGAACATCGATTTCTTGCATTACACCTTGTGCTTCACCAGCACCGCGACCTGTCGCCCCAACAGCGCCGAATCCGTGAGCATCATCCACAAACAAGCGGAAGTTGTATTTTCCTGACTTGCGGAATTCAACGATTTCTTTGATTTTTCCTTGGTCACCCGCCATTCCGAAAACACCTTCAGTAATAACCAAGATGCCACCGCCATTGGCTTCTGCCACTTTCGTAGCGCGCGCCATTTGTTTATCGAAGCTTTCCATATCGTTGTGTTGGAACACAAAGCGCTTACCAACATGCAAACGCATACCATCCAAAATACAAGCATGCGATTCGCTGTCGTAAACAATTACATCATGGCGATCCACCAAACAGTCAATCGTAGAAACCATGCCTTGGTAGCCAAAGTTTACTACAATGCTATCTTCATAGCCCATGAACTCTGCAATTTCTTGCTCCAATTGTTCGTGATATTTGGTTTGACCCGTCATCATTCTAGCGCCCATCGGATAAGCCATTCCCCATTCAGCGGCCGCATCAGCATCTGCTTTGCGCACCTCTGGGTGATTGGCTAAACCGAGGTAGTTGTTGATTGACCAAGTCAATACTTCTTTTCCTCTGAAATACATTTTGTTACCCAATTCGCCTTCCAATTTCGGGAAAGTGAAGTAACCGTGAACACCTTTCGCATACTGACCGATTGGTCCGCGATTTTTATTCAATTTGTCAAAAATGTCTTGTGCCATAAATTTAGTTTTTATTGCTTTATCGCGCTGCAAAGGTAGTAGTTTTGTTATTGATGCGGCTCCTAAATTCGGTTAATTTATTCACAGTGCTCGGTTACTGATTTACTATTTGATTAATAAATCAATATCATAGAAATTCTAATCTTATTCTCTAAGCGATATTGGTTTATGAAACGCTTTTCAACTCCATCAACCGCAACAAAAAAGCCTTCAGCTGTTTCGTGTCAGTTTTAATCCGTATAAAATTTCCGTCGCAATGTAAGGAGTGCACGTTGGCATCTGTTTTAAAAATGACCAATTTCCACCACGGAATCACCAAAGCATAGGTTTCTAGCAGAGAACGAAATCTAATGATAATACCTTTGGGTCGGAGTTCAATAAAACACCATGAAGCATTGTTGTCGAGTTCTAAAAGTTTCTGAATTTCTGGACTTGCAGCTTTAATAACTGTGCGCGGCGAACCTATGCCGTTCATTTTAATGCGCGTCCAAATGGTGTAAGGGGCACCTACCGCTTCAAAGATTTGGCGGTTCACTTCTTTGTGGTTGTAAGAGTCGTTGAAGAGCATGACAAAATAACAAATGAACAAGAAATAAGTTTTCAGTTTATCGTGTCATTTCGTCAGTCAATCTGACATTTTTTTCGATATTTCACCCAAAACATCACTTGGCACAAAATTCGACACAGCGAAGCCGAACTTAAAATTTTACAATTTATGTCAACATTATTGAAACCATTAGCTGACCGTGTGTTGGTGGAGCCAGCACCGGCCGAAGAAACCACTGCGAGTGGCATTATCATTCCAGACACTGCCAAAGAGAAACCATTGAAAGGTTCAATCGTGGCGGCAGGTCCAGGTAAACCAGACGAACCAATGACTGTGAAAGTGGGCGATTTAGTGATGTATGGCCAGTATTCTGGTACAGAAATCAAACTAGATGGCAAGACTTATTTGATCATGCGCGAGTCTGATATTTATGGTGTTTTATAGTGTATAACGTTTAAACAAACTAAAGAATATGGCAAAGCAAATTTTCTTCGATGTTGAAGCAAGAGAAAAATTAAAAAGAGGTGTTGATGCCTTGGCAGATGCGGTTAAAGTTACCCTCGGACCAAAAGGCAGAAACGTGGTTATCGACAAAAAATTCGGCGCTCCTCAGGTTACCAAAGATGGCGTTACCGTTGCCAAAGAGGTGGTGTTGAAAGATGTTATCGAAAATATGGGCGCTCAAATGGTGAAAGAAGTGGCTTCCAAAACAGCTGATATTGCTGGTGATGGAACAACTACGGCTACTGTTTTGGCGCAAGCAATGGTTACAGCTGGTCTGAAAAACGTGGCTTCTGGTGCCAATCCAATGGACTTGAAGCGCGGTATGGACAAAGCAGTTATTGCGGTTGTTGACCATTTGAAATCTATTTCGAAAAGCTGTACTGAAAACGACCAGATCAAACAAGTGGCCGCTATTTCTGCGAACAACGATGATTCAATCGGAACTTTGATTGCTAAAGCCATGGAAGTAGTGGGCAACGACGGTGTGATTACTGTTGAAGAAGCAAAAGGCACTGAAACTGAGGTGAAAACTGTAGAAGGTATGCAGTTCGACCGCGGTTATTTGTCGCCTTATTTTGTGACGAACACCGAAAAAATGATTTGTGAAATGGAAAATCCTTACATCCTGATTACGGATAAAAAGATTTCCAATATGCGCGAATTGCTTCCTCTTTTGGAACCAGCTGTGCAGTCGGGTCGCCCGATGTTGATCATCGCAGAAGATGTGGAAAGCGAGGCCTTGGCTACTTTGGTGGTAAACAGATTGCGCGCTTCGTTGAAAATTGCAGCTGTGAAAGCACCTGGTTTTGGCGACCGCAGAAAAGCCATGTTGGAAGACATCGCGGTGTTGACTGGCGGACAAGTGATTTCAGAAGAAAAAGGTTTCAAATTGGAAAATGCAACCCTCGATTTGTTGGGTACATGTGAAAAAATCGAAATCGATAAAGACAATACAACCATCATCAATGGCGCTGGAAACAAAGCCGATATCGATGCCCGCGTGGGTCAAATCCGTGCGCAAATCGAATCTACAACTTCAGACTACGACCGTGAGAAATTGCAAGAGCGTTTGGCGAAATTGGCAGGTGGTGTTGCCGTGTTGTATATCGGTGCAGCCACTGAGGTTGAAATGAAAGAAAAGAAAGACCGTGTTGATGATGCTTTGGCTGCTACACGTGCTGCCGTTGAAGAAGGAATCGTGCCTGGTGGTGGTGTGGCTTTGATTCGTGCTATTGAAGTTTTGGAAAAAATGAAAGGTGCCAACGACGACGAGACAACTGGTATCGCCATTGTGCGCAGAGCCATCGAAGAACCATTGCGTCAAATTGTTGCCAATGCTGGCGGCGAAGGAGCGGTAATCGTTCAACGTGTGCGCGAAGGCAAAGATGACTTTGGTTACAACGCACGCACAAGTGTTTACGAAAACCTATTCGCAAGCGGCGTAATCGACCCAACGAAAGTAACGCGCATCGCTATTGAAAATGCATCCTCTATCGCAGGCATGTTGCTCACCACAGAGTGCGTAATCGCCGACGAACCAGAACCAGAAGGTGCACATGCGCATCCGGGAATGGGTGGCGGAATGCCAGGAATGATGTAGTTTTCTTAATAAATCTCTTAAATTGAAATAAACCTTTCAGGTTATTCTGAAGAACGTCTTACGCTTGTGGGGCGTTTTTTTACGCTTAATTTTATAAACTTATAAATTAGAAAAAAATGCCTTTATCAAAGTCAAATTATTTTTGAAAGTTAAAAATGCATCTATTTTTGATAATTTGACGGTATCATTTTAATACGAGTGATTCAATTTTTACTTCTTTCGATTTATTGTTCTTACAACATTTCACATTCCTTGTTTACCTGTATATTACCAATCATATCTCTCTTTCTGCAATTTTTTCCCATCTTTGCAGCCATAAAAAGAACAACGAAAATTGAACAACAATATGGGATTATTAGAAAATAAAGTAGCCATTATTACAGGCGCATCGCGAGGAATTGGTCGTGCCATTGCCGAGCGTTTTATTGAAGAAGGTGCAACAGTTGCGTTTACATATTTGTCATCTGACGAAAAAGCACGTCAATTGGAGCAAGAATTAACAGCCAAAGGTGGTGTTGCCAAAGGTTTTAAATCGGATGCATCGAAGTTCGATTCGGCGCAGGAATTGGTAGATGCCGTTGTGGCTGAATTTGGCACAGTGGATGTATTGGTGAACAACGCCGGCATCACACGCGATACATTGTTGATGCGTATGAGCGAGCAGCAGTGGGATGAAGTGATTGAAACCAATTTGAAATCTGCATTTAATTTGACCAAAGCGGTAATCAAACCAATGTTGAAAGCAAAATCTGGTTCTATCATTAATATGTCGAGTGTGGTTGGTGTTTCTGGTAATGCAGGTCAGGCGAATTACGCGGCGTCTAAAGCGGGCATGATTGGTTTCTCGAAATCTGTGGCGCAGGAATTGGGCTCTAGAAATATCCGTTGCAACTCAATTGCTCCCGGATTTATCGAAACAGAAATGACAGAAGTGTTAGACCAAAAAGTGGTGGAAGAATGGCGCAACAGCATTCCATTGAAGCGCGGCGGAAGTCCCTTGGATGTAGCAAACGCAACAATTTTCTTGGCTTCTGATATGTCGGCTTATGTTACGGGGCAGACCTTGCATGTTTGCGGTGGCATGTTGATGTAAGCAGTCTTTGCAAGAAAACTCCTAAATCCATCGTTGTTCGAGTTTTTGCATCAGTCATTTACTTCAGTAGACTCCTGATTTGCAAAAACATCAAACGCCTTGACTTTAGAAGTTTTCTCCTCAAAGACAAGAAAAATTGACTTGTCATCTAGGAATGGGTAATACAGTCAATAAATTACGCATCTGAATCAATGCGCATCCATTTAATGGAACGGATTTTGTTTATTCGTGGTCACAGAGAAAATTCAATTATGACAAAACGGTATATCTTTTTATTGTGTTTACTTGTGTCATCACAGGTGTTTGCGGCTCGTTCGCTCAGAATTGTGGTAGACGCCAAACAATTTTATGCGCCCGATCAAGGTCAGTATATTGAGGTTTATATGCAGTTTTTGGCCAACAGCATGCACTTTACTGGCGATTCTATTTCAGGTATTCGCGCTGCGATTTCTACACAAATCATTATTTCTCAAAACGATGAGGTGGTGAAATTTGATAAGTATAAAGTGGAAACAGCGGTTGCCAAGGATGGGTTTTTAGACGATGTTTACAGCTTGAAACGCTTTGTTTTGTTGCCCGGTGACTACAATATCGAGTATGAATTTGTGGACATGAACAACCCCAGAGACACCATTCAATTTGTGCAAGACATTGAGGTGTATGATTGGAGAAAGGCTCCGTTCTTCTCTGATATTCAATTGGTTGAAAGTTTGCGCAAGTCAAATGAAAACAAGATTTTTGTGAAGAGTGGTTATGAAATGATTCCGCGCTTGATTCCCTATTACAACGTAGAATCGGAAAGATTAATTGCTTACGTGGAATTGTACAATGCCCATCTTTATAAGGACTTGCCCAAATTCGCCATTCGCTATTATTTGCGCGACAATTTCAACGGTCGCCGCATGGACGATTATGCCGTGACCAAAGTTTATAGTTCTGTTCCTGTTTTGCCTCTAATCGTGAATTTGAACATTGCTGAGTTGCGCAGTGGAAGCTATACTTTTGTGATCGAATTTCTGGATAATGAAGAAGTGGTTTTGAAGCAACGTGAATTGCAATTCGACCGATTCAATCCAAGTTTTGAGGATGTGGCAGTTGATTTTTCTCAAACCATTGTGGACCCAAGATTTTTCGAGGTTTTACCCGACGATTCGCTCTTTTATTTCTTGGAAAGTTTAACACCTATTTCGAGTCAAGCCGACATCTCGCAGATTTACAAACTCATAGCCACAAAAGACTTGGAATTGGCTAAAAAGTACTTCCAAGCCTATTGGATTCGAACGGATGCAAAACAGCCTACAGATGCTTGGATCAAGTATAAAAAGCTTGTGGTTCAAGTACAACAAGAATACGGCACCGGTTTATTTCCAGGATTTCGCTCAGACCGCGGTAGGGTATTCTTGAAATACGGTCCGCCAAATGCAAAAATTCAGCGCCCCAACGAGCCAGAGGAATATCCTTACGAGATTTGGCAGTACTACAAAATCGAAAATTTCTCGAATCGTCGATTTGTATTCTATAATCCTTCTATGGTTGGAAACGAATATGTTTTACTTCATTCTGATATGCCTGGTGAACTTTTCAATAACCGTTGGAACTTGGATTTGTCGCGAACAGGAGGCACAGTTCGAACTCGAATCAACGACGAAGGAATTCTTAATGGTGGTCGTCCATAAAAATTCATCATTTACTTAACTTTAACTTAATATTGAAACACCCCACGGGTTAAAGCAATACAATACTTTTGCCGAAATTCTAAAGAGTCGGTAATGGCAACGTTTTATAAAATAGTAGTCGCAATCTGTATTGCATTTTTTGTTTCAAACAATACGGTTGGTGCGCAAACCATTAATCCCAAGCAGTTTAAAACGGATTTTTACCTCAATGGTTTAAAAATCACTTACCAAGGTGCTACTGAAATCGCTAATTATAAGGCGCTTGTTGAGTATGCCATTAAGCCTGCGGATGGTTCTTTGTTGAAGCCAGAATGGGAGTTATCGGAGGGAATTCAATTTACAGGAAGAGACGTTATTTTTGTTGACGAGTTCAAGCTCAATACGGATTATCTGTATAGAATTGGATTGGTAGGCGCAGACATGGGCGCTGAAATTGACCCGGCAAAAGTGACTTGGATTACGGATATTAAAGACTTTCACTCGAAATCGGTTATAGAAAACATTTTCATTTCGCCTAAAGAGACCAAAATTCAGGTTGCTTGGACAGTAGATTACACCTTGCTTTCGGATTTGTCGAATTATGGTATTGTGGTTTGTCACAACACCGCACTCGATGAAAAACGTAAAGAGAAGAAATTGTCCGCAAAAGATTGGGTGAAATCAGAAGTTTTGCCAATCAGCACAATGAATTATGAAATTACGGGACTTGCTGATAATGAAAACTATGTAGTTAAAGTTGGAATCGTCAATAAAGATACAGGAAAAGAATGGTTTGCTCCAAAACAAGCAACTGAAACTGAAAGAGCTTGGGGGATTGTTAAGTTCCTCATTTTGATGGGTTCCTTAGGTCTTTTCATTTACGGAATGAAGGTGATGTCTGACGGTTTGCAGCAAGCAGCCGGCAGTAAACTCAGAACCTGGTTGCGTTCCATAACCTCCAATCGATTTAAAGGCGTACTTGCTGGATTGGGAATCACTTCTTTGGTTCAAAGTTCTTCCGTTACTACGGTGATGGTGGTTAGTTTTGTAAATGCGGGTCTTTTAACTTTGCGTGAGTCAATTGGTGTATTGCTCGGTGCTAACATCGGTACGACGGTTACTGCATGGTTGGTGTTGTTGGTTGGTTTTAAAGTTAATATCGACAGTTACGCCCTTGTATTTATTGCCCTAATTTTCCCACTTCTTTTTATCTCCAAAGGAAAATCGAAGGCGATATCAATGTCGGTTATGGGTTTTGCTCTTTTGTTCATGGGCTTGGGCTTTTTGAAGGCTTCTGTTCCTGAGTTGGATGTTGATTCAAGCGTAGTTCAATTCTTCATGAAATACAAAGAACCAACGGTACTTAATCGTTTGATGTTTGTATTCGTTGGTACGATTATTACAATCATTATTCAGTCTTCGTCTGCTGCAATGACGCTAACCATGGCTTTAGTAGCCAAGGGAATTATACCTTTTGAAATCGCAGCAGCCATAATTCTTGGTGAGAATATTGGAACTACTGTTACAGCAGCATTGGCAGCAACAGTGGGCAATGTTTTTTCCAAACGAGCAGCACGCGTGCATTTAATTTTTAATGTAATCGGGGTGATTTGGGCTTTGATTATTTTCCCATATTTCTTAGACTTTGTTGGATTGTTAACAGAGTTGTTATTCGGAAATCCTTGGAACCCTAGAGATCCGAATATGGCAAATGAAGGTTTGGCTATTATGCACAGTGCGTTCAATATTCTAAATGTTTTATTGCTGATTTGGTTTGTGCCACAATTGCAACGCTTGGCTGAGCTTACTGTTCCTTCTAAAGGTGGTTCAGACGAAGAATTTAGATTGGAGTTTATCGGTGGAAATGTTGTAGCCGCGGATATTTCAATTTTCGAAGCCAAGAAAGAAACCCAAAAATATGGCGAAATTACTGCTCGTATGAATGGTTTTATGAAGAAAATGCTGACTTCAAAAGACAAGCGCGAATTCAAAAAAATGATCGAACGTATTGAAAAATACGAACAAATCACGGACCGCTATGAAATTGAAATTGCAGATTTCTTGAGCAAAGTTACATCAGGCAGTATGTCCGATAAAAATTCTGAAGAAGTGCGTGCTTTGAATAGTATTGCCAACGATTTGGAGCGCATTGGAGACATTTATTATCAGATGTCATTGAATGTGGCCCGTAAGGATGAAGAGAAAATATGGTTCTCACCACAGCAGCGAGATGGTTTGCTTGAAATGTCTGGCTTGGTTGAAAAAGCCTTCGT
>JBIIJN010000062.1:0-16353 GCA_044233745.1 Crocinitomicaceae bacterium
TGATTTTATTTGAGGCCTGCATGCGCACTTCTGTAACACCCAAATCTTCCAAACGCTCTTTAACTGCTTTGTTTCTACCTCCAGTAATCACAAAAACTTTATAACCATTTTTGATGGCATATTGAATGGCATAGGCATCGCGCGAATTGAACACGCGAACCAATTGATCATCAATCATATATACATCTCCGTTGGTGAGTACTCCATCCACATCGAAAATGAATACTTTAATAATTCCTAGGCGTTGTTTGTAGTTATCCATGTTGCTTGTTCTTGTAATATTCTTGTATGGCTTTGGTCATGGTTTGATAAATCTCCAACATAAAACCGTCGAGTGAAGCCAATTGTTTTTGTAATACTGTTTCATCGCCCCGAATAGCCGGTCCAGTTTGCAATTCATTGGCTTCTTTTTGCATCCATTTGTGGGCCGTTTCCAAGACCAAGGGTTTTAATAAAGCAAAATCGAGTTGGTTCGCTTGGCAATAATCGGTAGCCAAAGTCATCATGTGGTTCGTAAAATTATTCGCAAAAACAGCAGCCAAATGAAGTTTTGCCCGCGATGCAGAATCCATTTCCTGACATTCATCGAAATATGCGAGCGCAAAATTTTTCAAAACCTCCAACTGTTCGGCGCTTTGGGTTTCAATTAAAATAGGAATTTGTGCCATCGCTTCTCTGCGCAAAAATGCAAAAGATTGCAGCGGATAAAACACCGAAACATGGGGTGCATTCTCAAAAACATCCAAGCCCACTGCGCCCGAAGTGTAGGCAATCCATTGAGATTTTGGCAGTATTGGAATCAAATCCAAGAGCGCATCATCGTTCACGCATATTAACAGTAAATCGCAGGGTTCGAGCAATTCAAGTTGGGTGATGAAGTTGAATGGCGTTGACTCAACTGGCTTTTTCCGAACCAAAATCTGTCGGATTTCCAGCCCTTTGGATTGAAAATACGTAGCCATGGCGCGACCGACCAAACCATAGCCAATAAAAGATATGCTTCGAATTTCTTTCATAAAATCTGGTGTAAAGTTAAAATAAATTATCCCCGTCTTTTTGATTTATGCAATACGAATCATACACGTGCTATTTATCGTAAGAAGATTTCTCTATTTTTGTCGCTCAATTAAAACTGAATGGCATGAGTTTACCACAGGGAATTCCTTCAATTGATTTGGCAGATTACGTAAATGGCACTGCCGAACAACGTGCAAAATTTATTCAAGACATTGGACAAGCCTACGAAGATATAGGTTTTGTTGCCGTGCGCAATCATGGCATCGACGACAGCATGATTCAAAATTTCTACCGCGTGGTGAAGGAATTTTTCGCCCTACCTGAGGAAACTAAAAAACAATATGAAATTGCAGGCTTGGGCGGTCAACGCGGCTACACTTCCTTTGGAAAAGAGCACGCCAAGCACCGCAACACGGGTGATTTGAAAGAATTTTGGCATTTTGGACAGTTTGTGGAAGACAACGATCCATTGAAAGATGAATATCCGGAAAATCTGCATGTAAATGAGGTTCCCGAGTTCTTGAAATACGGCAGAGAGGCCTACAAAAATTTTGAAGACACAGGTCGCATCATTCTATCGTCACTGGCACAATATCTCGGATTAGAAGAAAATTTCTTCGATGCACACATCCACAACGGGAACAGCATTTTGCGACCGATTCACTACCCGCCCATCAACAATCCAGAGCCAGATGCCGTTCGCGCTGGCGAACACGAAGACATCAACCTCATCACCTTGTTGGTTGGCGCTTCTGCTGATGGTTTGCAGGTTTTAAACAAGCAAAATGAATGGGTTGACGTAAAAAACATCGCAGATCACATTGTGGTAAACGTGGGCGATATGTTGCAGCGTTTGACCAACAACAAATTGCGTTCAACTACCCACCGCGTTATCAATCCACCAGTTGAATTGCAAGGTACAAGTCGTTATTCCATTCCATTTTTCTTACACCCACGACCAGAGATGCGCCTCGATTGTTTGGAAAGTTGCATCACAGCCGAAAACCCAAAGCAGTATGAGGATATTTCTTCGGATGATTATTTGAAAGAAAGATTGAGAGAGATTGGGTTGATTAAGTAAAAATTGGCTGCTGGCGACTAGCAACTGGCTATGAGCTACTGGCTGTTGGCAATCTCTACTATTTGAAGAATATGCCTTCAACTTCTTAAACGTAACTCATGCGAACCTTCCTTATATTCTGCCTCACAATTCTCACTTTTTCTGTTTTCGCTCAGAACATTTCTTCACGTCCCATTCCCGAAGCCCATGCGCACAACGATTACAACAAAATCAAACCGCTTTGGGGTGCATTGAAATATGGATTTACGAGTATTGAAGTAGATGTTTTTGCGCACAAAGGTCAGCTGCGTGTGGCGCATGTTGGCGTAATGTTGGACCTAAGAAAAACATTGGAGTCCATGTATTTAGAGCCTTTAAACACATTGCTCCAAAGCAGAAATTGGGTTTACGAAAACTATCCTGAGCCTTTAATTTTGATGATTGATTTCAAAACCAATCGCCATGAAACCTTGCCTTTGTTGCTGGAAATCATCAAGCCTTATCGACACTTATTGACTTATTATCACGAAGGAAAAGTGTATAAAAAACCGCTTCAACTTTTGATTTCTGGCGGTGGTTTCAGCTACGAACAGGTGAAAGATTTGGATTCCATTTTTGTATTTTTGGATGGTTCGGTGAATCACTGCGAATCAGATTTCCCAGATGCTTTGGTGCCCAGAGGTAGCGCCAAATTCAGGAGTCATTTTTCCGCAAAAATGGATTCTTTGGACTTGGCAAAACTGCAAACGAAAGTGGATGATGCCGCGCTTTGCAGCAAAAAACTCCGCTTCTATGCCATGAAAAACCGCAAAAAACTCTGGCGCAAAACCCTAGACGCCCATATTGGTTGGGTGAATGTGGATCGGAAAAGAAAATTTGCGAAGGTTTATTGGGAGGAATACAAACGAGACTCTATACAAGTCGTCAAGTTTTAGGTAAATTTGCCTCTCAAACGCTCAATATGACAAACAAAATCACACAACTTTTTGGTATTCAGTATCCTATCGTTCAAGGGGGGATGATTTGGTGCTCGGGTTGGCGTTTGGCCTCGGCTGTTTCCAATGCGGGTGGTTTGGGCATCATCGGCTCGGGCTCCATGTATCCAGATGTTTTGGATGAACACATTCAAAAATGCAAAGCCGCAACCGACAAACCTTTTGCGGTAAATTTACCCATGCTTTATCCTGATATTGACAAGCACATTGAGACGATTATCAAACACAAAGTGCCGATTGTTTTCACAAGTGCGGGCAATCCAAAAACCTACACGGCTCATTTAAAACAACATGGTATTACTGTTGTGCACGTAGTGGCTTCGGTGAAATTCGCCTTGAAAGCGCAAGAAGCTGGTGTGGATGCCATTGTTGCTGAGGGCTTTGAAGCCGGCGGACACAACGGTCGCGATGAAACTACAACCCTGTGTTTAATTCCCATGGTGAAACAAGCTGTTCAAATTCCAGTAATTGCTGCGGGTGGCATTGGAACAGGTCGAGGCATGTTGGCTGCCATGGCTTTGGGAGCTGATGGCGTTCAATTGGGCAGCCGATTTGCAGCAACCGTGGAAAGCAGCGCCAATGATGCATTCAAACAAGAAATTGTGAAAGCCAAAGAGGGCGACACCATGCTCACCTTCAAAGAATTGACGCCTGTTCGATTGATTAAAAATCCATTTTACCAAAAAGTGGAAGAAGCCTATCAAAACAAGGCGAGTGTTGAGGAATTGAACGCATTACTCGGTCGTGGACGCGCCAAAAGAGGTATGTTTGAAGGCGATTTGGTAGAAGGCGAATTGGAAATCGGACAAATTTCAGGACTCATCAACGACATCAAAACTGCAGGAGAAGTAGTAGAAGATTTGGTGGCGGAATTTAGAGCAGCACAACAAGAAATTTCGGGGATAATACTATGATCAAGCACCACAAATTCACCTTAAAAAATGGTCTTCGGGTTATTTTTCATCAAGACAAAACCACGCCCATGGCTGTTGTGAATACGCTCTATGACGTTGGTGCCCGCGATGAAAACCCTGAACTTACAGGTTTGGCACATTTATTCGAACACCTAATGTTCAGTGGCTCCGCGCATGTGGAAGACTTCGACAAAGCCCTGCAAAAAGTGGGTGGTCAGAGCAACGCCTTTACATCCAACGACATCACCAATTACTACATCAATCTGCCCAAAAACCAAATAGAAACGGCACTTTGGGTGGAATCAGACCGCATGACGCAATTGGCACTCACCGATAAAAATTTGGAAACACAACGCCAAGTGGTAATTGAAGAATTTAAACAGCGATACCTCAACCAACCCTACGGCGATACTTGGCTCGAATTGCGTCCCGTAGCTTTTGAAAAACATCCGTATAAATGGGCAACGATTGGTAAAAATTTAGAACACATTGAGCGTGTAACGATGGAAGACGCCCTTCACTTTTACCGCAGTTATTATCACCCCAACAACGCCATTTTGTCTATTGCTGGAGATTTTGAAATCGATGAAATTGAGCATTTGGTCAATGCGTGGTATGGCGATTTGCCTGCAGGACCCCAAATTTCCCGCAATCTCATTGAAGAGCCAAAACAACTTGAATACCGCAAAAAGGAAATCTCTCGCGACGTGCCTGCTACGGCTTTTTATTTTACCTTCAAAATGGGTGGGCGCACATCGGAGCATTACGCCATCATCGATTTGATTTCTGATATTTTGGGCAGAGGGAAATCTTCTTTGCTGTATCAGCGCTATTTTGATGAAAAACAATGGGTTTCGGAGATTTCAGCATTTATTTTAGGCTCCATGGACCCCGGACTTTTGGTGGTTTCTGGAAAACTACACGACCCAAGTTTGATACATCCATTTGAAGCCGATTTTTGGGCTTTTATGGAAGACATCTGTTCCAATGGAATTGAGCAGAAAGACCTGGAAAAAGTGCGCAATAAATTTTTGACCTCCAAAATGTTTGAAGAACTCAGTCTTCAATCGCGGGCCATGAACTTGGCTTATTTCGAACTTTTGGGTGATGCAGATTTGATCAACTCAGAGGTGCTGAACTACGAGAACATCACCGCGGAACAAGTCAATGCGGAACTCAAAAAAGTGCTGCAAAAATCACAGTGCTCGTGTTTAATCATTCAACCAGAAAGCCATGACCAAAAATAGAACCCAAGCGCCTGAAGTTGGAGCCCTGCAAAACATTTCACTTGTTCAGCCTGAAATTCATAGCACCGAAAGCGGTCTGCCCATCTATATTATTCGAGAAGTACCGAATTCCGTTTTCCACGTGCATATTGAATTTGGCGCGGGCAAAATGCAGCAAACCAAGCCCTTAGTAAGTTCATTTACAGCCGATTTGCTCTTCTCGGGCACCAAGGAGCTGAGCCAACTTGAAATCCAAGAAAAGCTCGATATGCAAGGCGCTTTTGTGAATGTAGAATCAGGAATCAACCGCAGCAGTTTACATGTATATGGTTTGCTCAATCAATTTCAGGCAACGTTTGAGATTGTTAGAGACGTGTTGGAAAACGCCTCATTTCCACAGGACAAATTTGAAATGCACCGCAAAGCAGCCTTGCAGCATCACAAAATCAACATGGAGAAAAATGCGTATGTGGCAAGGCGAGAATTCCTCAAGGCTCTTTTCCCGAACAACAAATTGGGTGAAGTAGCCGAAGAATCTGATTTCTTGAACATTACGGCTGAAGATTGTAATGCATTTTACCAAGAACATTTTATCAAGAACATCGAGCAAATCAACCTAGTTGGTCCTGTTTCGGAAGAGCACATCGCTATAGTAGCAGATATTTTTAATCATCGATACAGCAAAACAACAGAAGCCCAAGTGTTGGATTTGACTTATGCTCCCGTGCAACACTACATCGAAAAGCCCAAAGCCATGCAGAGTACCATTCGCATTGGTCGGGTTTTGTTTACACCCAAAAATGAGGATTATTTCGAATTTGATATTTTGGAAACCATTTTAGGGGGCTATTTTGGCAGTCGTTTGATGCAAAACCTCCGCGAAGACAAAGGTTATACCTATGGTGTTGGCTCGGGAATCACGGCTTATGAAAACACCGGTTATTTTTTCATCAGCACCGAAGTTGGCAAAGAACACAAAGACGCTGCCATCGAAGCCATCAAACATGAAATTAAACGTTTGCGCGAAGAAGAAATTGGCGTTGATGAACTCAATTTGGCTCGGGCATACATCCAAGGACAAATATTAAAATCAACCGACGGCGCCTTTGCCCAAATGAGTCAGTTTTTATTCGCCAAGCGTTTCGATTTACCCCAAAATCACTTAAATCAATTTTTAAACACCTTGAACCATATCACACCCAAACGCTTGCAAGAATTGGCCGTGAAATACTTGGATTGGGACAAGATGGTTGTGGTTGTGGTGGGTTAAAATCGATACTTCCTCAAGGGCTCGATATCAATAATTTCAACCAAAGAACCGCGCACATGGATCCATCCATCGGCTTTAAATTCAGATAAAATTCGGATCACCGATTCAGTTGCCGTGCCTACAATTGACGCCAATTCATCGCGTGAAATAGTCATGGCAAAATGCTTCTCGTTGTTGGTGTTGAACTTATCGTATAAGCGCACCAAGGCACTCGCAACGCGTTTTCTAACTGTGTCGTAGGCCATTTGAACCAAATCCTGTTCTTTATCGCTTACATTTTTGGCCAGCATACTCATGAACGAAGCAGCAACCTCTCTGTTGGAAAGTACGGTTGAGAAAAAATCTTCTTTAGAAATCATGGCCAATTTAGAATCTTCCAAGGCAGCGGCATACTCCTCATAAGGTCTGTCTTGCAAAAGCTCCAAGTAGCCAAAATAATCACCTTGATTGTAGAGCGCCGTAACCAATTCTTTATCATCGGCATTGACCCTATAGGTTCGAATTTTTCCCTCTACGATGTAATAAATATAACTGGGTTGGTCGCCTTCAAAATAGAGTTGTTCTTTTCGCTCCAAATTTTTGGTGCGGGCTTTTAAGGCCAATTCGCTCATGTTGTGTAAAGCAGCGTGAGATGAAATGAATTGTTGTAAATTCGATGTGTCGGTTGACAAAGAGCGTATAGCCGAACTTCGCTTCAGGCGCGCTTCAATGGCATCGAGGAGCTCAATTTCCTTGAAAGGTTTGGTCATATAATCATCGGCGCCCATCAACATTCCCTTTCTAAAATCCTCTTTTTCGGATTTGGCTGAAAGAAAAACAAAAGGAATACTTGATGTTTCCGGATGTTTTGAAAGATAGTACAAAACCCCATATCCATCCAACTCAGGCATCATGATATCGCACAAAATAAGGTCTGGAAGCTCCTTTCGCACCAATTCTACTCCCGCTTTTCCGTCTGGAGCAGAAACCACTTTGTAATTCGCCAATTCTAAAATTTCGCATATGTTCTCGCGCATATCCGAATTGTCTTCAATAACTGCAATTTTTGTCATGGATTAATTCAATTGTTTCCAAGGTAAATATACACAAAATTGAGTGCCAATGCCCTCTTCGCTTTCACATATTATTTTTCCGCCCAACATATCTACATGCCGCGAAACGATGTGCAGACCCAAACCAGTTCCTTTGATTTCTTGTGCATTAGAAGCCCTGAAAAAACGGGTGAATAAATTTTGCAATTCGGACTGAGGAATTCCCATGCCATGGTCCTTTATGCAAATCACAAATTCGTTGCTTTCTATAGCTGTGGTAACCAAAACAGAACTCTTCTCGTCGGAATATTTTAAGCCATTCGAAATCAAATTAATCAAAATGGATTTGAGCAAAAATGGATCTGTTTCGATACAACTGATAGCATTCATCACCTGAATCTCTTGCCCAATTTTTTTAACACCTGCTGTTTCTTCCAGACACTCTTCCAATAATTTACTTAAATCGATGCGCTGCACATTGAGGTTCACCACGCCTGAATCAATTTTATCTAAGGAAAGAAAATCATTCAACAAGCTGGTCATATACACCACCGATTGCTGAATACGCGTAATGTGCTTGCTGATTTTCTCTTTGTCGTCGAGTTCCACATATTTCCGAATGAGGTCGGCTGAGGAACTCATTGTGGTTAATGGTGTTCTAAACTCGTGCGAAGCAAAAGAAACAAAGCGCGATTTGAGTAAATTCAGGCGGCGTTGTTCTTCGATGTTTTTTTCAAGCGATTCTTCAGTTTTTTTCTGCTGTGTAATGTTGTTTTCTACGATCAATATGCGACTAAATTTACCAGAAGTGTCTTTCAACAAACTGGCATTTACCATATAGTATTCATTGTCTTTGTCGATAAACTCTGCTGCCACGGCGCCTACTTCGATGAGTTTATTGAGCATATTCAACAGCTTTCTGCGATTATCAAAATTGATTTCTACATAATCTTGACCCAAAATATCCAAGGGGTCATGTTTCAAGCGCACAAACTCCATTCCGTCGGCATAATCAATCTTGAAATCCAAGTTGAGTACATAAATGGCGCCTGTTGGAAAATGCTTGGATATCGATTCATAGAGCTGTTTGCTTTCATACAATTCCTTGGTGCGTTCTGCTACAATCTGCTCCAAGTTTTCATTGATGCGCAACACCTCATCTTGTGCTTTTTTGCGGATGTGAATATCTGTTATCAGTGCAGATACAAAACGTTCGCCATTTTGGTCTTGAAAAGAGTTGAGACTAATTTCAACGGGAAACCTAGAGCCATCCTTTCGTTGCCCAAACAAGGTCATGCCTGAACCCATTTGGCGATTGACAGGACGCTTTTGGTAACCATCTCGGGTTGTTACGTGCTTGTTTCGAAATTCATGCGGAATGAGCACCTCTATTTTTTGACCAATCAGCTCATTTTTACTGTATCCGAATAATTTTTCGGTTCTCGGATTCACCAAACGGATGCTTCCCGTCATGTCGGTAAGTATGAGGCCTTCCTGAATTGTATTAAACACTATTTCGTAAACGCCATCCATTGCTTGCTCTATCTATTTATTTCCAAAATGTTTGTTGTCCAACAAATTCAAGACATCTTTTACCGGACTAAAAACTTCCGAAGAAACCTCGACAAAAACAGTAATCCAATCGGCCATACTACCGTTCCACAGACCCGGCTTTTCCAAAAACTTGATTTGCCTACCGTTCCATTTCTTATCTACCACCATGTAGGTCTGCTCGTCCTGAAAATTGAATAAATCGAATTTGTTTCCGTCAAAATCGCAGGTATCCAAAGCCATAATCACAGGATTGAAGTGCGTGCTTTTTACTAAGGTAAGCATTTGTTCTGTATCGTGAGCAATTTGTGCCTTTTCAATTATTTGTTTCTCTACTTTTCCATTTTGTTTCACCCAAAATGGTCCTCCGCCAGGTTGACCTTCGTTTCTCACCATACCACAAACCCTTTTGGGACGCAAAAGCCAGCGATTGATTTCTTCGTCGGTAGTTGGAATCATTTCTTCGCTATAGAACATTTTAAAGCGGGCGTTCAATTCCAAAAGCAAGATTATGCGCTCAGGAAGTGCTGCATGCGAAATGGCCTCAAGATGATGATTCAAATCCAACAGCACACCACCCAAAAAAGCATAGGTTTGTGATGAGTTATCATGATTCAAATGCTGAATATTATCAATGTTCTTGATGAAAATGAAGCGAGAATCAATTGCGTTTAAATTCTCAAGTAAAGCACCATGACCAGCAGGTCGAGTTAAGGGAAAACCATCCTGACCCATAACCAGCGTGCCATCGGCATTGAAAACCAAACTATCAGAATTTTTGTTTTGTTCTGAATATGTGACCTGAGCTTGATAGGCTGAAAGCTCAGTAATCGATTTTACAGCAGTTTGTATTTGAGGTAGAAAATCGAAATTAACCGTGAAATGTATTTTAGCTGTATTGGAAAAGGCCTTGCAAATTTGCAACACATGTTCTTGGAACGGATTCAAAACAAAATAATCATATTCATGAAATGCAATAAGCCCTTTGGGAAGCGATCCAAAACCAAGCCCCTCATCCTCAACAATATATGCCGCGAAATCTTTCAAGTTCATTTCACCTGAATCTAATTTTGCTTTAATCTCTTCATCGACCAAGCGACTAAAGGCAAAATCGTTGATATGATTGAGGAAGCGTTCAACTTTCATGCGATTTTCCTCGTCAGAATGCTTAAAAAAATCGTACAAGAACTCGAACATGCGCGAACCTGAACCAGAAGCTGGAATAAAGAAACACAAATCGCGCTGTTTGTCTAAAAAACGCGTGGCCCAAGCCGACTCCTCTTCTTTACTCATTCTCAAAATGCCATGTTGAATCGAACAGGCTTGCGCCAACTCAATTTTCGGCACATCTTGAAAAACCATGCGCCGCTGTTCCTCCTCGCTTTGTTTCGATATCATTTAAGCCCTAATTTTGTGCAAAATAACAAAATATCGTGCAACTATAGATACTTTTGAAGCTTATCCAAACACATGAATCGCTATTGGTCTCATATTCATCACTTTGTTAACGCCAAAAAACGACATGGCATTCACTCGCCTTTTGTATATCAGCTCTCTGACGAATGCTTATCTGTGCCCTGGGATCAAAGCGATCAAGCTCTCTTAAAAAACCAGTTTAAAAAACTCAATCAAAACCAACAAATTATTCGCATAACGGATTTTGGAGCGGGGTCTAAACACATGGGCAACGAGCGCAAAATAAGTGACATATTTAAAAATAGCCGCTCCAGCAAGCGATATGCCCAGCTCCTCTATCAATTGAGTCGTTTCTACCAACCTAAGCGCATTTTAGAACTGGGCACTTCTTTGGCCTGGGGTACACTGCACTTGCATCTGGGACATCCTCAGTCCATCATCGACACCATTGAAGGTTGTCCGCAAACCAACGCTGTTTCGCAAAATCTTTTTCCTTTAGAAACAAACAACATCAACTTCCACAATGCACGATTTGAAGATTATTTTCAATCACTGAATGAAGAAAAATATGATTTGATTTTCATTGATGGCAACCACAGAGGATTAGCGCTTTTGTCTTACATCGAACAACTTACACCCTATGCGCACAATGGCACTTTGTGGATTTTAGACGATATCCGTTGGTCAGATGATATGTGGGATGCTTGGGAAAAAATCGTTGAAAATCCGCAATTTCATCTCAGCATCGACTTCGGCAGAATGGCATTGGTTTCCTACCGGAAACAACAAGAAAAAGAGCATTTTATGCTTCGGTTGTGAACCCAATGATTCATTTATAAAGAAAAGTGGGGAATTCAAAAATATTAAACCAAGGGCAAAACAGCTTTTATCATATTGGTGTTTCAATACTTTAACGCTAAAAAATAAAATTAAAAACACATTTCTTTTAGGGGCATTTATAGTAATAATGATAAAAAGTACATGCAGCAAAAACGAACAAAAAATAGTCAGTGACAAAGAAAAAATTACATAAGAAGCAACACAACCAGCATGCGAACAAGGATTCACAGACTCCATAACAGTTGATTTGCGCAACAATTAATTACTACTTTGGAGAATAACCATTGTGCCTATTCGCATAATTTGTAATGTTCGTGACTGCCATTTCAGCTGAAAAGAGCACTGAAAAAAAAATTAGGCAACCAAGAATTCAATTTATTAGAATTCTATGCTTTAGCTCATTAACGTTTTCTAAAAACTTGCAAGGAATGTGGACAATTGCTACCCAATCCTAAAACCTTGGTTGCAGATGACATTATCATTGGCACAATTTATTACTTTCGCGAAACATCTTATGGGTTGGAGCTGTTAGGCACTATGCCCTATTAAAAGCGAAAAAATGAAAATTTATACAAAAAAAGGCGACCAAGGCGAAACATCCTTGATTGGCGGTATGCGGGTTCCCAAATACGATTTGCGTATTGAATCCTATGGAACCGTTGACGAATTAAACTCCCATTTGGGTTTGCTACGCGACCAAGATATTGATAGTCAATATAAAGCACAAATCATTGAAATTCAACAAATTCTCTTCACCATTGGCTCACATTTGGCGGTTGGAAAAGAAGGCAGTTCGATGAAATTACCCGAATTGCGTTTGGAACATATCGAGTTCCTCGAAAAAGAGATTGATACCATGGACGAAGCCTTGCCTCCGATGCGTTTTTTCGTGTTACCAGGTGGACAAACAGCCATATCTCAAGCCCATGTGGCACGCTGCGTTTGTCGGAGAGCCGAACGCCTCGTTGTTCATTTATCCAGTGAAGAGACAGTAAACCCCCTTATTTTAACCTATCTAAACCGATTAAGTGATTTTTTATTTACGCTAAGTAGAAAAATTGCATTAGATTTAGGAGCTGAAGAACAACCTTGGATTCCAGAAAAATAATTTATCAATTCGAAAGCCTATCATCTAATTTAAAAAAATGTATTTTATTTCTAGAAAAACCAAATTTTGATTTTTTCAAAATGTTTATTTTTGTTCAATGAGAAAATTTACGCGCACAATATTGTTTTCAACCTTCATTTTCTTCACAAACTTTAAATCCGTGCTGAGTCAAAAGGAAGAAATAAGAACTTTCTCTAAAGAGTCAGTACCATCACAAAGCATGGAAGTAGGTTTACTCGACCCTATTGGTTATCCTCTAGGATTACAATACAGTTTAATGCTCTCCCACAAAAGCAGCGTGGTTTTAGGCATTGGAATGTTTAGTTATGGTAGCGGTTTTCGCTACTTTATTAACGACCCTCGATCAAATAGACTCCTGTTTTCAGCCGGAATTCAAGGGAGCTGGCTGTGGGAGTCATCCGGTTTAAACGATGAAAATCAAGTAGAAGAAAGTCGGGGACATGCTTTATATGCACCGATTGGTATTCATTATTGGGGTAAGCGAAACTTTTCAAGTTCTTTGGCAATAGGGCCTTTGTGGCTCGATACTCCCGGTTATTTGGGTTACGAAAATGGCCCGTTTCAATTGTATATCACGGCAAGTTTGGGTTTACGATTTGGCTATAAAGTTGGGAATGCCAAAAGCATTGACCCTATCAAAATGCGACATATCATAAGTGGAAGAATCGGTCTTATTAATCCCTTTGCTGGTTTGGTCTATGAATTCTTATTCACCCCTTGGTTATCTGGAGAGGCTTCGATCGGACTACTCGGAATAGGAGGGGGCATTAATGCCTATTATCCCGGATTGAGACCGGGTAGGTTTTCAATGAAAGCAGGTATACAGGCAGGAATTTCAATCGGTTATTTTGATCCTGAGCCAACATTTCACTTTCCTCTAGGGATAAACTATTTGACCAAAAATCATTGGCTTTTTGGAATTGATATTGGACCGCAGCATTACGATGAGTTTGAATTGTCTTATGGAATTTCTGGAAGAATAGGAATACTTTTGAAATGAAGAAAAGGATTGAAAAAGCGAACGATTTAATAAACAAATAGCTTGGCGTCGCTAATAAATAGGTGTAACAAACTTATTCTTCTGAAATAAGATTGTTTTTAATAGACTAGACAACAAACTAAGAATATATTCAACCAAAATGTAAATTAGGGTAATCAAAGTATTTTGTGTATTATTAAAAAATTATTATACTTTTGCGCGAAATTTGAAATTCATAAAATTAACATACTATGTATTGGACACTAGAGTTGGCATCATATCTTGAAGACGCACCATGGCCCGCAACCAAAGACGAATTAATTGACTTCGCTATGCGCACCGGAGCACCGCTTGAGGTTGTTGAAAATTTGCAACAATTGGAAGACGAGGGCGATATGTATGAAAGCATCGAAGAAATATGGCCCGACTACCCTACCAAAGAAGACTTTTTCTTCAATGAAGATGAATATTAATCTGAATTGGATAAAGCATATTGAAGACTGTCTGATTGGCAGTCTTTTTTTTGTCCTAAGCACCAATAATGGTCAGCTTGGCAGACGAATCAGAAAAGCATGTTTTTTGACAAGTCTAGCCAACAATGAAAATCACGTATTTATAATTAGATATGGATTTTACTTTATTTTTGTAAGTTATTATTTGAATTAAACTAAGTACGATGTTAAAAGGCATTTTAAGCAAAATATTCGGAGATAAATCCGCAAAAGACCAAAAAGAATTCCAACCGTACGTTGAAAAAATACTCCAATTTGCAAATACTGTAAGTCATTTTTCTGATGACCAATTACGTGATAAAACCGCAGAATTCAAACAGCGTATTTCAGAAGCCACGAGAGAACTCAATAATAAATTGGAAAGCATACAAGCCGAAGCTGACAACGCCCAAACGGATATCAACAAGAAAGAAGACTTGTATGCAGAAGCCGACACTATAAAAACCCAGATCAACGAAAAAATTGAAGCAAAATTGCTGGAAATATTGCCGGAAGCGTTTGCTGTGGTAAAAGAAACGGCTAAGCGCTGGTCGGAAAACGGGAAACTCACCGTGCGTATTCAAGATTTTGACCGCGAAAGAGCTGCTAAAAGCGATGGCGTAATCATTGAAGGTGATAAAGCTATTTGGCGGAACACTTGGACTGCAGCTGGAACACCAGTTACATGGACCATGGTTCACTACGATGTTCAGTTGATGGGTGGCGCTGTGCTGCATAAAGGCAATATTGCTGAAATGCAAACGGGTGAAGGTAAAACGCTTGTGGCAACGCTGCCAGTTTATCTCAACGCCCTTTCAGGCAAAGGTGTTCACGTGGTTACCGTAAACGACTACTTGGCAAAACGCGACTCCGAATGGATGGGTCCTTTGTATCAATTCCATGGATTAACCGTAGATTGTATTGATAAGCACCAACCGAATACACAAGCGCGTCGTGATGCTTATTTAGCCGATATTACATTTGGCACAAACAACGAATTTGGTTTCGATTATTTGCGCGACAACATGGCTGGCGACCCTGATCAATTGGTTCAACGCCCACATCATTTCGCAATCGTAGATGAGGTCGATTCAGTGTTGATTGATGATGCCCGTACACCATTGATTATTTCAGGTCCAACACCAAAAGGTGACCAACAAGAATTTGAAGCTCTGAAACCGAAAATTGAAAAAATTGTCGGCGAACAGCGTAAATTGGTTACGAACTTCCTTACAGAAGCCAAGCGATTACTGGTTCCTTTGAATAATCCTGAAACAGTTTCTGATAAAAAGCAGCTCAAAGAAATGCTGGACGAAGGAGGAATTGCGCTGCTTCGTGCATTCAGAGGATTGCCTAAAAATAAGGCCCTTATCAAGTTCTTAAGTGAGTCAGGAATTAAAGCCCATTTGCAAAAAACGGAAAACATCTACATGGCTGAGCAAAACAAACTCATGCCAATTATTGACAGAGAATTGCTCTTCACCATCGACGAAAAAAACAACTCTATAACCCTTACGGATAAAGGAATTGACCTCTTGTCATCTGGTGAAAGTGCGGATTATTATGTATTGCCAGATATCGCCTCTCAACTTTCCTCCCTCGACAAACAAGCCATAGAAAAAGAGGCTTTGCTTGAAGAAAAAGACCGCTTGATTCGTAATTTTTCTGTGATTTCTGAACGCATACATTCCATGAATCAATTGCTCAAGGCTTATACGCTTTTTGAAAAAGAAGTGGAATATGTGGTGATGGAAGGAAAAATTAAAATTGTTGATGAGCAAACAGGCCGTATCATGGAGGGCAGACGTTATTCAGACGGACTACACCAAGCCATTGAAGCCAAAGAAAATGTAAAAGTGGAAGCGGCAACGCAAACCTACGCCACAATTACCTTACAGAATTACTTCCGTATGTACCACAAATTAGCGGGGATGACGGGTACCGCAGAAACGGAAGCCAAAGAATTTTGGGACATTTACAAATTGGATGTGGTGGTGATTCCAACCAATCGCCCCATTCAGCGAAACGACCGCAACGACTTGGTTTACAAAACGGCACGTGAAAAATTCAACGCGGTTATTCAAGAAGTGGAAGGTTTAGTTGCAGATGGCCGACCAGTTTTGGTAGGTACAACTACGGTTGAAATTTCTGAGCTTTTGAGCCGCATGTTGAAAATGAAAAATATTCCACACAAAGTATTGAACGCCAAATACCACCAACAAGAAGCTGAAATTGTGGCTGATGCTGGTAAAAGAGGCGCTGTAACTATTGCAACCAACATGGCTGGTCGTGGAACTGACATCAAGTTGGGTGAAGGTGTAAAAGAAGCTGGTGGTTTAGCCATTATAGGTACAGAGCGCCACGATTCACGTCGCGTAGATAGACAGTTGCGCGGACGTGCAGGTCGCCAAGGTGACCCAGGATCGTCTCAGTT
>JBIIJN010000008.1:0-55312 GCA_044233745.1 Crocinitomicaceae bacterium
CTCCCCCTCTTCTTAGTCTGTCATTTCGACGTGTGAAACACGGAGAAATCTATATAAATCAATGCTTTAAATTGAGAATTAGATTCAATATTCAAATTTTAGTGGTACGTTTGCGAATAGTCAAATAGAAAATTTACAAGTTTAAGTGATAAAAAAAGAGCAGATTGTATAACCTGCTCTTTTTTCGTTTTTGTATTTTGCGTTACTCGATAATTAATTTCTGTGTTATTAGCATACCATCAATGCTTACCTGCACAAAATAAACGCCAGCCTGAAGCAAAGCCGTATTCATTTCAATAAGTTGATTGTCAGACAATACGCCATACGCTCGAGAAGAAATTGTTTTTCCATTGATGTCCAAAACAGCAACTTCAACCGATGCGGCGTTGTCCAAGTTCAAAACCAAGGTGGTTGATGTGCCAGCTGGATTTGGAAACAATGAAACCAAATTCGCGCTTATTGCATGATCATCAATACCCACCAAATCTGCAAGTTTGAATTTAGAAGCATTGTCAATTCTACCAGTTGGATCCATCATCATACCGATAATATTGATTTTTGTATCATCCCAAGTAGCGGGAAGCGTGAATGTATAAGTTCTTGAGTGCGTTTCACCAGCATTCACAGTGGCTGGAAAACTATTGGCATCACCAGCAAAACTTGGTTCAATTGCACGGGCTACATGGTCATACACCATCATTGAAGCTGGCACCGGATTGGGCAGCAATTCATAGCCACCCATCACACCGTTGTTTCCATTGGCAAAAGCATTCGACTGTGACCAGCCCGAACCAGAACCCGTAACGCCATCTTCTGTAAGCACACAAGCCAGTTTATAAGCATTGCTTGCATTGGCCTGAAAATTGGCTGAAACCGTAACAGTTAAAACTCTTGTTGCGGCATTGTAGGTTTGTGTCGTTGAGATGAATGCTGTTGGAGCCGTTTGTAAACGAGCATAAAACTGATTGTACATGTTTGAAGGGTCAACACTTGTGCCGCGGTCTACAACTGCACTAGGATAGCCAGAAACCATGGCGGCAATACCTGCATCATAAGTAGCAACGGTCATTGGGTCGCCATTGTGCACAGCTATACCAACCCAAAATCCATCAAAATCTTCCTCAAATCTATCCATAAAAACAGCTCCTCTCGGACACCATTGACACCATGTGCCTGTACCCTCTTCACCAACAACCATTTTACCTGTTGCTGGCACAATTGGATTCACTTGAATGGCAATCGTATTGTCTGTTGATACATCATCCGTTCCGCCGTTCACATTGCTGATTGTAAGCGTTGCCGTATTGTTGCCTGCAACCAAACTAACGTTAGAAAAATTCACAGTATAATGAGCAAGAGATGCAATATTTACGCCTGTAATATTTTGCACATAATCCATTCCATTATAGTTCAAAGTAGCTGTAAATGATGTGATTGCGCTTGTGCCTCCATTGGTAACTGATGCCTTTGGAGCAAGCACTTGACCAGCAATATTGCCTGTCATATTCAAACCACTCGCCACGGCATTCACATTGGATAAAGTGTAAGGTTGCACATCGACCACAACATCATCTACATAATAACGCGCATTGGCATTGTGTGGGTAAAAATTGATAGATGCCACGCTGTTTAGACCATTGATCCAAACACCTGCAACATTTCCATTGACCAAGGCTTTCCAAACCCCTAAGGTTAAATTGGCTTCAATGCGAAAAGTAAACCACGTTTCAACAGGATAAGTACCCGTTGCCAATTCAGGTGTGATGCCATCATCAATAGAGAAAGTGCCATCTGCGGCGTTCCAATTCAAACCCCAAGTAACTCCTGGATTAAGCGCCGATTGGAAATTAATATAGGCTTGTTTTCCTGCTGGAATATACAAAGCACATTCAAAAGTCAATATGCCGGAATTGTAAAGCTGACCCAAATTCAACAAAACGTCTTGTGGTCCTCCATTGGTCGAATTTGAATTCAAATACAATGATTTTGAACCGCTTTGAGCTTGAGCAGTAGAAACAACGCCATCCTCTGCTCCGCCTTCTGTGCCAGACCATGTGGTCCATTGACTGGATTGAGGTCCTAAAGCCCCGGCGTTGTAAGACTCAAAGTTGTCAGAAATAAGCTGCGCATGGCTCACATGGATTCCAAACGCAAGTGTCAAAAGAGTAATAGTTTTCTTCATGTTTTTCGATTTTTGATCAAATGTAGAATTAATTGTCTGGTTTTGAGCCATATTTCTACAATCACTTTGGAATCCTAATTTTAGGTGAGTTCGATTTATAAATCTGCATAGGGTTGAGTAAAATGCAATAGTACTTTTACAATCATTAAGACAAAGTCACGAATTTACAAGGTAAAGCCTTAATTTTGCACTATGATGAACTGGAACAAACTCAAGCAGAATACAGGCTTTACATTTGAAATAAAAAGTTTCAATATCATTCTTTTGTCCATTTTTGTTGCTGTTCTCTGGGCTGGATGTATTCAACGCCCCGAAAGCCGAGGAGATGAAAAGATAAGATTTGTCAAATTTGAACCTTTTGAAATCAAATATGCAAAAGGGTTTTCAGTTCATCAAAGCGACACCAGCGTGTTTATATTGATTCACGACCCCAACACACAGCAGATCATTGATTCTTTAAATTTGACTGGGCAAAGCCCCGATGAAGTGCGCTATTTCAATCGGTTGGTTGCACAATCAACAACGCACTTCGCCTTTTTGCAAAGCATAAATAAACTCGACGGTTTATTGGGCTTATGCGGAATCAAATATTTGGATTCGCTTCAGAAGAAAGCCCTACTTTCAACATCTGAAATATGTAATGCGCAGGGAATTGATTTGGAGAAAATTGTGAACCTCAATGCCGATTTGGTGTTTTTGTATCCCTTTGGAGATAAGGACAAAGAACAACTTCAGCGATTTGGCATCTCCACCTTATTTTTGACAGAATATATTGAAACATCGCCACTCGCGAGAGCAGAATGGTTGAAATTTTTCGCTTTGATTTCAGGTCAAGACCCCAATTCTACCAGTTTCGAGCAAATTGAAAACAAGTATCTCAGTTTGATTCAAGAAAAGCGAGAAACCCGACACCATGAAGCAGGTAAATACAACGATGAAGACCTTTTCAGTGCTGAAAAAACCCTGCCAAAACCAAATTCAGTTGCATTTAACCTGCCCTATGGCGACACTTGGGACATGCCCTCTGGAAATTCAATAAGTGCAACCTTGGTAAAAGACGCTGGACTGAGTTATTTTTTGCGCAGCAAAACTGAAACAGGCAACTTGCTTTTTAGATTGGAGGAAGCTTACCACCATCTTGGAATCACTGAATACTGGGTAATCGTTGCAGAAAGACCAAAAAATTTCAGTCTCGAAGATTTAAAAAAAGAAAATCGCATTTATACCACTTTTCCGTCCGTTCAATTCAACAAAGTGATCTTCTGTAACACAAGTACAACTCCTTATTTTTCACAAGGACCGATAGAGCCACACATTTTATTGCAAGATTTGATCAATTGTGTTGATGGGAATGACACCAACAACAAATATTTCTTTTTATTGAGGTGATTCGACGCTAGTCACCAAATTTATGCACATCTCGGTGCCGTTCTTCAATTTCATCTTTCACCCTTTCGATGGACTTGGTGAGCATAAACACATCCGGCGTTGTATTTTTCTGGAGCCAATAATAGGAATCAATTTCACCATCAATGGCTTTGGCCATATGAAGATACACCTGCATATTGTATTTTTCCAACCATTTCAGCGCTGATTCATTGCCTTCTGCTGCATTTATAAAAGCCATCAATTGAGGATAACCATTTTGCAAAAGCCAAGACCGCGCTTCATCGTTCAAACGAATGGCCCAACACGCCACCGCCAATTCTTCGAAACCATTTTTAGAGAGCCATTCCAAAATTTCTTTATTGCCCTCAATGGCTTTCGACCAAGCCAAAACAATCTTAGGATGATAATCTACTGGATTCATCACCAATTTAGATGGACCTACTTCGGACTTTTCTGGTTTTTTTTTAAAAAAATTGAATGCCATACCTTCAGTTTATGAGCTTAGTAAAAAGATAACGCGAAAATACATGATTTCCAGTACACTTTCGAAACATAAAAGGTCTGTAATCGTTAAATCACAAATAAATACTATTTAATAGTTGCAATTCAATAGAAATTGTAGATTTGCACCGAAATTTTTAGTCGTATTCTTAATGTTTATTTAACGAATTATTTAATACAACCAAAGAAAACAAGTAATACAATTTGACCATGAGCACCGCTGAAAAAAAGAAGCCAAGCATGTACGAAAGTGTGCAAAAACAATTCGATGCTGCTGCTGACAAAATGGGCTTAAACCCAAACATCCGCAAGATTCTTGCAACAACAAACACTGAAATCATCGTGCACTTTCCAGTGCGTTTGGATGATGGAACAGTAGAGGTATTTACAGGATACCGAGTTCAACACAACAACGCCCTTGGGCCTTACAAAGGTGGTTTACGCTACCATCCTGATGTAGATATCAACGCCGCTAAGGCTTTGGCTACTTGGATGACGTGGAAAACATCCTTGGCTGGTTTGCCTTACGGAGGTGGTAAAGGTGGGGTTCAACTAGACCCTAAAAATTACTCTTTAGGCGAATTGGAGCGCATTACGCGTCGTTTCACATTTGCTTTGGGTGATAATATCGGGCCTGAATATGACATCCCTGCTCCAGATGTAAACACCAATGCACAAATGATGGCTTGGATTGCCGACACTTATATGTCGACAAAAAATCCAAATGAGCGTTCGAAATTCGCGCACGTGGTAACCGGAAAACCTGTTGGTTCTGGTGGTTTGGAAGGTCGCGACCGCGCTACAGGATTGGGTGTTGTAGTTACCATCAAAGAATGGGCACGTTTGAGAAATATCGACATTAAAGGAAAAAAATACATCGTTCAAGGTTACGGAAATGTGGGTCAATGGGCTGCTCATTTCATGAAACAAGAAGGTGCAATTCTCGTTGGTGTTCAAGATGCTTCAGGCACAATCTACAATGAGCACGGCATGGATGCTGATGCACTATTGTTGTATGCCAACACGAACGCAGGTGGCGTTGGGGGGTACCCTGATGCGCAAGAAATAGATGGTTCTACTTTCTTCAGCTTGGATTGCGATATTTGCATTCCAGCGGCTTTGGGCAACCAAATCACTGAAGAAAATGCACATTTGATTAAAGCCAAAGTAATTGCAGAAGGTGCAAATGGTCCAACAACACCAGAAGGAGACGCTATATTGTTCTCAAGAGGCATTGATGTTATTCCAGATATTCTATGTAATTCAGGAGGTGTAATTGGAAGCTACTATGAGTGGTTACAAAACAGAAACGGCGAAATTTGGTCGATGGAAGATGTAATTGTGCGTCTTGAAGCTCAAATGAAACGTTCTTTGGCCAATGTAGTGAAAGTTGCTACTGAGTATGATTGCGATTGGAGAATGGCTGCATACATTCAAGCAATTAAGCGAATTGAACTGGCATACACACAACGCGGTGTATTCCCATAAATAACAATGTTTTGAATCGTATTGGAATATTAAAAGAACAAAATGGAGACCCTAGAGTATGTCTGGGGTCTCTTACTTGTAAAAAGGTAATCCATGATTTGGGTTACGAGGTTTATATTGAAACCAATGCCGGTGCTTCGGCTGGTTTTATGGATACTGATTACATCGATGCTGGGGCAAAAGTGATGTCGCGCTCCGAAGTAATGGATTCTTGCGATATCCTCATGTTTATCAATCATTTCCGCTTGCCGATTTGTTTCAACACCAATAAAACGCTTATTGGTATTGTAAATCCGCTATTCAGTCATCACAAACTGAGTGATTTTTATTGTAAAGGACTTGATTTATATAGTTTGGATTTGTTGCCCCGCACGACCAAAGCACAATCGATGGACGTTCTTTCTTCAATGCAGTCATTATCAGGCTATAAGGCCGTTATCAAAGCTGCCGAATTAAGCAATGCTGTTTTTCCGATGTTCACAACAGCTGCAGGCACTATTCAACCCGCGAAAGTACTCATTCTCGGTGCAGGTGTTGCAGGACTTCAAGCCATTGCCACAGCCAAACGATTGGGCGCTATTGTAGAAGCCTTTGATGTGCGTAAAGCTGCTGGCGAAGAAGTTCGAAGTCTTGGCGCAAAATTCATAGAAGTTGAAGGTGCTGCCGAAAATCAACAAGCGGGTGGATATGCTGTTGAGCAATCAGAAGAATATCTTCAAAAACAACGCGAGTTAATCGACAAACATGTGGCTAGCGCCTCAGTAGTGATATGCACAGCAAACATTCCAGGAAGAAAAGCGCCACTTTTGGTTGAAGCAGATTCTGTGTATAAAATGAAATTTGGATCGGTAATTATTGACCTCGCTTCCGAACAAGGTGGCAACTGTGCGCTTACCAACAACGATCAAATTATTGATGTGAACGGCGTAAAAATAGTTGGCTCATCCTATTTGGCGCGTGAAATTCAAACCACCTCAACACAAATGTTGTCGGGTAATTACTATCAATTCTTAAAACATTTCAAATCCGTACTTAACGATGGCGTTGAAGACGACCCCATTGTGAGCGCTTGTCACGTGATAAATGATGGTGCAATCATTAATGATCGTGTGAAAAGTTTTATGCAATAATTTTTCTCCTTGATTTTTTTTCTTAATCTTGTCACATGATTGAATTTTTTAACGCAAACGAGCAAATGATATATTTCCTCGTATTGTGCACCTTTTTGGGTGTCGAATTGATAGCCAATGTGCCCGCTGTTTTACACACCCCTTTGATGTCGGGTGCCAATGCCATATCAGGAATCATCTTGGTTGGCGCCATCATTATTATGCTCAAAATAGATGAGTCGGATTATCTGAGTTTAGCAATAGGCACTGTTGCCGTTTTCCTAGGCATGCTCAACATTGCAGGTGGATTTTTTGTAACTGGCCGAATGTTGCAGATGTTCTCAAGCAAGAAAAAATCAAAATAAGTTTCCATGATAGCACTTGTAAATTTCACTTATTTGATTGCCATGCTTGGATTTGTGATAGGACTAAAATTCCTGTCATCTCCAAGTCGCGCCAAAAATGGAAACCTTATTGCGGCTGGAGGCATGGCGCTTGCAGTGTTGGCTACTTTGGTGGGACTCTTCTACGGCGTTGAAATTTCAGTAGTCAAAATAAGTCTCATTTTTATTGCCATAATTGCTGGATATTTGGTTGGAAAACGCATGTCCGACAAAGTTGAAATGACCGAAATGCCTCAATTGATTTCGTTTTTCAATGCTATGGGCGGTGGTTGCGCGATGCTCTTAGGTATCATTGAATCGCGCTTAGATGATGCTCCTTCTGCATCGAATCTATCCCTGATGTGGGCAGGATTAATTATAGGAGCTGCTTCATTTTCTGGCAGTATTGTGGCGTATAGAAAACTTTCTGGTAAGCAAAAAGACAAAAAAGCAGCTTGGATTATGTGGCTTTCTCGGATTTTATTGCTGGTGTTTATAGCCGCACCTGTATTATACGTTTACGACCTCATTCCTCAAGAACTAGAACTCATCACAATTCTGCTTTCGATTCTTGGTTTGGTCTATGGAATTATTTTCGTGTTGCCTATTGGTGGTGCCGATATGCCGGTTGTTATTTCTCTGCTGAATTCTTTAACTGGCGTTGCAACTGCTTTGGCTGGAATTTTATACGATAGCAGTATCATGATAGCGGGTGGTATTTTTGTTGGTGCGGCAGGTGTGCTGCTTACCCTCTTGATGTGCCAAGCCATGAACCGCTCATTGCTGGCGGTAATTGGAGGCAAATTCAAGGCATCCAAAGGTCCTGTGGGTGAAGAAGAAGAAATTGAAATAAAAACAACCTCTTTTGGCGAAGTTGCAACCAAGCTAGCGTTTGCGAACAAAGTTGCCATTATTCCAGGTTATGGTTTGGCGGTGGCTCAAGCGCAGCACCTTTGCAAGCAATTACAAAGTTTATTAGAATCTAAAGAAACTGAAGTACATTACATCATACACCCAGTGGCTGGTCGAATGCCAGGACATATGAACGTGTTGCTGGCAGAAGCCGATGTGCATTACGATATCCTCAAAGAAATGGATGCTGTAAATGACGAAATGAGCAGCTACGATTTGGCGATTATTATTGGCGCCAACGATGTTGTGAATCCAGCCGCAGAAACAGACGAACACAGTCCAATTTATGGTATGCCCATCATCAAAGCTTACAATTGCCGCGAGGTTGTTGTGATCAAGCGCGGAATGGCCAAAGGATATGCTGGTGTGGAAAATAAACTTTTTGGCTACGACAATTGCCAACTTTTGTTTGCCGATGCCAAAGATGCTTTGACCGGAATTATCAACGAATTGAAAGTACTCTAAAGATGCTTGTAAAGCTCATCAATCCTTGGTTAGCGCTGCATTTCTTGTTGATTTTTTCTTTTGTTTGCATCAGAGCTGTTTTGGTACCTATTGTGCCAGACGAGGCTTTCACTTTTTTCTTGTATGTAGAGCCTGAAACCGTATTTTATCCAGCAGCTCAAGTTGATGCCAATAACCATTATCTCAATTCTATTCTATCCATTTGGAGCACCAAACTATTTGTTTTAAACGCTTTCAGCTTCCGCTTACCCAATGTCTTGGCATTTTTGGTTTATTATTACTCAGCTTATAAAATTGCTTCTTTTTTTGCGCAAAAATGGAAGTTTTGGGTGGCCATTTTAACTTTCACGAGTATTTATCCCCTAATAGAATTCTTCTCATTATCAAGGGGATACGGCTTGTCTTTTGCGCTATTACTGCTCACAATATATCAAGGAATGCGTTTCGTTGATGACAAAAAGAACTGGCGTGCATGGTGGATATTGGTATTGATATTCTTAACACTTTTCGCACAATTAAGCCTGCTATTTGCTTCCGTTGCTCTCTTTTTTGTTGCGGCAATTTCCTACATCAACAACTCATGGAAAAAATCTAAATGGTTTTGTTTGGCATATTTGGTTATAGGAAGCGGACTCCTCTTACTCTTTACGCTCCACATCAAAAATTTGCAGGATGGTGGATTTCTTTATTTCGGATTGAGCGATAGATTTCCACTCTACAATATTATTTCTTTGAATGAAATTCTCTTTCAATCCGACGCCATGTGGCTCTACTACACAAGTTTGATAGCATTTCTGGTCATGATATCGGTTTTCCTAGTATATTTTTTGAAAAATAAATTCCAAGTTTTCAACGGCAAATCAGTCATTTTTCCTTTTGTTCTATTCACGAGTATAGCTGGAATTTTGGCTGCGATTTTTGTTTTGAACGGTTCAGGACCATTAGCCAGAACAGCCTTATACCTGTATTTGCTATTGGTGGGCACTTGGCTCTTTATGCCATCTGCAAAACCTTGGCTCAATTATTCGTCCGCTACCCTACTCCTCGCTGCCGCCCTATTTTCATTCGCACAAGTCAATTTGAAGCAGGTCAATTATTGGGAAAATCATCGCGTTGACCACGAAATTTTTGATTATCTGATACAGGAATATTCAGACGAATATCTCGTTGCCAGTTCCATTTACATCGATAGAAACCTAGAAATGGAATTGAATTATTTCCGAAAATTGGGCAAATCAATAACAATCATTGAAAACGACATTTCTAATTACGACGCTGTAATTCTGACACAAGGAGACGTGAAACGATTCCATACAGAACTGTCCGACTTCAAATTGATTTACGACGGTGATTTGGGCGTCTCATTGTATGAAAATAAAAAACCTGACAATCAGTATTTTGAGTTGCGTACATTTGATATTCAACAAGGCACAGGCAATCCCGAATACATCAACGTTTCAACTTACCAGTTTGGGGATAGTGTACCAAATCCACGTGTATTTTTGTTATCCGGCACAATGAAAAGCTTAAAATCAACTAAAACAGCTTCTTGGAACTTGGTAGTGCAATTTTTTGATGCCTCTGGCGCTTATGTTCATGCGCGCTATTTTCCGATTAACCGCTTTGGTAGTGGCTGGAATAAAAATCAATTGTGTCCATTCCAAATTCCAATTGCGGAAATTCCAGAAAACACAAGTGAAATCAGGATTTTCATGTACAATCCTTTACAACTAAACGTTGATGAAATAAAGATACAGGGGGCGCTTAAAGGTGCTTTTTGAGGTCTTTATCCAATTTATTTAAAATCAACTTTGTAGCACCAGTTTTCGCATTCATGAAATTTACTGTTTCAGCTTTAAGTTGATCGTAGTTCGCTGAAATAAATTCCTTTTTCTCCAACAATTCATCGATTGAATGCACAGAAAATCCAATTCCAGCATCAATAAACTCTTGACCCTCAGGAAATTTCTCATAATGCGGACCAAAAATCACAGGTAAACCAAAAATGGCAGGTTCAAGAATGTTGTGTAATCCCTTCCCAAAAGCACCACCCACATAGGCCATTTGACCGACAGCATACACATTTGCCAACATGCCTATGCCATCCAAAATCATAACCCGTTTGTGTGCCAAGGTTTTGTACTCCTCGTGGTGAGAATAGCGAAAATTAGGAACGGTGAGTGCAGCTTCAAGTTCTTTAATACTTTTAGAATCAACCTCATGCGGGGCAATAATCACTTTTTCGACAATTGTGCCATCGTTGATTTTCGGAAATATCATTTGATGCTCCATGGGCCAAGTACTACCCAAAACCAAAACTTTTTCACCGTTCACAAAATCCAACAATACTTGATTTTCTTGCACACATTGGGCATTTTGATATACCCTATCGAAGCGCGTATCACCGCAAACGCTCACATTGGTGAGTCCGATTTTTTTCAACAAATCTTGACTACATTCATTTTGCACAAAAAAATGTGAAAAGCAACGCAAGGAAGCCGTGTAGAATGGATTTTTTTTGGTGAAAAATCTTTGTTCGCTTCTAAAATTACCCGAAATTAGATAAAGTGGCGTTTTTCTTACTTTCACCTCCTTCAAAAAATTGGTCCAAAACTCATATTTCACAAAAAATACTGCTTTCGGGTTGAGTGTTTTCACAAAAAATCGAGCATTCTCTGGTGTATCCAATGGCAAATAGCAAACATAATCGGCCTTTGGGTATTGCTTTCGAATTTCATAACCACTTGGACTAAAAAACGTGACAATTAAAGGTGTTTTCGGATATTTTTGTCTCAAGGCTTCCATCAGCGGTCGACCTTGTTCAAACTCTCCCAAAGAAGCGCAGTGGAACCAAAAACCATTTTCAAGAGCGCCTGATTTTTTCTTCAATTCAGAACGCCAAAATCTTCTGCCCTGTACCCAGAGGTGAGCTTTTGCATTGAAAAGTGAAGCAAAGCGAATAGAAAAGCCGTAAAGTCTTATCCCGATATTATACAGCCAATGCATCAGTCGAAGTAGATTTTTTTAGCTTTCCGTTTATAAATCGGGATATACCAGCCTCCACGCAAACCGATTTGAAAATCCATTAAAATGCCTTCGGGTGCTGGACCTTGATCATAAGACCATGAACGTGAAAATCTTGTAAAACCTTGATTGGCATAAATACCACCATAAAAATGTATCGACCTGTTTACGCTGATTTGGGAGAATCCAATGAACTGACTCAAGGATAATCCAACCGTTTGTCGGTCGTATAAACGTCTATTATCTGCTTCAAGAATCGGAACAAAATCATAGGTGGTTTGAATACGATACTTCATTAAAGTATAACCAGCGCCAAAAGAAAGATACAAACCCGAGTTGGGATTAGAACCAAATATCGGAATAATTTTGCCGACATGTGCATTGATATTGAAGCCTCTAGAGAGTATTTGAACCACAGCAAATTGACCTTCGGCTTCTGAAATATTCCCCAAATTATCGGTCATAAAGTTGAAAATGGAATCATTTTTCACCTGATTGCCAAAATAAAAATTGCCTTCTACACCATAAACCCAGTTCTTTTTGTCTTTATAACCAGCAGTAGCACCCAATTGATTCAAGAAACCATAGCGATCTTTCATGTCGGCAAAAGGCAACATAGCGCCGTAATGCAATCCCACCATTGGCGTTCCAATCACATCAGTTGAGACATTGCGCTGACTTTTTGCTGTAACAACCGATAAACATAAAAAAAAGGTGAGCAAAATTTTGTTCATGCTGCAAATGTATGCATTCGCATCAATGTGAACATAGCTGTTGATTAAAATTGTTGGCTTGTTTATTCTAAACCCTCTGTTTGAACTTGAATAACAAATGTTCGTCCTCTACCCGATATAATATTTTGGTAAAGCCAAGTCGCAATAAGTTTAAAAAAGAGTTGAATTGAGAGCTCGTTAATTTTCCTAATTTTGTAGCATGAACAGTACAGAACTACTTAAAAAACATGATCTTCGGTTAACAAAACCCCGCATGGCTGTGCTGGCCATGTTTCAAGAAAAAAGTGGAACCGCTGTTTCGATAAAAGAATTGATGGCTTCCTTTTCCGAAGAAATCGACAAGGTGACACTTTACCGCACACTTCATACTTTTGAAGAAAGTCAACTAATACATCGCATTTTTGACGATTCGGGCATGGAAAAATATGCACTTTGTGTTGGCACATGCGAAACAGACGACCATCATGCACACCACAACCATGCTCATGTACACTTCAAGTGCGATCGCTGTGAACAGACCGAGTGCATTGCGGATGCCGAATTGCCTAAAATTGTACTTCCCCTGGGCTATTTACCGAAGAGCACCAATTTTGTTGTGATTGGCATTTGTGCAAGATGTTCTGCCTAAGCACAATTTTTTCAAAACGCAATCACTTTCTTGTGTTCAATCTCATAAAATTGTAGTTATGCAAATCCAAAGAATCATTTTAGGCAGTCAATCGCCTCGCAGAAGAGAATATATCCAATATTTGGGCTATCCAGTAACAACTTTATCTCCCGATGTTGACGAAGTGTATCCAGACGAACTACCTTTAAACGAGGTGCCTGAATACTTAGCGCAATTAAAAGCAAGCGCATTAGATTTGGCGCTTCAAAACGGCGATGTTTTAATCACCAGCGACACTGTAGTCATTTTAGATGAACAAATTTTGGGCAAACCGGAAAATACAGCACATGCCATAGAATTGCTGAAAAAGTTGTCAGGACGAACACACGAAGTGGTTTCAGGCGTTCACATGCAATCGATTCACAAGTCGCTTACTTTTAGTGTTTCAACTTTGGTCACTTTTGCAGAACTTAAAGAGGAAGAAATTGAGCATTACGTTGCAGAATATCAACCCTTAGACAAAGCTGGTGCGTATGGAATTCAAGAATATATTGGTTATTTGGGCGTAAGTGAAATACAGGGTTCCTACATGAATGTGATTGGGCTTCCTTTGGCACAAATCAAATCTGCGCTGAATAAATTTTAGCATAAAACAATCATAATCAATACTTTAACACGTGTACTTGTACGGTGACTTGCACGGAAATTAAGTCGCAAATAATTTAAAAAAATTAGGTTAAATTTTCAATAAAAATCTTACTGGCTTCCATTCGTGGATGCATGTATTCATCTTCATCAGAAACAGGGACAACTTTGCGGTATTCGGTTAAGAGCGACTCTAAAGCAGGAGATGATTTAAGCGGACTTCTAAAAGACATGGCTTGACTGGCATTCATCAATTCGATGCCCAAAATTTTTGTTAGATTATCAAGAACCAGCAAGAGTTTGGTGGCGGCATTGGCTCCCATGCTTACATGATCTTCTTGACCATTGCTAGAATCAATCGTATCAACAGATGCCGGCGAACAAAGCTGTTTGTTTTGACTTACGATAGAAGCCTGTGTGTAATGCGGAATCATGTAACCAGAATTGAGACCTGGTTTTGAAACCAAAAATGCAGGAAGATTTCGTGTGCCTCCAATCAATTTATAGGTTCTGCGCTCAGAGATACTCCCCAATTCTGCAAGTGCAATGGCCAGAAAATCCATCGACAAAGCCAAAGGTTGTCCATGAAAATTACCTGCTGATATCACCTCATCTGTATCTGGGAAAATGGTCGGATTGTCGGTAACCGCATTGATCTCATTTTCAACGATTTGACTCACATAAGACAAAGCATCCCATGAAGCACCATGCACTTGAGGAATACATCTGAAAGAATAAGGATCCTGCACATTCACTTTTGCTTGGGCGATCAATTCGCTACCCATCAACAAAGCGCGAAATTCAGACGCAATTTCAATTTGTCCCCGTTGTTTGCGAATTTGTTGAATGTTATCTGAAAATGGTTCAATGCGACCATCAAAGGCATCAAGGGAAAGAGCCGCTATTTTGTTGGCAGCCTTCAATAATCTATTTGATTTCAAAACGGTCCACAAAGCAATAGAAGACATAAATTGGGTGCCGTTCAACAATGCCAATCCTTCTTTGCTCTGCAAAACAATCGGAGACAATTTCAATTGTTTCATCACATCAGCAGCGGCATGTTTTTCTCCTTTAAAATAGACCCCGCCTTCATTAAACAAAGGCATCGACAAATGAGCCAAAGGAGCCAAATCGCCAGAAGCGCCGAGGGAACCTTGTTTGTAAACCACAGGAATAATATCGTTGTTGTAGAAATAAATCAAACGCTCCACCGTTTCCAATTGCACGCCTGAATGACCTTTTGACAAACCTAAAACCTTGAGCAACAACATGATTTTCACGATGTTCTGCTCCAGTTCTTCACCCATTCCGCAGGCATGTGAACGCACCAAATTGAATTGCAATTGCGACAAATCTTCCTTGCCGATAGCCGTATTGCATAGCGAACCAAAACCCGTGTTAATCCCATAAATCAAACCATCTGTTCCCGCTATTTTATCATCGAGGTACTGTCGACATTTCACAATAGCAGTGCGACAGTCGTCGGCAAGTGCTATTTTTTTTCTTGAAAAAATCAACGATTCAATTTCAGACAAACTCAAATGAGCCAAGGTGATGTGATGAACTTCAGAATTCATGTGTTGTTCTCTTGCTAAAGGTTAATTTGACAGGACACCGTCCAATCGGCTACAAAAGTAGGAAAAAGCCAGACTTTTAAACCAAATGTTGTCGTGTCTATTTTTCAGTCCAACCTTTCACCGAGCCGCAACGTCATAATGCTTAACTTTGCACATTCAAATTGCTGTACTATGATTCGATACATCCCTATTTTGATTCCTCTTATTTTTGTGTTTTTGTCCTGCAAAAGCGAAGAAAAAATTGCCGAAGACCCCGGATATTGCGACTGTGAAATGCTCGCTATCGACAACTTGTACAATCATTTTTATTTGGAGGACAGAAATGAGCCTTATACGGGCATCTGTAAAGTATTTCACAATAATGGGCAATTGAAACGAGAGCAAGAAATTGTGGATGGCAAAAACAACGGTTACTTTCGCGTTTATTCTGAATCTGGTGTTTTATTGGAAGAAGGTAACTTTAAAAACAACCGACACCACGGCACGTTCAAATACTTCGACGATAAAGGAAATCTGACCCTTGAGGCTGAATATGAAAATGGCGTTAGAAAAACTGATAAAGAAAGTGCGGAATAATGGAAGCAGTTAAAGCCAAAAAACACCTCGGACAACATTTCCTGAAAGACGCCTCCATTTGCGACGACATTGCCAATCAACTTACGGGTCATGGTGGATACTCAAAAATCTTAGAAATTGGTCCAGGTATGGGAGCACTTACCAAATCTCTACTTAAACGACCTGATTCTGACGTGTATGTAATAGACATCGACAAAGAGTCTATTGTTTATTTGCACGAAAATTTCAAAGAACTATCGACCAACAACAAAATCATTGATGGGGATTTTTTAAAAATAGATTTGAAGCAAATTTTTGGAGAAGAATCTTTCGCTGTGGCTGGAAATTTTCCGTACAACATCTCAACCCAGATTTTATTTAAAGTTTTGGAATACCGCGATCAAATCCCCGAAGTTGTGGGCATGTTTCAAAAGGAAGTCGCTGAACGCATTGCGCATCCTCCAGGCACCAAGGCATATGGCATATTGAGTGTTTTTTTGCAAGCCTATTACGACATCAGCTACTGTTTTACGGTTGATGAAGACAAATTTATTCCGCCCCCCAAAGTAAAATCTGGTGTAATTCACCTTACGAGAAACAAAGTTGAAAAGCTCGATTGTGATGAAAAATTATTTAGGAATGTAGTAAAAACGGCCTTCAATCAACGTAGAAAAACGATTAGAAACTCAGTGAAATCGATGACTGGTGACCGCGATACTTCTCTACCCATTTTTGATAAACGTCCTGAGCAATTATCTGTGAATGAGTTTGTTGAACTTACAAAGTACCTCTCTTAATTCTATTCGGCACAACTTTTGAAATACGCCAAATATGAAAAATTTATTCGCTGTACTTTTGGTTTTCAAGATACTTGTGATTTGGTCGCAAAAAGAAGAAATCATTCATCATCATAAATTTCCAAACGGAAAAACTTCGACCATTTGTGTAATCAAAGACGATCGGGATGGTTATGCCAAAGCATTTAATTTAAAAGGGGAAGAAATTTACATGCGCCACATTCGGAGATATGCCGGACATGCCAGTGTATATTTTACGCACCATCCCAATGGCATGGTCAAAAAAGCCGAGTATTCCAGTCACCCAGATGCGGGAATTCAATGGTATCGAAGCTATACTTATTTTGATGAAAACGGCAATATTACGAGTCAGATTGAAGACGATTGGGACATGCGCGTTACAGTGCCTAAACACATTTATTACGATACTACAAGGCACGTAAATCCAAGTCGCCCCAACCAACCCCAAGTGCCAGATTCATTGAGAAGAACTGACCCTTTGTCGCCAGAATTGAATCCACAACCTGTCAAACCGCAAACAACTGTTGTGCCGACGCCTGTAGTCATTCCCGAGCCCATACACAATCCGCAGCCTCCAAAACCCGAAACAGTTGCTTGCGCGTCGATTCATCAAAACAAAACGGAATTTGTGAATCATTCCAAACACAATATTTTATTGAGCATTTCTCATCAAGGGAAAGATACCATTGTTATGCTCAAACCCGGGGAGAAATTCAATGGACCCACCTATATTTCTGCGGAAATAGCAAGTCCATTGGCTCACAATGTGCGTTTTCAATTCAACCCTAGAAAGAAAAATGTGGTTATCGATAAAACCACAAGTTCGAAGGCATTGGCACAATATGAAACCTTGCACACAGTGAACTTTTATGGTCAAAGAAAAGTGAAGGAAAAGAAGAAAAAGTGATTTTGAAGAGGCTTAATAAAATCGGCAAACGAAAACAATATATTAATTTGCGCATGTGTGCCAATTGAAAGCAAAAAATCCGTGAAAAAAGACGCTACAATTTTAGTCATACGCTTCATCAATTTTTTGAGCAAAAATAAAATCAAGTTCGGTTAAACCAGATTTATCATGGGTGCTTAGCTGGACTTTACATCGCTTATAGGAGTTAAAGAAATCGGGATGATGATTGATTTCATTGGCAATGCTTGCGAGAAAAAAAAAAATGCTACACTCTGGTCAAAGTGCTGAAAACTGAAGGTTTTAGACAACATTTTGCCATCACATGTCCAGTTTTTTAATCCGGCCAATTCGACTTCTATTTGTTCAACGGTTAAGAGCATAATTACTGAACTGTTGCTCGACCCTTTTTCTCTTTGGGCTCTTTCTTTTTCTTTTCTTTTTTGCTCTTTTTCTTTTTGCCCGACAAATCAGGAATCAAATCATCTTCACCAGTAACGGGATCCACACCTTCGATAAGCGCACCATATTCATCATATTTTCTTGAAAGCACTACTTTATCTTGGTCATATAAAATTTCCAATTGCACCCTTCCATTGGAATAATATTGTCTGAAATAGCCATGTTTTTGGCCGGCAATCCAATTTTCTTCTGCCTGAATTTCTCCACCGATGAAATAGGCTTTGAATTGACCGTTTTTCAAGTTTTTGTCATAGGTTTCTTCGCGCATCACCTGACCACTGGAGTAAAAATACTCCTGCTTACCTTGTTTAGAACCAGCCTTGTAACGCAGATGTTTAGAAATTTGCCCGTTTTGAAAATATGAAATACTACTTCCATCGAGCAAGCCATCTTTATAATTGGCAATTTCTTTGATTTGCGATTTGGGGTAATAGACCTTGCGCGGACCGTGAAGCAAACCATTTTTGAAAAACTCCTGCGAAAGTGTGTCTCCTTTTTTAGAAAAATAAATGTGTTCGCCATGTTTTTCTCCATTCAAAAAACCCATGCGCCACGCTACTTGTGCTGTGCTGTCATAATAATACGTCCATACACCCGCCTCTTTTCCATTGTTGTGCTCACGAATCACTTTCATGCAACCCGTTTCGTAGAATGTGGTATCTCTACCGTTCTCTTGACCATCTACAAAATTAATCACACGTTCGCGCATGCCACTGTAGTAGCAGGTCTGACACTTCCCAGAGAACACTTTCCCAGTATTTCTTGAAAACACCCGATTTATTTCGGCGTCGTAGTCTAATTTTTCATTGCAGTCTACTACGCCAAGCAGATTATCACAATCGTTTTCCACAAAATTGGATGCTGCACGTTGGTCATATTTTTCGTAGCACTGTGCCTGATTCAAAGGTTGGAATTCTTGCGACCACGAAACATAAGATGTTCCGAAAAATAAGGCACAAATTAATAAAAACTGATTATTTGATTTCATGGAAAAGGGCTTTAAATTCATCATAAACTGTTGTTTTCTCATTGGTTTCAAAATTGAAGCAAACCATTACGCTTCTGCCTTTGCATTTGGCTATGTTGTTGGCATACAACACATAATCTAATGTGAAACTGGTGTTGCCCAAATGATGTGGAATAATTTCTATTTCAACTTGCTCGTGTAAATAAACAGGCGCCACATATTCCACCTCGTTTTTCTTTAGAATCATGCCTTTTTTTTGCCAATCCCATCTCGGACCAATATGTTCATGCATGAACAACATACGTGCCATTTCAAAATAGCTCAAATATACAGCATTGTTTACATGCCCCAAAGAATCGACGTCGCTAAAACGAATTTGAATAGGAAATTTAGTCTTCATGTTTGTCTAAAATTGAAAAATCGGAGTTGTTGCTTATAAATTCTGGAACCAATTCTTTCATGCGGCGCACGGTTTCCATGTTGTCTTGTTTATCAAAAATGGAAATAAGCGCTTTTATTTTTTGCACATCACTGGCTTCTACTTGTCGCAACTTGGCAATCAAAATCTTTTGATGATGCGTAGGTAGCGTGTTTTCCTCAGAAGCCAAAAGTTCTTCATAGAGTTTTTCACCGGGGCGCAAACCGCTTACTTCAATGTTGATGTCGCGTCCAAGAACCAAACCAGAAAGCTGAATCATTCTCTTGGCCAAATCAATAATTTTCACGGGTTGTCCCATGTCAAAAACAAACACTTCTCCCCCATCACCCATCGCAGCGGCCTCCAACACAAGCTGACATGCTTCGGGAATCGTCATGAAAAACCGAGTCACTCGCTCATCTGTAACGGTAATCGGTCCGCCTTGAGCTATTTGACGCTCAAACAAGGGAATTACTGAGCCATTCGAACCCAACACATTACCAAAACGCGTGGTGATAAACTTGGTCTTATTTTGGTGATTGGCAAATTCTACATATTGTTCTGAAATACGTTTTGTTGCGCCCATCACATTGGTTGGATTTACCGCTTTGTCAGTTGAGATAAAAACAAATTTATAAACGCCAAACTCTAGCGCTAAATCGGTAAGAATAATTGATCCTTTGATATTGGTTTCCACCGCTTCAGTAGGATTGCTCTCCATCAAGGGAACATGTTTGTAGGCCGCTGCGTGGAACACATAATTGGGTTTGAAGGTATTGAACACATTGCGCATTCGGTTTTCAGAACTCACGTCACCAATAACAATTTCAAAATCTACGCCCGATTTTTTTATTTCTTGTTGTAAATCGTATAAGGCCGATTCTGCCTGGTCGAGCAGCACCAATAGTTTCGGTTCAAAAAGCATGATCTCTCTTACCAAACCACTACCAATAGAGCCAGCAGCACCTGTGATGAGAATTGTTTTGCCCTGCAATTCGTTGCTAATGGCTGTATTGTTCAATTGAATAGGTTCTCTGCCCAACAAATCATCGATGCTTACCTTTTTGATTTGGTTGGTTGTGAATGAACCATCAATCCAAGATTTTACGGATGGAACGCTGAGAACTTCTACGTCATGAGCCAAACACGTATCAATAACTTTGGTTTTGTTTTCGATTTGTGGATGCTGAATGGCGATAATCAGTTTATCAATCTCTTCTTTTCGGAATACTTGAACCAATTCCGAGCTGTGGTAAATCGGAACGTCTTCGATTCGCGTGTTTTTCAATTTTTGATTATCATCTACAAAACCTAGGATGTTGTATTGCATAATTGGATCTTGCTCTATGGTACGTTTGGTTATCAAACCCGATATTCCTGCACCATAAATCAAGACATTTTTATCCGACTGAAACTGTTTACGGTTTTTACGGATATAAAGCAATTTAACAGCGAATCTGAAAAACAAAAGTACGGCAATAGAAGCGAGGTATTCTACAATTACAATCGATATAGGCAAAAAGTAATAACCATCATACCAAAATCTTATTGGAATTAAAACAATAAAAACGAGCGTTGATAAACTGACCGCAAGAAAAACACGTTTGATATCATTGGTGGCTGTGTAGCGCAACATCCCTTTGTGTGTTTTCATCAACAAAAATACCGTGGCTTTAACAAGGATGTAAATCGGTAGTGAAATCTTAAGCACTGGAATTTCCTGAGCCACCACATATGAATTGACTTGAATATCAAAACGAATCAGATAGGCCAAGGCAAGCGCAAAAAAGGAAAGACAAATGTCAATCCAGAAAACTATCCAATGCGGAACGTTATTTTTGGGCAAAAGTTGAAGCATACCTATTTGTTGCGCAAATTTAGCGGATTTCTAGGTACGTAAGTTCAAGGGATGTAATTCAACATCAATTCAAAATCATATCTATAGCACCGAACTTCTTGGATTTGCTGATTTGCAAAGCGGCTGAATAATTCAAGAGGAGATCAAAAACTTCCTTTCTGGGCTTCGAGCTATTGGATTGTTGTGTTGATTTAGGATAAGTGGTGTAGATGTTTTCCATCGGCTGTATTATTTGGTTTGAATCAAAACGCTAATACTTCTTCAATATTGTTTGCAATTAGATAAGTTTTTTCAAAAAAAAAAGAAAACAAGGATAAAACACTCTATTTCAATATCTTAAATCAAATTAAGTTTTTAAAACACAGTTAAGGAATGTTAAAAAAACGATTTTTATTTCATTTCCGTGAACCAATTTGGATTCCTTATGTTTAATCTTTCGTAACAAACATTAAACAAAAGTACTATGAAAATGAATCTATGTTTTTTTAATCGCACCAAGAAATGGATCGGCACAATGGCAGGTCTATTGGTAATCAATCTTTCTGTCGCTCAAACCAATGTGTTTGACAATATTATTGCTGTAAGCCCAGACCATACGTATTTGGCCGCTGCAATTACGCAACAAAATTTACAAGGCGCCTTGCAAAACCCAGCGGCAACGCTTACCGTATTTGCGCCTACCAACGCAGCATTCGACGCTTTAGCCGCTTCTTTGAATACCGACATCGCAGGATTGTTGGCTTTACCAAATTTAACAGACATCTTGTTGTATCACGTTTTGGGAACAACAGTTGTTTCAGGTAATTTGAGCAATGGAATCACACCGCAACCTTTGAATGCCTCAAACACAATCAAAATTACAGTGACTCAAACAAACCAAGTCTTTGCAAATCAAGCGCAGGTAATAACCGCTAATTTGACTGCCAACAATGGTGTGGTACATGTCACCAATGGTGTTTTATTGCCCAACACTACAGTTGTCGATTTGGCTATCAACAACGGGTTCAACATTCTAACTGCTGCTGTTATTCAACAAGAATTGGTTCCAGCATTGTCAAATCCTTTTGGAACATTTACAGTATTTGCTCCAACAGATGCAGCTTTCGCAGATTTGGCAGACGAATTAGGCGTTCAAGTGAGCGACTTGTTGGATTTGGAAAATTTAACAGATGTGTTGCTTTATCACGTTTTGGGTGTTGAAGTACCTTCTTCTGCTGTAACGAATGGTTTAATTGCAACTCCGCTCAATGAAGACAACACCATCAAAATGACGGTAACTTCAGCTGGCGATGTATATGCAAATCACGCACAAGTAGTTTTGGTTGACGTTGAAGCTTCAAACGGTGTTGTACACGCCATAGATGCAGTTATCTTACCATCAACTACAGTTGTAGACGTGGCCATCAATAATGCTGGATTCACCATTTTAACAACAGCAGTAGTTCAGCAAGAATTGTTGCCAGTTTTAACAAACCCATTCTCTACGTTTACGGTACTTGCTCCAACTGATGCGGCTTTTACTGCTTTATTAAGCGATTTGGGTATCACGGCTGAGCAGCTTTTGGAATCAGCAGATTTGACTGATTACTTGCTTTATCATGTTTTTGATTCAGAAATTTTGTCTTCTGACCTTGCTAATGGTTTAATTGCTGAACCTCTAAGTGAAACAAACACCATCAAAGTTACTGTAACTGGTTCAGGTGATGTGTTCTTCAATCATGCGGAAGTAGTTTTGGCAAATGTTGAAGCTGACAACGGTGTTGTTCACGCTATTGATGCTGTAATTTTGCCAGTAAACACAGTAGTTGACGTTGCTATCGACAATAATTTCACGTACCTTACTACTGCATTGATTCAGGAAGAATTGGTGCCAACATTATCAAACCCATTTGCTGAATTCACAGTATTTGCTCCAACCAACCAAGCTTTTGAAGAATTGGCTGCGGCTTTGAGCACAGACATTGCAGGACTTCTTGCTTTGGAAAATTTGACTACAGTTTTGTTGTATCACGTGGTAGCTGGAACAGTTGCTTCTACAGATTTGACCAATGGAACAGTAAATACTTTGGCCGATCTTGATGTAACTGTAAACATCACAGGTGGTGTTACTATCAACAACTCAAACGTTACTTTGCCGGATGTTGCTGCATTCAATGGTATTGTGCATGTAATCGACCGCGTATTGGTACCAGGTGGTAGCCCAGTTTCAATTGATGATTTTGACAATGTGTCAATCACAGCTTATCCAAACCCAAGCTCTACAGTAGTATCATTTACAGGTTTGGAAGAAGCAGAATTGAGCATCGTTGACATCAACGGTAGCGTAGTTTTCACAGGAAAATATACAGGCAACCCAATCGATATTAGCGATTTAAGTTCAGGCATGTATTTTATTTACATTTCTAGTGAACAAAATGCTTCTGTAATTCGTTTATCTGTCAAATAGTTTTCTCTTCATATATCTCGTGTTTTAAGGTTGAAAAGTCGTCCCATAACGTTGGGGCGGCTTTTTTTGATTTATATATTGTCTAGTCCTGAAACATCGACACTCATTTTTTATTGCTAAAGAAAAAGAAAGTGATTCTTAGTAATAATTCGACAGATTTATTGCCGCACTATTCCATTCGCATAAATTTGCATGCTATTTTTGCCCACTGTGCATAAAAAACCCAAATATCTATCAGAATTGGAGAAAAGTCAAGGAATTGGTGAATTGCGCACTTTGCCAGATTATAGTTCTTGCGCTGTCGATTTTGTGTCGAACGACTATTTGGGACTAGGACAAATCAAGCTCTCGCTTCCAGAATTTGATACGCATTCTGGTTTGGGTTCCCGTTTGATTGCTGGAAATTCTCATGCAGCGCAAGATTGCGAAGCTTTTCTAGCTGATTTTTATGATGCTGAATCTGCATTGGTTTTCAATTCAGGCTACACAAGCAATTTGGGCTTCTTTTCCACCATTCCGAAAAAAGATGAAGTCGTTCTTTACGATACTTTGGTCCATGCTTCCATCCGCGATGGCTTGAGATTATCAGCAGCGGCCAGTTTTTCCTTCAAACACAACGACTGGGCGGACTTAGATGCAAAAGTTCTCCGTTACCCTGAGCAATCCGTTTTCGTGGTCGTAGAAGCCTGCTATTCCATGCATGGCGACTTTACTGATTTAGATGCGCTTTTTGCTTTGGCAGAAAAACACAAATTTCACGTTATTATTGATGAAGCACACAGCATTGGGGTTTATGGTGAACAAGGTAAAGGACTTTCTCAGCCTTATTTCAATCATCCACAATTATTGGCGCGCATCATCACGTTTGGCAAGGCATTGGGCGCTCATGGTGCAGCGGTTTTGTGTGATACCATGGTAAAATCCTATTTAATTCACGCCTGTCGAGCTTTTATCTACACAACTGCCCTGCCGCCCGAACAATACGCAAGAATTCAAGCTGCTGTTCAACATTGCGCCACGATGGACCAAGAACGAGAGACTTTGCACGAACTCTGTGTTTATTTTTCGGATCAAATGCGTACACCCGTCAGTCACATTCAAACGGTGGAGATGTCTGGCATTGAACAAATTAAAAGGCTCGTGGAATTAGCCAAGGAACAAAAAATAGCACTAAAAGGCGTTTGGTCGCCCACTGTTCCTCTTGGTCAAGAACGTTTGCGCATATCTTTGCACAGTTATAACACACGTCAAGAAATTGATGTTTTGCTACAATTGATTTCGAAAAATTAGCATGAAAAAGGAAATATTCATAACTGGTATTGGTACAGATGTCGGGAAAACATTGGCTTCGGCGATCCTATGTCGCACTATGAATGCCGCTTATTGGAAACCCATTCAATCAGGCACCACCATCGGCAGCGACAAACACACCATCCGCGAATTGGCGGGTGAAGATATTCAGATTTTCAAAGAAATTTATGCTTTGGAGGAACCGCTCTCACCACATACTGCTGCTCGACTAGAAAACGTGGATATAGACATTCAAAAACTTACCATCCCTGAACACTCAGGCACACTCATCATCGAAGGCGCTGGAGGATTGATGGTTCCCATTACCCGCGATTTCCTCTACGCCGAATGGCTGAAAACTCAACAGATTCCAACAATTTTGGTTTCCCGACATTATTTAGGCAGCATCAACCATACGCTGTTGAGTCTGGAATTGATGAAAAATCTAGGTTTAAAATTGTTGGGCGTTTTGTTCATCGGGCACGACAACGACAACAACGAAGCGCTGATTTGCGAGCGATATGCCGTGCGTAATTTGGGAAATATTCCCGAAACAAAAATTTTGAATTCCGACTTTGTTGAACTTACAGCCAAATCACTTGTTGAATACTGGAAATTAAATCATTACCATTTTTTACTTGAAGCATAAATCGATATGAATCCAACAGACAATCGACATATCTGGTATCCTTTTTATCAAGCCAAAGTGGAGGCACCACCCATAAAAATTATGCGGGCGCAAGGTGTTTATCTTTATGATGACCAAGGGCAATCTTACATCGATTTGAATTCATCGTGGTGGGTGAATGTGCACGGACACGGTCGTCCAGAAATCATCGAAGCCATTCAAAAACAGTTCAACAAAATTGACCACATCATTTTTTCAGGATTTACACACGAACCCGCAGAAGCTCTGGCCACGCGCATGGTTGAATTGTTGGGAAATCCCTTCAACAAGGTCTTTTTCTCCGACAATGGTTCAACAGCAACCGAAGTTGCCTTGAAAATGGCGATTCAATATTTCAGCAATACCCAGCAAAAGCGTACCAAAATTGTGGCCATCCACAAAGCCTATCACGGTGATACCTTTGGTGCAATGTCCGTTGGTGAACGTGGCACATTCAATGCACATTTCGAGCCCTTCTTTTTTGATGTGGAATATTTACCATTTCCAGATGAAAACAACAAAACAGCTTGCCTTGAAAAAGCTAGAGAACTAGCGCAAGATAAAGCTGTAATTGCTTTTATCGCCGAACCGATGGCACAAGGTTGGGCAGGTATGCGCATGTATGAAGCAGCGGTTTTGGATGAATTGACCAGTATTTTCAGAGCATCTGGAGCACTTGTGATTTTCGATGAAATCATGACGGGCTGGGGTCGCTTGGGCACGATGTTCGCCATGAATCAATGCCAACACAAGCCAGATATCGTATGTGTTTCTAAAGGCTTAACGGGCGGCGTTTTACCTTTAGGTTTAACCATCGCTACTCAGGAAATTTTCGATGCCTTCGATGTGCCAGACAAAGCAAAAGCACTGCTCCACGGACATTCATACACTGGCAATCCCCTATCCTGCGCGGCTGCTTTGGCCAGTTTGGATATTTTCGCACAAGCTGAAACCCAAGCCAATATACAACGTGTTTCTGCAAAAATGACAGATTTCGTAGCCCGACTCAAAGCCAGTGGAAAATTTTTCAATCCACGTTCATGCGGTACGATTCTCGCTGTAGAAATATTCGACGAAATGTCCTATTTCTCGGAGCAGCGCAACAAAGTTTACCAGCATTTTATCGATAAGGGAATTCTCTGTCGCCCCTTAGGCACAACTGTTTTCTTCAATCCGCCCTATGTGATTACTGATGAAGAATTGGAGTATTGCTTTGAGAGTTTGATGGCGTTTGGGGAGTGAGTTCAATCTGAAATGCCACTAAGACGCGAAGACACGAAGTTGAACACAAAGAAATGAATCCATTAAACTTCGTGACACCTTGGCGCCCTTAGTGTCTTTGTGGCAATTGAATCATGGGTTCAGCTAGATTCACCACAATCGAAACGCTTGTAACGTGAATTCAGAAAATTGTTCAAAAAAAATCAAAACAACTTAGTAAAATCACCTTGATTCTCGGGCACATTCTTGTATTTTCGCGAGTCCTAAAAACAATGAGATGGCAGGTAGCGAAACACCACTGATGAAGCAGTACAATCAAATCAAGGCAAAGTATCCTGATGCCTTGCTGCTGTTTCGCGTGGGCGATTTCTACGAGACCTTCGGAGAAGATGCCATCAAAGCTTCCAAAATTCTGGGCATTGTGCTCACCAAGAGAAACAACGGCTCGGCAAATGCTATTGAACTTGCTGGTTTTCCGCATCATTCCTTGGAATCGTATTTGCCGAAATTGGTGCGTGCCGGACAAAGGGTGGCTGTTTGCGATCAATTGGAAGACCCCAAAATGACCAAAACCATCGTGAAGCGTGGGGTCACGGAAATTGTGACTCCTGGGGTTGCCTACAACGACCAAGTGCTCAATAGCAAATCCAATAACTTTTTGGCAGCGGTATATTTTGGTAAAAATCAGTTCGGTGTGGCCTTTTTGGATGTGTCCACTGGTGAATTCTTAGTCGCTGAAGGTCAACAAGATTACATACACAAACTACTGCAAAGCCTTAAGCCATCTGAGGTATTGTATCCCAAGCAAAAAACGAGCGATTTTAAAGAAACATTTGGCACAAGTTTTCATTTGTTTAAGCTCGAAGATTGGGTGTTTTCAAGCGATTTCACCAACGAAATTTTGAACAAGCACTTCTCTACCCAATCCTTGAAAGGTTTTGGAATTGAAAACATGAGCGATGGTATTATTGCTGCTGGAGCTGCTTTGCATTATTTGGCTGAAACGCAAAATGAGCGCACGGGTCACGTCAATAAAATTCAGCGCATTGAATCTGGCAACCACGTTTGGCTCGACCGATTCACGATTCGCAACCTTGAATTGGTGCATTCTCCTCACGAAAACGGCGTCACGCTCATCGATATCATCGACCGAACACAAACCGCCATGGGTGGGCGTCTGTTGAAGCGCTGGACCTTGCTGCCGCTCATCGACAAAAAACAAATCGACCGACGTTTAAACATCGTAGATCATTTACGTAGTAATGAAGTCATTCTCGAACGTTTGCGTTTTCACTTGAGCCAATTGTGTGATTTGGAGCGCGTTATTTCGAAAGTAGCTGTGGCGCGTGTCAATCCCAAAGAGCTGATTACACTCAAAAACACACTCTTGCAAACGCAGCAGATTCAAACGCTTTTGGAAACAAGTGAACACAAACCCTTGCAACAACTGGCTTTGAAGCTTTTGTCTATCGAGTCTACCGTTGCTGTTTTGAAGAGTCAACTGCTCGAAGACCCAGCAATCAGCATAGCCAAAGGCGCTGTTATGGCACAGGGCATCCACGAAGAATTGGATGAATTGAGAACTTTATCCTCCAACGGCAAACAATATTTAGACGAGCTCGAAAAGCGCGAGGCAGATAGAACGGGGATTACTTCGCTGAAAATTGCTTTCAACAATGTGTTTGGTTACTACATCGAAGTGCGCAACACCCACAAAGACAAAGTGCCGGAGGAATGGATTCGCAAGCAAACTTTGGTAAATGCCGAACGCTACATCACAGAAGAATTGAAGGTTTATGAAACCAAAATTCTTAGTGCAGAAGGACGTATAGCAGAACTTGAAACAAACCTTTACAATAAGCTGATTGTCAAACTACAAGAAGACATAATTCCAATACAACAAAACGCTGCTACCTTGGCCTCAATCGACTGTTTGGCGAGTTTTGCGCATGTGGCTAAAGAGAACAACTACAACAAGCCCGCTATTTTCGAAGACAAGCGTTTGCATATACTTGCAGGCCGTCATCCGGTGATTGAGAAACAACTCGGCTATGATGAAAATTATGTGCCCAACGATGTTGAATTGACACCTGATGACCAACAAATCATCATGATTACCGGTCCGAACATGTCGGGGAAATCGGCCTTGTTGCGCCAAACAGCTTTGATTGTGATTATGGCGCAGATGGGTTCATTTGTCCCAGCAGAAGCAGCTCACATTGGCTTGGTCGATAAAATTTTTACACGCGTTGGTGCCTCGGACAACATGTCGGCGGGCGAATCCACTTTCATGGTTGAAATGAACGAAACATCGAGCATTTTGAACAACGTTACCTCCAGTTCGCTGGTGATTTTAGATGAAATTGGACGCGGCACCTCAACTTACGATGGTATTTCGATTGCTTGGGCGATTGCCGAATATTTGCACCAGCATCCACAAGCGCGCTGCAAGACCTTATTCGCCACGCACTACCACGAATTGAATGAAATGACCAATTTGTTTCCACGCATCAAGAATTACAGCATTGCAGTGAAAGAAATCGGCAAAAAAATCATCTTTCTACGTAAATTGATTCCGGGCGGCAGTGAGCACTCTTTTGGAATCCATGTGGCCAAGATGGCGGGCATGCCCAAAGAAGTGATTCAACGCGCTGAAATCATGCTTAGCGAACTCGAAAAATCGCACAAGCCCGCAGAACAAGCCAAAATCAAAAATTCCGTGGAAAGCGCCGGCATGCAACTGAGCATATTTCAACTCGATGACCCTACTCTGCAAAACATCAAAGATGAACTGATCAAATTGGATATCAATAGTTTAACGCCCGTTGAGGCACTGATGAAGTTAAATGAGATAAAAAGGATGGTTGGGGGGAAATAAGAATCTCCGTCAATGCAACGAAAAAAAAATCATGGGATGATAAAATAATCCCGAAACATCTTGTTGTTGCAGGGATGGTATGAGTTTCCTTTTACCGTAACTTGATAGAAGTAAATATCTGGCCTACAATAACTTGCCTTGATTTGCCCACTTCTTGTTGACTTCAGTCCATACCAATCATTTTTGTAGTTATTTGAATAGAACATTTTTCTCCCCCATCTGGTTACCACAAGCAATTCAACCGTAGGGAAGGCGTCAATACCCGTAATTACGAAAAACTCCTTTTTGCTATTTTTGGTAGGTCTGAAATATTTGGGTGCTGCGATGCCACAATCAGTTTCTTCAGCGTGTTTATTAGAATTCAACAGGGTTTCTTTGGTGAAATCCGACGAACCAACCAGCAAAAGAATAAAAACAAAGGAAAAAGAGCGTTTCATTTGTGAAATTGGTGTTATCAAGAATAGATAACAAAGCTAGAGAAAAAACACAAGAACATATTTCATCTTAATAATCGGCATCTTTTAAAACATATTTGTATAACGGTTTCCCATCAAATTCACTTTTCAATACAGCGAATCCAGCATAATGCATTAGACTATCTGCATCGTCAATGACCAAGGGATAAAATTCTTCTTTGACCAAAACACCGCGGACTTTGATATGTCTGGAATAATATTTCGAAGGCCAATTTTGCAAGCCATCAATCCAAACAACAGACGAATCGCTCAGTTCTATAAGGGCTCCCATTTTGGCATTTGAAGCTAAACCATAAATAGAAATGCTTTGATTGAGGTATTTGTCGAGTTCCTTTGAATTATGCAGGGTCGGCATTTCAGATTTATTCCCTACTCGAGACGATGAGCATGACGGTAATATTGCAATTCCAAAGAGAACAGTCAGTGCTAAGACGTTATATAGTGCCTTAATTTTCAATTTTCTCCGTCTTCGCCTTCTCAGCCCTTTGCTCCGTCATCTCATCCCAAATCAATTCCAAAGAAGCAGCCAACGCGTTGTATTCCTCTATTTGGGCTTCGTCGAGTTGTTTTGCTGGATCGGTGAAATAGCGCGGCACAAAGTTGGTATCGAATTTCCCAGAAACAAAGTCTGGATGTTTTAATACAAACTTCCCAAATTCCAAGGTGGTTACTGCCCCACTCAACTGGAATCCTTCAATGGTTTCAATCATTTTGAGGATGGCTTCATTGCGCGATTTGTCCCAAACACACAATTTACCAATCATTGGGTCGTAGTGAATCGGAATCTCCATGCCCTCGGCCAAACCATTGTCGAAGCGGATATTTTCACCCATGGGCGGACGGTATCTGCGCAACAAACCAACATTCGGCAGGAAATTGTTGCGGGCATCTTCAGCATACAAACGCAATTCGATAGCATGACCATTGATGCTCAATTCTTCTTGTTTTTTGGGCAAGGTTTCTCCACGCGCCACGCGAATTTGCCATTCCACCAAATCTTGACCCGTAATCATTTCTGTTACAGGATGTTCCACCTGCAAACGGGTGTTCATCTCCAAAAAGTAGAATTTCATGTGGGCATCCAAAAGGAATTCAACTGTGCCCGCACCTTCGTAATTACACGAACGCGCAACCGCACAAGCAGCCTCACCCATTTGTTGACGCAATTCAGGCGTAAGTACAGCACTTGGCGCCTCTTCAACGACTTTTTGGTGGCGACGTTGGATGCTACATTCGCGTTCAAACAAATGAACAATATCCCCATGTTGATCTGCAAACACTTGAATTTCAATATGTCGCGGTTCAACCACAAATTTCTCAATAAACACAGCATCATCACCAAAAGACGAACGCGCTTCCGACTGAGCCATGGCCATCAATTCGATGAAATCATCCGCTTTTTCAACCAGACGCATGCCTTTTCCACCACCGCCAGCCGAAGCTTTGATGAGCACAGGATAACCTATTTCTGTAGCAATGCGCTTCCCTTCTTCGGGGTCGGTAATAGCATATTCGGTACCTGGCACAAGCGGAACACCAAAATTCATCACCGTAGCTTTGGCATCCAATTTACTACCCATCAAACGAATAGCCTGCGGTGATGGTCCGATGAATTTAATTCCTGCGGCAGTAACTTTTTCAGCAAAACCCGCATTTTCAGACAAAAAACCATAACCCGGATGAATGCCCTCTGCGCCTGTTTGTTTGGCGATTTCCAAAATTTTATCCTGACGTAAATAGCTTTCAGAAGAAGCCGCGGGTCCGATGCAATAAGCCTCATCGGCAGCAAAAACAAAAGGCGAATCGGCATCAGCTTCTGAGTAAACCGCAACCGTTTTGATGTTCATTTTTTTACACGTTCTCATCACGCGTAAGGCAATTTCTCCTCTATTGGCTATTAAGATTTTTTTCATAATGTGGTCAAAATTTCGAGTTGCGAAAATAGGGAAAATAGAATTAACGTGAAGCAATATTTCAGCATTAGGTATAATAGAAGCCTACCAAGATTAGCGCAAACCTAAAAAACTGCGATTTAAGTGATAATTGAGATTTCTCGCTCTGCTCGAAATGACAGCATAAACGCTGTATTAGGGGAGGAAAGGCGGCTTCGCCGCCTTTCCTCCCCAACAACACTGGAGTCAGTGTCATTTCGAGCAGAGCGAGAAATCTCTAAACAGAATACCTTCAAAGCGTATTGAATAAATAGTGACCTTTAAGGGCAGCCCAATGTATTCAATTTTCATTCTAACCTCAGACAACACAGTTTCCTATCATTCAACCAAAATTCCTAATAAACACTAAACTGCTTACAACAATTTGACCCAATCTTCATTCTACAAGCTTATTAGCCTTAATTTTGCACAAAAATAAAGATATGAAAGCGCGTAAAGCATCTGAGACATTGGCGATTACTACAAAAGTTGTGCTACCCAACGACACCAACACCTTGGGCAATTTATTTGGCGGACAGCTTTTGGCTTGGATGGATGTGATTGCAAGCGTTTCTGCGCACAGACATTGCCGACGTGTTGTGGTTACTGCCTCTGTGAACAATGTATCCTTCAATGCGCCAATTCCTCACTCATCCATTGTGACACTCGAAGCCAAGGTTTCCCGGGCCTTCAATTCGTCAATGGAGGTTTTTGTGGATGTTTTTGTTGAAAATCCTGTTACTGGCGTGCGTTTTAAAGCCAACGAAGCCATTTATACCTTTGTTGCGGTGGACCAAAATGGCGGACCAATTCAAGTGCCTGAGTTGCTTGCTGAAACAGAAGAAGAAAAACAACGTTTTGAGGGAGCCTTGCGTAGAAAACAACTGGCGCTTATCTTGGCCGGAAAAATGAAACCCGCTGAAGCAACTGAGCTCAAGCGACTTTTTCAAATAGAATCTTAATTGCACAATATTTGTTGAATGCTCAATATGATGAACCAATTACACGCAAAATTTTTGAAGGTCGTTTTAATGGCTCTTTCAATGTCTTGCTGTCATTTTTCTTGGGCACAAAGTATCAGCAAAGGATTTCAAGCGCTAGAAATGCACGATTATTTTCGTTCCAAGAAAATCTTCGAAAAGAAGCTCAAAAAGGAAGCTTCTCCAGCGGCTTATGGTTTGGCAAAAATCTACTACACCAATAACAATCCCTTCTACAATATTGATTCGGCGCATCGTTATATCGTACAATCTATTGAAACCTTTGATTTACTTAAAAACAAGAAAAAAGTTAAATATCAACGATTTGGATTTTCTTTAGACTCATTAATGACATTGCGTCAAGATGTTTCCAACGAACTTTTTGCGCGGGCCAGAAAAGAGGACAGCGAATCAGGTTATGCACGTTTTATTGCTGATAATTTTTGGGCTACGCAGGTTCCATATGCAGTGCTCTTGAGAGATTCATGTGCTTTCGAATATGCTGTTGCCAATGGTACCTCTGATGCCATGACAGTCTTCATGGAAAAATACCCAACTTCTACTTTTGAAGCACGTGCTCAAGATTTGTTTTACCGTTTTCAGTTTGAAGAGCAAACACGTCTTGGGCAAGAAATCCACTTTGCTGATTTTATTAAAGACTTCCCTGAAAATCCCTACGTTAGCCAAGCCGACCAGCGGATTTTTCGCTTTTATGAAGATAAAAGCACGATTAAATCCTATGAGAAGTTCATACAAAGCTACCCCAACAGCGCTTATGTTTCAGAGGCATGGATTCGTTTGTATAGGGTTTTTATTCGTGAAAACGGCTTAGCATACCTGGGCATTTTCAAAAGCACCTATCCCAACTACCCTTTTATGCAGGAGTTGGAACAAGAAATAGCGCTTTTAAATGCTCAGTTGTTTCCTTTTATGCGCGGCAACAAATGGGGCTTTATGAATCACGAGGGGAAAATATTGATTCAAGCCAAGTTTGATTTTGTTGAGGCCTTTAGTCAAGGAAGAGCTATTGCAATCATGAATGACTTGTATGGATTTATCGACCCGATGGGAGCTTGGGTGATTCAAGCGCAGTTTTCAGACGTATTGCCTTTTCGTTTCAATCTAAGCGTGGTTTATGATGCTGATAGTAAGGCTGGGTTAATGAATCTTTTTGGAGAGTGGATTTTAAAACCTGATTTTGATGATATCATCCTGATCAACGATGAAAAGGTATGGGTTGAAAACGAAAGCAAATATGTGATCTACAACATCAAAACGAATCAATTTAGCCAAACACAATACACCGAGGTTTCTGATTTTGTTGACGGTTTGGCATTGGTGTCAGATACAAATGGATATGCGCTTATTGATATGAAAGGTGTCGCAAAATTCACTTATAACAATGAAATACAACGCTTTGGGGATTTGTTTCTTGTGAGCATCAACGATTCTTTGGCTTTGGTTGATGATAATAACAAAGTAGTTTTGCCTTTTGACACTTACGATTTTGGCGCTTTTAATCCACAGGGATTGACCGCATTTGTCTTGCATGAAAAATTGGGCTACATCAATGCCGACGGAGCCATTGCCATTGAACCTCGCTTGGATATGTTTCCGAATTGGGAAATTTTTGCTTCGTTTTACAATGGTTATGCTAAAGCCTACAATCAAAAGGCAAAAAAATTCGGATTAATCGATGAAAAAGGTTTATGGATTTTACAAGCCAAATACAACGATGTATCCTTTTACTCCAATAACATTGCTGTTCAAATTACCGATAAATGGGAGTATATCAATGCAACAGGGCAACGGCTGAATATTGGTGTTTTTGACCGCGCTGAATCGTTTATGGACGGTGTGGCCTTGGTTTTTCGCGATGAGAAGGTTGGATTGATTAACCCCAAAGGTGAAATTATCGTTCCTATCGAAATGCAACGTGTCAATCGAATTACTGAAGAAATTTTGCGTTGGGAAGATGCCACTGGAAAACTTTGGTTGGGCGCAAACGACGGAACTTTGATTTGGCCAGAATCTTGTGAAAAAATTGACAAAATTGACGATTACCAAATTCGTTTCATCAGTAACCAAGAGGTCTATTATTACCTTATAAAAGAAAAACGAATCGTTTCAGCTTTACCATAATGGAGAATGCACTTGACTTTATAGAAAAACGCCGTTGGGGCATCATCGTCACTTTTATGGCGCATGTTGGTCTACTGCTCTACTTGCAGATCGAAACGTATGACTTTAAACTTCCAGAAAGCACTTTTGAAGTAATGTCGGAGGTTACGGAATATGACGATTATATTGAAATAAACCCAGATCACGTCATCACAGAGGAAGAGTTTAATGCTAATTCGAACGCGGATGTGCGGAATATGGCCTCTAATGCAAACGACAAAAGAGAAAGGTCATACGACAATTATTCTAGTTCCTCTATTGATTCTAAAGTGGAACAAAATGCGCGCGATTTGGAACAGCAATACTTTAATGAATTTGCCAGCGGTCGTCCGAATGCATCAGGCGGAGAACAAAATTCGTCAAATGGTGGAGCAAGTACTCCTTCAAACACCAATAGCTCAACCAAACCCAACAATTCCGATAATACCAATGCTGCAAATCAAGGCGGAGGTAATCAATATGCCGGGAAAACAATGGTGAAATATGAACTTGTTGATCGAGTACCTCACAACAACAACGACTGGCATGTCAGAAATCCAGGATACACTTGCGGCAGTAACTCAAATGGCATTGTAGCAGTTGCCATACGCGTGAATCAAAATGGTGATGTGGTGAGCGCACGCTATGTCGCTGAAATGTCGAATGGCGCCAATAGTTGTATGATCGAACAAGCCGAACGATATGCTAAAATGTCGAGGTTTGCATACAGCGGAGGGGCTCCTAAATCTCAAGACGGTTTTATTTATTACACCTTTGTTTCAAGAAAATAATGCCCAGTATTCGTCATATCGCGCATCGGGTTTTTCCAAAATTTTTGGTGGAATACATCCAAAAAAAGAAAAAGAACAAACGCAATTCTGAGCTTCAAAAACAAGCGAATTCAGGTGGGTTGACTAAAGAAGAATTGGTTCAACAACTTCAATCGATGGGCATTATACAAGGCGATGTGCTTTTGGTGCATGCAGCGCTCTCGAAAATTGGTTTTATTGAAGAAGGTCCGAAAACACTTGTTGAAAGTTTGATTGAAGTACTTGGAAATGAGGGACATCTGCTCATGCCTACTAGTTCAAACAATGGCCGGCAATTGGATTTCATTCAAAGTAAACCGCGCTTTGATGTGAAAAACACAGCTTCTAAAATGGGCGCTATAAGTGAATATTTCAGAAAAATGCCCCATGTCAAACGCAGCCTGCACCCAACAGAAAGTGTGGCGTGTTTGGGTCCAAACGCCGATGAATTTGTGCGCGGGCATTTCGGTGCGCTCACAGCCTATCAAACGGATTCGCCCTTTGGTAAAGTGATTGAAAAAAACGGCAAAATTTTAATGATTGGTGTCACTTTCGATAACGCAGGCACCAATGTCCACTGTTTGGAAGACGCGCTTGATTTCCCCTACCCGATTTATCATCCAGAAATTTTCGAAGCGGATGTTGTTGATGAAAACGGTAAAATCCATCATGTGAAAACCAAAGTTCACGACCCCGAATGGTCTGCCAAACGCTATTGTGACTTTCTGATTCCAATTTTTGAGAAATCGGGTGTGTTGACCAAGTACAAACTTGGTGAAGCAGAAACCTTGGTGATTGACGCCAAAGCCATGTTTGAAAAAATGAAGGAGTTGTTGGAAAAGGGAAACACGATTTATAAGGTGTGATTGATTTCCTGAACAAGAGATTTTTTCCTATCACAACGTGAACAACACCAATTAATCTGGTTCATTTAGATTTTCAGAAAAGCAGAATTTTAATCAGCGATTATCCGCTAGATCAGCGTCATCTGCGTTCTATAAAAATTTCTTAAATGGAACGCAGATTAACTCCGTTGCTGCTTCGCGGTGAGCGGATAACGCAGATTTACACAGATTTTCTTTGATAGAAATTACTCAATTGGTGGATTGCAAAAAAGGTCTAAAAATACTTGTCTTCTACCCCCAATCCAAACAAAGCAAAATCATATTTCGCGGGGTCATTGGGGTCGAGTTCATCCAAAATCAGGTGAATTTCTTCCAAAGTGCGCCAATCGTCTTGTTTTCGCTGTGTCATATTGAACTTTCTCGCCACTCGAGATGTGTGTACATCCAAGGGTATTCTCAGTTCCGACTTCGGAATGTTTTTCCAAATACCCAAATCCACGTTTTTATTGGCATCGCGAACCATCCAACGCAAAAACATGTTCAATCGCTTAGAAGAACTGCCTTTCAAGGGGTTAGAAATATGTTTTTCGGTTCTTGAAAAATGAGGGGTTTCTAAAAATTGTGTTCGGAAATTGACGATTCTACCTTTCACGCCATGAATCGACGCATGGGCTGAAAACAGAACTTCCAAGCTTTCATGTTGCTCATACACGTTTTTTAAAGCCCGAAAGAAAAAAAGTAAATCTTCAGTATTGAAAGTACGGTGAACAAAAGTGAAGTGTTGCCAATCTTTTTCACGGGTGTTCTTCAGGAAATTATAGGGTTGGTGGTCCATACATTCCAAGATACGCTCCGTACTTTTTATGATTGATTTCCGATTTCCCCAAGCAATTGTTGAGGACAGCAATCCAACGATTTCTTGGTCTTGTGTTTTATGAAAACGATGTACAATGCCCAATGGGTCTTCAGCTAAAAAGTCCGGTTTTTCAAAGCGTTCGGCCTGTTCGTCGAGAAAAATTTTGAGTTGAGACAGTTTCATGAATTAAATCAAAATCCCGTCGTGCATGGTCAATTTTCGATCAGCTAAATCTGCCAAATCCATGTTGTGGGTTACAATGATGAACGTTTGATTGAAATCTTCGCGCAACTGTAGAATCAGCTGGTGCAATTCATGGGCATTTTGCGAATCCAAATTACCAGAAGGTTCATCTGCCAGAATAAACTTCGGACTGTTTATCAAGGCTCTGGCCACAGCGATGCGCTGTTGTTCTCCACCTGAAAGCTGTACAGGTTTATGACTCGCGCGCGCTTCCAATCCAAAATAAGTTAACAGTTCTTGGGCCTTGTCTTCTACCTGTTTTTTGCTTTTTGTTTTGTTTAAAAACCCAGGCAAACAGATGTTTTCGAGCGCAGAAAACTCGGGCAATAACTGGTGGAATTGAAATACGAACCCCAAGGATTGATTCCGGAAATCTGCCAATGCATTTTTGGATAATTTGAAGGGATTGACACCATCAATTTCTAAAGCACCGCTATCAGGTTGATCCAAAGTTCCTAAAATCTGAAGCAAGGTAGTCTTTCCGGCACCTGAGCGACCAACAATTGAAATAATTTCCTTCTCCTGAACTTGTAGATTGAGGTTTTTCAATACTTCAAGCGTACCGAATTTTTTGGAAATATTTTGGGCGTTGAGCATACTACGAAGGTAGAGAAAAGTTGAACTACTTGATTATTTCACCCGAAGAGTTTGACCTTCCCGAATTATTGAAGAAGCCTTGATTTTATTCAATTTACAAAGCTTGGCAACTGTGGTGCGGTGCTTGCGTGCAATAGAAGAAAGCGTTTCGCCCCTTTTTACTTTATGATATTTGGCTGCTGAAGGTGTTCGCGTAGTGGTAACTGCGCCCGTTGTGCTCGAAGCTACAGGTGGCGTTGACTGTCCAACTGGTGTGAATAAACCTTTGTGAATGAACACATTATCATCTAGCAATTCACCCAATTCAAAATCAATCAAAAACTCTGGATTAATAGGCAAATCGTAAAAACGCACTTCAAAATGCAAATGTGCACCGTAAGAACGTCCAGTGTTTCCTCCCAAACCAATGGGCTGACCTGCCACTACAAGTTCATTTGGCGCAACAAATAATTTCGATAAGTGTGCATAATAGGTTTCCAATCCGTTGTAATGTCTGATTACCACCAAATTACCATAACCACCATCGTTGAATTTAGAATAGCGAATTCTTCCTGAAAATGCGGCATAAATGGTATCACCAACATTACAGTTGATATCAATTCCATAGTGCATACGCCCTTTTCTCCAACCGTAACGCGAGGTAACCACATCTTCCAGAGGCATCACAAAACTGTTGTGCACAGAATCTACAGCGCAGATCCAAATGGTATCATTGATGTGTTCGAAATTGTACCTGCGGGCTTCTGGGCTGTAGCAAATTTCGGTATCCCAATAATTGATTAAATCAAAGGTGGTATCCGCATCCATCAAGCTTTGCAAATGGCGATTCATGATGCCATCGAAAAATCTATCGTGTTCATATTCCCATTTAAAATTGGAATAGAGCAACACGCGACCTTTATCCGTATCAATAGTATCGATTACGATTTGCGCGTTTAATTGTGATGCGGATATAATACAAATCCACGTCAGTGCTAAAGCATAGAACAGACGATTGGGCATGGGTTTAATAATTTGGTTTTGTCGGGGTGAGAGGATTCGAACCTCCGACCACACGCCCCCCAGACGTGTACTCTAACCTGGCTGAGCTACACCCCGAATTAAAAATTCAGCGCTGCAAAAGTAGTCATTTCACAAGGACGAAAATGATGCACGGTGAATAAAGTTTGTTAAAAATATGCTAAGAAAAACTTGGTCTATTCGCTTACCAACACATCAAATAATACGGCTTCGTTGGGTTTCACATTGTCCACGCTGCCTTTTTTGCCAAAGGCATAAGTGCTCGGAATATAAATCCAAAGCAAATCGCCATGACATGCGAATTCCATGCCCATGTTCAATCCCGGGAGGTTGCTTCCACTACCCAATTTAAATGAAAAAGGCGCACCGTTTTGAAAAGACGAACTATAGCGCGGTTTTGATTCTGCATATGCGATGTATTCAATTTCCACTTCATCGCCGATTTTGAGTTTTTGCGCATTTGGAAGACGTTCAAAAACATACACTTTAACGCCGTCGATGCTGTGTTGTTCTTTCATTTTTTCTACCACTTTCACGCGCAACCAATTATCGGAATTGGGTGGAACAGAGCCGGGTATTCCAGCTTTTCCTCGAGCCAATTCGGCAGGCAGAAAGATTTCAACATCGTCACCTACGCGCAATTGCTCGAAAGCCAAATCCCAGCCTTTGGTTTGCATACTCCAGCCCACCATAAACGGAATGGGTTTGCCTATTTTTTCATTTGAATCAAAAATATTTCCATCTTTCAGCCAACATGAATAGTCGATTTTTACAACATCACCCTTGCGCAATGAATCTCCTGCGCCGTGTTCAAAATATCGAATCACAATCCCATTGTCAAAAACCAACGAATCTTTGGCAACAGCAACAGGTTCTTCATATAAATCATCGTTTTCCACGCCTTGATCATCGTCGTTGACACCAGATAAGTCACAAGAAAAAACCAAGGGAAAAATCAATAAAAGCCAAATGTATTTGTTCATGTTATTTGCTTTGAGAAATGAAATGGATATCCATAATAATAGTTTCTAAAGGTGGAATTTTATTCATATCACCAATCAATCCATGAGCCAAGTGACTCGGGATGATGAAAATCCCTTTGTCGCCAACGCGCATTCGTTTTATGCCTTCCTGAAGACCACTTTCCACTTCACTGAAGTCAATTTTAAAAGTCGATGGGCCTGTTTCTTCTGAACTATAGAGCACTTCATCTGTGAGCAGCGACACTTTATAATCCACTTTGGCGTAATAACTGCGAACAGCGCTGTCACCATCACCTTGGCTGTAAATCATATAGCGCAAACCAGTTCCTGTTTCTACCATTTTCCAATTGGGGCGTCGTTTTAGGTATTGCTGAATGTAATATTCTTCTTCTTCCGAAAATTCGGTATTCATTTCAATAGAATCATCCTTGGTCCATGAAACCAACTCGTCTTTTTCCTCGTTTTCACAAGAAATAAAAAGCGTAAGCAAAAAGACCCCAATCACACTTAACCTAATCATTTTGAAGTACTTCTTTAAATTTGGCTATGGCATCGGCTAATGTTCCATCAAAGCGCCCACCAGAAGCCTGTTGATGTCCGCCGCCTTGAAAATATTGTTGCGCGATGGCATTTACGGTTTTATCTGCTTTTGAGCGCATCGAAATGCGAATGTAGCCGTCTTCTTCTTTGAAAAATGCAGCTCTCGTAACACCTTTTATGGAAAGTGCCACATTCACCAAACCTTCTGTGTCTCCTTTTTGCATGGGCAACCTTTTCATGTCTTCTTCTGATAAATACAATACCGCAGCGCCCAAATCTGGCCAAACCTCCATACATTCACTCAAAATGTAAGAACGCAACTGAATACGCTCCAAAGTGTTATCATCAAAAGTGGTCTCATGCACGGTAGTATGCTTCACACCGGCTTCCAACAACAAAGCCACCAGTTTATGCGTTTCGCTGCGCACAGAATTGAAACGGAAAGAACCCGTATCGGTTACAATTCCCAAATACAAACAAGCGCCCAAAGCAGGTGTAATTTTATCGCTATGACCTGTGGCTAAAATCAATTCCATCAACAATTCGCAAGTAGAACAATGGTCGGGAAAGGAAAAACTCAAATCAAACTGCCCTAGATTGGGATGCATATGGTGGTCAATCATTATTTTTTTGGCAGGCGCATTTGCCAAAACAGGTTCCATCTCATGCCCTACCCTTGAAAAATCATTGAAATCCAAACAAATTAATAAATCGGCACTATTCAACGTACTTTCAACTTCTGCCCTGTGATCTTGAAAGTTGCGAATAACTTTTTGCGCATCAGCCCATTGAATAAATTCTGGCGCCACATCCGGGTGACAAACGCTAATCTCTTTTTCAGAACTCCAACTTTTCAACCAATGATACATGGCCATTGAACTTCCCACGGAATCACCGTCGGGCGATTTGTGAGAAACAACAGTTATGCGCTCCGCCACTTCTACAAGGGATATGAATTTGTTGATGTCGGATTGTGTGAATGGGTGGGTCATATTAAACAAGTTTATTCATAGCGGCAACAATACTTTCCTTCAATCCCTCCGAAACATTCACCAAAGGCAAACGCATATGATTTTCACAAATTCCACGATATGCCAGTGCCTCTTTTACGCCTCCAGGATTTCCTTCTGCGAAAAACAACTTGGTGATTTGGAACAAGGCATAATGCAATTCTGCAGCCGAATGAAAATCTCCTTTCAAAGCATGTTCGACCATGGTGCAAAATTTCTCAGGCAAAGCATTGGAAACCACAGAAATAACTCCAGCTGCACCAACGGAAATCATAGGAACGGTAAGCGCATCATCGCCAGAAAGCAAATCAAAGCCATCTGGTTTGTGTTGGATAATTTCCATGATTTGCTCCAAGTTGCCCGAAGCTTCTTTCATGGCTACAACGTTTGGTATTTCAGCCAATTCTAAGGTTGTTTCAGCCAACACATTGGAACCCGTTCTGCCCGGCACATTGTAGAGAATAATCGGTAAATCCGTGCAATCTGCAAGCATTTTGTAATGCGCCACAATTCCGCGCTGAATCGGCTTGTTGTAGTAGGGTGACACACTTAAAATTCCAGAAACAAGAGCACTGTCCACTTCTTTCAGTTTTTTGGCTACTTCCAATGTATTGTTGCCTCCAAGTCCATAAACTATTGGCAGACGCCCATTATTTTCTTCTGCAACAGCGTTCAACACCTGCATTTTTTCTTCTTGAGAAAGCGTTGGAGACTCACCAGTAGTGCCTTGTACTACCAAAAAGTTCACGCCACCATCTATATTGAGGCGTACCAATTTTTTTAATCCTGCGAAGTCTATACTGCCATCTGCGTGAAATGGCGTGACGAGAGCTGTTCCTGTTTTTTTGAATGGGTTGTTCATTTTTTTATTTTTTATCAATGTTGAATTATCATTTTTCATCGCATCATAAAGTACTTTCTTACTATTTCAATGCGCGTCATGAGGTCTTTTTGCTCTGATTTCAAAACTACGTCAAAGCCAGTCAACTGATCATCGAAGCCAATTTTTAGTGTTGATTGAGATTGATTGACAATTTTCATTGCCGCGTTCGGCATATCGTCGCAGAGCAGAATCATAGCATCATAAGGGCGCTTGAAATAGTCTTCGATTCCAAAATTGCGGTGTTTGCCCAACCAATTAAAATCGGCGTGATTCCATTCATTGGCAACGCGCACGTGATCTTTAGATTTTGAGGCTTTTTTGTCGTCATTCCAGCGAATTGCATTCATCACAATTTTTGGATTAGCCGCCAATATTGACTCACGCAATTGTTCAAACTGCTTGTTTTCCAAATTATTATAAATGGGCAACACGAAGAGCAAGGACTTCCATTGGGTGTAATCTGCGATATACATCATAAGCCAATCAAATTAAAAAATTCGGATTCATTTAAAATCGTGACACCTAATTTTTGGGCTTTTTCCAATTTGGCGGGTCCCATATTTTCACCAGCAACCACATAAGTTGTTTTGGCTGAAATAGAACCCACATTTTTGCCGCCATAAGATTCAATCAATGCTTTCAATTCATCGCGAGAAATACGTTCAAAAACTCCTGAAACAACAATGGATGCATCTTTCAGAGCATCGCCAACCAGTTCTTTTTGAACCATTTCAAACTGCAATCCAGCATTTTTTAAGCGTTGAATAAGTTCCAGACTTGATTCTTCAGAAAAAAATTGTCGAATACTCTGCGCAATCTTGTCTCCAATCTCTTCAATACCAATCAATTCCTCAAAAGAAGCCTCTGCTATAGCGTCAATATTTCCCAAAGCTTGGGCTAATTTCTTTGCCACAGTTTCACCAACAAAGCGAATGCCCAACGCGAATAAAACACGCTCAAAAGGCACATTTTTACTTTCTTCTAAGCCAGTCAATAGATTGCGAACGGATTTATCGGCCATTCTATCCAAGCGAATCAAATCCTCATATTGCAAATCGTATAAATCGGCAGCGTTGTTGATCAATTGTTTCTCAAAAAGCAGTTCAATTGTTTCAGCGCCCAATCCATCAATATTCATGGCTTTGCGCGAAATAAAATGCTCCATTTTCCCTTTTATTTGAGGCGGGCATCCTGTTTCATTGGGGCAAAAATGTTGCGCTTCTCCCTCTTGTCGTTGCAGTGGCGTGTCGCATTCCGGACAATTTTCAATAAACACGACTGGTTGGGCATCCACACTTCTTTCAGCAACATTCACATCTACAATTTTCGGAATGATTTCTCCTCCTTTTTCAATGAAAACTTTGTCTAGCAAATACAAATCGTGTTTTTCAATTTGATCGGCGTTATGCAGTGAAGCCCTTTTCACCGTGGTGCCACCCAATTGCACAGGTTCCAAATTAGCTACAGGCGTAATAGCACCCGTTCTTCCCACTTGAAAATCAACCGAAAGCAAGGTGGTTTGGACACGCTCAGCTTTGAATTTATAGGCAATTGCCCACCGCGGTGATTTTGCTGTAAAACCTAAATTTTGCTGTAAACGATAGTTGTTTACTTTTATCACCACGCCATCTATATCAAAAGGTAAATTCGCCCGTTGCTTATCCCAATAATGGATAAAATCCATCACCCCATCCACGGATTTATGCAGCTCGATAAATCGATTCGACGGTTTTGGAACTTTGAAGCCCCACTGCCCTGCTTTTTCAACAGCTTGAAAAAGTCCATCGGCTAAAAACGCGTTGGAATACAAACCATAGAGATAGCAATCCAAATCGCGTTGCGCCACAACGGAAGAATCTTGCATTTTTAAAGTTCCTGAAGCCGTATTTCTTGGATTGGCAAAAAGTGCCTCGCCGTCTCTTTCCCGTTGCGCATTCAGTTTTTCGAAAGCCGTTTGGGGCATAAATATCTCACCTCGAATTTCAAAAGAATCGGGAAATTCGCCATGCACCACCAAAGGAATCGTTTTAATCGTTTTCACATTTGCGGTAACATCCTCACCTTGCGTACCATCACCTCTTGTAACAGCTTGAACCAGTTCACCATTTTCATAACGGATACCAATGGCCACACCGTCATATTTTAACTCACAAACATATTCCACTTCATCTCCGACCAATTTTTTCACCCTTTGTTCCCAATCTTTGATTTCTTCTTCCGAATAGCTATTGGAAAGTGAAAGCATGGGAAATTGATGCACCACCGTTGGAAATTTTTTGGTGATGTCGCCACCCACGCGTTTGGTCGGACTATTGGATGAGGCAAATTGGGGATACTGCGATTCAAGCGTTTCCAATTCTTTGAGCAAAATATCGAATTCAAAATCAGATATTTCCGGTTTTGACGCAACATAATACAGATGATTGTGGCGGTGCAACTCGCTTTCCAAATGAGCTATGCGTTGTTGAACAGATGAATTCATTGCTATAATGTGCTTTTTTAGACTTCGATTACCGTATCAAATGAAGCCCAGTAACATGGACAAAAGTAACTAAAAACGGGCGATCAACATCCGTGGTTTTCCCTGCAAATCCTCGAAGATTTCAACATATGAAAAGCCATTTTGTGAACAAGCTAGTTTCACGTCCTGTACCAAGTTTTCATGCAATTCGAAAGCAAGTAATCCATCTGATTTAAGCGCCTTAACCGCAAAGGCAATGATGCTTTCATAAAAAATTATGGGCTCATGATTCTGTACAAAAAGTGCCAGATGAGGCTCAAAATCAAGCACATTGGATTCCATTTTCGTTTTTTCGCGTTCGGGAATATAAGGTGGGTTGGATACAATAATATCCCATTGCTGTTCGTTCAAAGGCGATTCATTTGAGATACGCAAAACATCTTCTTTGCGCCAATTCACATCCAAATGGAGCGCTTTTGCATTGCTTTCAGCCAAATCTAAAGCTTCTTGGGATAAATCTACACCAAATACGTGTGCTTCTTTACAAGCTGATTTTAGCGCCAATGCAATACATCCTGAGCCTGTGCACAAATCAAGGACACTGAAATCTGAATAAACTGAACGGTTCTGTTCTAAAATTTTATAAACCAATTCTTCTGTCTCGGGTCTGGGGATAAGGGCTCTTGCATCGCACAATATTTTTAAATCACAAAACTGCGTGTAGCCCATGATGTACTGCAAAGGCTCATGATTCTGAAGGCGTTTCACAAAGTCTCGCACCAAGAGCAGTTCTGATTCTGAGAGCCTATAATTTTGATTAAGCATTAAATCTGTAGGAGACCAAGCGAATATTTTCTCAAAAATTTGCCGCTGTATTTGCCGGATTTCAGTAATCGAAAATTGGTTTTCCAAACGGTCTTTGACATAAGCCAAACAACTTGAAACTGTGTTGTGTTGTACAAACATGGAGCAAAATTAGTGAATCCCGTAACGCAATTGCACTAAAAAGGAGCGCGGTGGCTGCACATCTCCCGGGCGACTCACATATTCTGCATTAAACAAGTTGTTCAAGATAAAATTCACTGAAAAATCTTTGGTAACATCATAGAGCAAACGCATGTCAAATACAAATATGCCTTTGTTGTAAATTTCACGATAATCTTTCAAGCCAGGCAGCAGTTCTTGTCCAAACAAACTAGATTCGAAAACCAAATCGATATTAGACATATAACTGTTGTATCGACTTGACACACCGAATCCGTATTTGCGCCATTTTAGTTGCACATCAGCCTTAAAAAGATGATTGAATCTGTATTTCAAGATATCCGAATCGGGATCTGAAAAAGAAGCTCGGTAAGCAGAATCTTGGTTGAGCGAAATCGGATTCATATAGGTGTATCCCAACAAAGTCAACAACTCCACTTCTTTAATTTTACCTTGGCTATTGATGGAGAGCTCAAGACCGGTGATGCGCGCTTTTTCTGCATTTTGCGCTTGAAAACCGACCCAATTGGCAATATATCCAATGTCGTTGGGGTCTATAGATAGCGCAATAGAATCTGGGTTGTAAACACCAAATGTAAACTCGGTCATGTTGCTGTACTGGTTGATAAATCCGGCCACATCAATGGCTGCTTTCCAGTTTTCTAATGGCACAATTTGTTTCCAGCCTATTTCGCCCGACCATCCTGTTTCTGGACGAAGATTGGGATTGTTGAAAATGATGAGACCACCAACAGAGGTAGAAACAAAACGCTCAGCAACCGATGGAAAACGAATACCTTGTCCGTAAGACGCACGGACATGCGACAATTTGAAGGGCTGATAATGCATGGCCGCTCGCACAATTGGGTAAATAGGCAAATCAAAACCGCCAATCGTGAATTTAGAATCGACTTCAAAGGTGTCTTGTCTCATATATTCGAGGCGCATGCCAGCCGTGAAATCTATTTTTTTAATTTTAAAATCTGCTTGAGAATAGGCTGCGAAATTTTGCGAACGGTGGTTACCAAATATGGAAGCCACGATTGTATTTGTGACACTTGTGACACCAGCCGTAAGTGCGCCATCTTTTTCAAACTTTTTAGAGAATTGATAATCAGCATAATAGCTTTCTGCTTTTGAGGCAGAATACAAATTCCCCAAACTACCTGTGGAAACCAAATAATATCTTGTTCGCAGATTGTGTTTGTTTTGTTTTTTATCAAAAAACATCAAATAAGGATCAACATTCAAACGGATAGAACGTTGTTCGCTGAGGGTGTTATCCATAGGTACAAGCGCCTCATTTCCATTCTTCCAGAGCACAAACAACCCGGTTTCTTCATATTGAAAATTGTAACTAATTCCAGCCTTGGTGCGCATATGTTCCCCAAAACGATAATAAACCGAACCGTTAACACGCACGCGGTTTTCCTTTTCACCCTGCTTGTAGCCTTGATTCCACATACCATGCACACCTATTGATGTGCCTAATCTCTTGAATGACTTTCCATAATAAACATCTGCCATAGTCATCCTTGGGCTGCGTGTCCACCATTGTAATTCAGGACGTTTTGGACTATCGTAAAGCCCGTATTGCACTCTTGCTTTCAAATCACCTTCTTTGCTGGGTTCACGCTCACTCAATGCAATTGTGCCATTCAAAGCCCCACTACCATAGAGCACGGAAGACGCTCCTTTCATGATTTCGATTTGATCTGTTTGTTCAACTGGAATTGAGCCCCATTTGGCATCACCAATATCGGGTGACATCATTGGAATACCATTCCAAACAAGTAAAACTCGACTCCCTGCGCCGTAAGAATAACCACCACCGCCGCGAATGCTAACTTGACCGTCCATCGCATAAACGCCCGGACTTTGATCTACCATTTGATCCAAACTTGTTAGGCCCTTGTTTGATAAAATTGCTGGTGTTAATATTTCCATAGAAACGGGCACTTCCTCTACGTTTTGTTCTCGTCGTGAGGCGGAAACAATTACAGCTTGAGTAGTTTTTTCTTTCGTGCGCATAAAAATCTCATGTGCGCCAAATGATTCAATTTGGAGAGTATCTGTTTGAAAACCTATGGCAAATACAACAAAACGTAAGGGAAGCTCAACATTTGTAATGCGCGCTTTACCTTCGAAGTTGGTCAAAAACTTGCGCCCGTCTTGAAGCTCGATTCTGGCATTCAAAATGGGTTGCTTGTTCTCTTGTTCCTTGACAATTAAGGTTATTTCGTTTTGAGCGCGAGTGATTGTACAAAAAATCAGCGCAATAAATAATAATAAATTCTTCATAGCATTGAAATCTCGGCAAAGTAAAGGAAAAATCAGCTAAGACGAGTTTAATGTTCCTCACAAGATATCCACAACTTAAAGAAAAAGTTAAAAAAAACTCCCGAACTCATTGCTGAAATCGGGAGTATCGAACATTTTCAATTTATTTTTATTGCTTCACAAAGAGCTTTGTGGTTTTTGAACCATTGGGTAAAACCAAAACTAAGAAATAAGTACCATTGCTCAGGAGAGCTACATTGATGCTATTTGGTATAGCATCAAAACTCAAAACCTCAGCTCCTATTGTAGAAACGACTGACAATTGTGCCCCTTCTATATTTCCAGCAAATGAAATATTCAATTCATCAGTTGTAGGATTTGGGTAAATCGTCAAAAGTTGATCTAGATTTTCATCAATTCCAACACCAGTTGTCACATTAATTTGCTCGGTAGGATTTTCTAAACTTTGACCATTACCATTCGCAACAACCAAACTAACCGTATAAACACCAATATTATTGAATTGAATTTCAGGGTTTTGACTTGAAGCACTTGTTCCATTCACATACACCCAACCCATTGGAGGTTGAACGCTCCAAGACCATGAAATTGGACATAAGGTGGTTGATTCATCTGTGAATTCAGCACTTTGACCAGGCAACAAATCGTTATCTGAAACCACAAAATCTGCAACAGGTAACACACCGCTGCCTTCTTCAACATAAAGTGTTGTGTTGATTGCAGCATCACAAATCACATCGATTTTACCAGAAGGCCAACGAACAATAACAGAGTCAATTTCAGTTGCCTGACCAATGCCAAAATGAGGATTTAAAGTGCCCATATGTCGGAAACCTACGCCAGACTGAACATCACGAATTTGTTTACCCCAAGCGCCATGAATTTCTACACGTGCACCAATACCATTGCGGTTGCTTTCAATGCCTTCCAAGTTCAATTTAATCCAATTGTTACCATTGGGCTGCGTGAAATAAACAGTGTTTCCATTTTGGATGTCCAAAAATCCATCGTTGTTCAAATCACCAATAGCTCCTACCGAAGGTTGAATTACCTGGGCGGTAAAAGTATTATCTCCGTTGTTGATAAACATGCGTCCGTTTGTAAAAACGTCTGCCCAACCATCATTGTTAAAATCGTATGAAACATACTCTATAGCAGTGCCGGCATAAGTATCCCAACCAGTTCCTACAGCAATATCAGTAAAAGTACCGTCACCATTGTTGCGCATAAAGAGATGCCCACCGTCTGAGAAACTACTAGCTCCAATTATAGCATCCATATCACCATCATTGTCAAAATCATTCCAAGCTGAAGACCAAGACTGATTAGGATGATTCATGTTGGCAAGCACAGAAACATTTGTAAATGTTCCATCTCCATTGTTTCTGTGAAGTTCGTTCAATTTAGCGGTGTTTTGACCACCACGACATTTAGCAATGAATAAGTCTTGGTCGCCATCATTGTCATAATCAATAAAAACAGAACCGTAATTACCACCATTGGGATGATCTCCTATACCACCTTGATTGTATGTTAAATTGCCATTACCATCGTTCATATAAAAAACGTTTGGCGCAACGTCATGACAAACAAATGCATCCAAATGTCCATCATTATTTAAATCTACAAAATTGCTACGTTGTGAAAACACATAATTGGTAACAAACCACTGCGTATATTCCGTTCCTGTGCTGTTGGAATAGAAAAATGTAACGCCATTTCCACCACCATACAACAAATCATTAAAACCGTCTTTGTTATAATCGCCAATGGCCATGCTCCATGAAGGTTCAAATTGCGCTTGAACTGTAGCCATAATATTTTGAATAAATGAGCCATCCGTTTGTTGATACAAAATATTCACCGAGGTGCCAGAAACAGAGACAATATCATCGAGATAATCGCCATTCATGTCAGCAACCGAAATTTTATAAGTACCAATAATATTGGGATAGTTTTGCGTCAAAAAGCTCACTGGGGGAGCAGGGGGAATCGCCGCTGTGATTACCTCAAAAGTAAAACCGTTTGTTGTACTACCCACATTCCATCGATTGTCAAAAGCAATATAATAATCTGTGTTTGCAATAGCATTGAAGCCCACAACACACAAAAAACCAGTGCCACCATCATCATCGCCAGCTACACAATTTAAGGCACCACAAGTACCATTGTATATATGAACACGGTTATCTATATTTCCGTTGATATCTGGAAAATCAGTAGTAACAGTTACTTGTACACTTTCTGGAGAATTAAACTTATACCATTTCCCCATTGTTGCACCCTCTCCACCACTAGAACAAACAGGCATCGGAACTTCAGTGCCATCAACAGAAGTAAAACTATACGTGCCTGCAGTGACAATTTCAGCGGTTGCACAAGTACTTTGAGCCAAAGAAATTTGACTAAAAAGAACCGACGTTACAATCCAAAATAGTTGTTTTTTCATAACTAAAATTTTAAGAGATTAATTGTCAAAAAAAACTCCCGATTTAAACACTAAACCGGGAGTTGCAAAAATTTATTTCTTCACAAAAAGCGTGGTATGCTTTTCTCCATTGGGCAACAAAATCACCAAGAAGTAAGTGCCATTGCTCAGTGCATTAACGTCAATGGAATTCGGTACAACGGCATAATTCATTACCTCTGCGCCAATAGTTGACACAACAGCCAAACGAGCGTTATCTAAACTACCAGCAAATTCAATATTCAATTGACCTGAAGTTGGATTAGGATAAACATGAATCGCTGAAGATAAATATGCATCTAGACCAACACCTGAGTTCACCAACACTTGTGCCGTTGGATTTTGCTCGCTCTCTCCATTTTGATTAGAAGCAATCAAGGTAATTGTGTACAAACCATAATTATTGAACTGAATTTCAGGATTTTCTGAATTCGCAGTTGTTCCGTTTGAATAAACCCAACCAGTTGCTGGCTGAACATCCCATGACCAAGCATTTGGGCAAAGCGTTGATTCATCTGTGAAAGATACCACTTCGCCTGATGTTACCTCAGCGGCCGAAGCCGAAAAATCTGCAATTGGAGCCAAGCCACTTCCTTCTTCAATATATAAAGTTGTATTGATTGCAGGATTACAAATCATATCAACATTTCCAGAAGGCCAACGAATGATAACTGAATCGATAGCCGTTGCTTGACCAATACCAAAATGAGGATTAAGTGTGCTCATATGTCTAAAGCCTACACCCGACTGAACGTCGCGAATTTGCTTACCCCATGCACCATGAATTTCAACACGAGCAGCGATACCATTACTATTGCTTTCGATACCTTTCAAGTTCATTTTAATCCAGTTGTTGTCGTTTGGCACATTATAAAACACAGTGGTTCCATTTTGGATATCCAAAAAGCCATCATTATTCAAATCACCTACAGCACCAAAGTTTGGCGTAACAGCCACATTAGTAAAGGTGTTATCTCCATTATTCAAGAAGATTCTTCCTTGGTTCCCTTGGTTTGTGAAAACATCTGCCCAGCCATCATTATTGAAATCGAAAGAAACAAACTCGATAGATGTGCCTCCATAAGTATCCCAACCGCTTCCAGCAGCAATATCTGTGAAAGTGCCATCACCATTGTTACGCATAAACAAATGCGTACCGTTATTTTGGAAATTACTTACACCCACAATAACATCCATAAATCCGTCATTGTCGAAATCATTTACTGCTGAAGACCAAGTCTGGTTACCGTGGTTCATGTTTGCAGCTGTGGAGACATTTGAGAAAGTTCCATCTCCGTTGTTTCTATGAAATTCGTTGAATCTCGCTGCTAGACCCTGACCACCACCACTACATTTTGAAATAAACATATCTACATCACCGTCATTGTCGTAATCAAACCAAATTGTTGCATAATGTCCACCCGTTGTATGATCTCCAAAACCACCTTGGTTCCAAGATAAATTCCCATTACCGTCGTTCAAGAAATATACGTTTGGAGCAACGTCGTGACAAGCAAAAGCATCTAAGTTTCCATCGTTATTAATATCCACAAAAGTAGAGCGCTGAACAAAAATGTAGTTTGAAGTAGACCATTGTGTAAAAGCTGTTCCAGTGCTATTCGATCTGAAAAAACTAACACCATTTCCACTACCATACATCAAATCATTGAATCCATCTTTGTTGTAATCGGCAATAGCCATACTCCAAGTTGGAAGAAACTGAGCCGCAGCAGTTGTAATTGTTTCTTGAACAAATGAACCATCGGTTTGCTGATACAAAATATTAACAGATGTTGAAGATATGGAAACAATATCATCCAAATAATCACCATTCATGTCGGCAATGGCAATCTTGTATTGTCCAGCAATATTCGGATAAACCTGTGACGTAAAACTAATTTGAGCAGGCGGTGGAGGGGTATTTTCAATCAATTGAAAATTAAATCCAGTATTTGTCCACTTATTGTCGAATGCGATGAAATAATCAGTGTTTGCAGTAACACTAAAAGTCACAACGCACAACTCACCAGAGCCGCTGTCATCGTCACCAGCCAAACAAACCAAAGCGCCGCAAGTACCCGTGTAAACATGAACTCTATTGTCCACATTTGGATTGCTGGATAAATCAGTTGTAACTGTAACTTGATAGTTTTGAGTTGGCGTATATTTATACCACTCACCCGCAGTAGCACCACCGCCGCCGCTTGCACAAACGGGATTCGGCACATCAGTTCCATTGATAGTACCCGTGCTGTAAGTGCCCGCAGTAATTACTTGTGCTGAGGCGCAGGTGTTTTGCGCCCAAGTAGAGCTTGCTAGCGAAAGAGCTGCTCCTAAAAATAATAGTTGTTTTTTCATGATTTTAGTTTTGGTTTAACGTTTTGGATTTTAAAAATTAATCGCAATCGGATATCGATTGGATGTATTGTGTCAATAAGTCAAGTCCCTCTTGATGCACCAACGAACGGCCGAGCAAAGGCATTCTACTTGACTCTTCTGTAGAAGCCAAACGGAAATGCATCATGGATTTATTGACGTTACCTGGTGTAATAATATTAATTAAGGATGCGTTGATAAATTCATCTGGCTCAACACAAACGCCCATGTTGATGGAAAGAGCAGTTTCTGAGAAGGCCAAGCGCATCGGACGATAATCGCAGTGACTATTTTCAGCATGACAGTGAGCACAGTTCATATCCAAATACGAACGAAGTCTGTCGCGCAGAGGTTTGCTTTCGTCCTGGTAATCGACAACAGTTAAAATGTCTGTCGGAATGGGTCCGTTTAGGTATCCAACACTCACCCATTTTTGGAGTTGGTTCATTTCTCCATCGGCATATTGCAATGATTTATTCAAATGCTGTGGTTTCATTCCTATTGGAATTGGATTGGTTTGAAATTTGTGACAAATCAAACATTCAGTATCAGATGGAAGACGATAGTTGGCGGACATTTGTGTTCCATTTTGCATCCAAGAGATGTTTTGGTAGCTTCCATCCATGTCGAGTACAGCTTCCGTTTGTTCTTCGTTCCAAACATATTCCGCAAAAATCCACCCGGTTGATTTTCTGATCATCAGACGTGTTTCCATGATTTTTGTAACATCATCTGGCAAAACATTATCGTAATAAAATGTTTTAATGATAACCGAACCCACAGGTAAATCCAATATTTTGTCGTCATCAACATAATTGGCTTTTACACCAGCTGGCATCCAAACAAATCGCTTTTTCTTGGCATAATCCGTAAAAAGAGGCGTGATTGGTTCATAGGGCAATACGCCATCCACAGGCATCTGATTTTTCATATCGCCATCAAAAAAACGATAATCAGAAAGATTTGGATAAGGTACTTGAGACAAATCCACAGAAACACCTGTATCTGGTAGTGGCGGAACATCGGGGATTTCAGGTTTGTCTTTTTTGCATGAAAATAGTACCGCTGAAAGCAGCGCAGGCATTATCAGTAAAGAGATTTTACTTGTTTTCAGGAAATTCATAGTCATGGTTTGAGTGCCAAATTTAACATTAGTTTTTTAAATTCAAAAGATTCTTAGAATTATTGAAGATTCTTTTTTGTTCAATGCTTGAAATCCAAAGCAAAAATAAGGCTTTCGATTTGGAGGTTTTTTGTTTCTCATTCAATATTTCTTACTTTCGTGCGTTTGTTTTCCAAATTGCTCGGCATGATGAAGATTCTTTTTCAAATTTTTCTGTTGACATTCTCATTATCTATTTTCGCTCAAATTGGCGGTGAAGGGACATTTGTATCTTTGAACCTACCCTATTCTGCTCGACATGTAGCGCTTGGTGGCAATGCCATAAACGCAATGGATGACGATCTAAGTATAGGATTGCACGCACCATCTTTGTTGAACAAGATGAGTCACAAACGTGCTGTTTTTAGTCACAGCATATTGGCCAGCGGCATCAATTACGGTCAATTTGGCTATGCCCATCAACTTTCGGACAACAAGTTTATCAGCACCAGTTTCCGATATGCATCCTATGGAAAGATGAATTTGACCTTGCCTAGTGGTGAAATCGCAGGAGACTTTCATGCCGGGGACGTAATTGCAAGCGCGGGTTACGGGCAGCATATCAACGAGGTGGTTTCTGTTGGCGCCAATTTAAACTTTACATTTTCTACCTTAGAAACCTATCAGGCATTTGGAATGACCTTGGATTTTTCTGGAACTTTGAATTTTGCGGATAAAAACACAGTCGTAACAGCCTTAATTCGAAATGCAGGCTTACAATTTTCTGG
>JBIIJN010000063.1:0-16119 GCA_044233745.1 Crocinitomicaceae bacterium
TCAAAGCGATTTTGAATCAGAATTCATGGCCAACCCTGTTAGTTCGGTGCTGCATCGCGATGAGTCGTGGTTCCAATCCTTCAGGAAATTGCGCTTTCAGAAACATTATTACATCACAGAGGGATTTCGGATTCGCATTGCCCGCTATTGGAAACACTACGATAAAAAGCTAATCGAAAAGGTGTTTTATCAAAACCACGTCAATACTTCAATTTTCGAGATTTTTATCATTGCATCTTTTGTTGTTTTTGGCATTTTTGGTGATTTGGTGTATTTGGTAATTCCAGCTGGAGCCAGTATCTTATTGATTTTTTCAATTATTTTGATGTTCATCAGCGCGGTCTATTCTTGGTTCCGTTCATGGACTTACCTCATTTTGGCCTCAGTCTTTTTGCTGCTCAATTATTTGTCGAAGAATCCGAATTTTGAGCAATATAGTTATCCTGCATTTGGTCTGGATTATACCGTGACTCAAGAGCAAAATTTTGATTCGATTGTTTTTGAGCATCTGGATAAAAATCGCATTGAAAATGAAAAGCGAGCTTACACAGATATTCTAAGGAATTGGAAAGACAATCAATCTGCGAGAAAACCCAAATTGGTTTTGGTGAATGTGAGTGGTGGTGGTTCGCGCAGTGCACTTTGGAGCTTTTTGGTTCTGCGGCAGTTGGATAGCCTCACGCAAGGCGATTTTTCGAATAGCGTACACATGATTACAGGTGCATCAGGCGGTATGATTGGAGCGTCTTATTATAGGGAATTGCTTTTACGTCAGGCTAATAGCGCGCAGTTCGATTTATACAAACAAGATCACATCGATAATATTTCCAAAGAATTGTTGAATGCCGTGGCCACTGCCATTACCACGCGCGACATCTTTTTTAAGTACAAGAAATTTGATTATAATGGCCAGCAGTATCTCAAAGACAGGGGGCACGCCTTTGAATTGCAACTCCACCGGAACACAGATTTTGTCTTGGAAAAAACCTTGGGCGATTATGAACAAGACGAACGCGAAGCCAAAATACCTGTGATGGTGTTTTCTCCAACTTTAATTAACGATGGCCGTAGATTGCTCATTTCCAGTGTGGAAACAGGATTTTATCAATCGGCATATAAAAACAAAGTGGCCGATTATTATGGTTCTGTAGAAGACATGGAGTATAAAATATTGATGCGCGACTTTGGTTATCAAAATACCCGATTCAGTTCGGTGATGCGCATGAGTGCCACTTTTCCCTATATTTTGCCTATGGTGAAATTGCCCGGAAATCTGTTCTACCATGTGATGGATGCCGGCATTCGTGACAACATGGGAACCAAGACAACTTTAAAATTCCTCAACGCCTTCGAAGACTGGATAGACCGCAATACATCTGGTGTATTAATCGTGCGAATTCGAGATGTGATGCGCCACAATTCGATTGTTGGTGAAAAAAATTATGGCATCAGCGAAAAGCTCTTTCTACCCTTGGGCAATATGCTCAAAAACTTCATCTATGTACAAGATTACGAACAAGATGATCAACTTTCGCTTGCCACCCGCAACTATAATGTGCCGGTACATGTTGTTTCATTCGATTTACGCGCCAAGTTCGAAGACCAAATCGCATTGTCGTTTAGATTAACGAACTACGAGAAAAAAATGGTGCGTGAAATGCTCAAAGCTGAGCGCAATCAGAAGGCTTTTTATAATGTTCAACGAATTTTAGGAAAATTGTGAGACCAAGCATTTTTGGAATACTTTTCATCGTCTTTTTTTTCAGCAACTTAACTGCGCAAAACGCATGGAATCAACGACTTGGTTTTGGAGTTTTCGGCACACGTCAATCATTGGTGAATTATTTGGATTATGGGGTTTCATTGAATAAATACCGCGTAGAATTGGGTCTGGGATATGAATTGGGCAGGGCAGTGCAGTACAAGCATTTTGCTCCAGCGTTCTTACTTGGATTGGCTTATCAATTTGTGGAGAATGATAAAATTAAAATGGATTTTAAAACCCGATTTCTCAGACAATACAGGCAATATCCTTCAAATAGTTCTTTATTTTCCAATGGTTTATATTTGGGTTATGAATTGCGGGTGGGCAACAAAATTCAGTTTTCACAAGCGCTGATGTTGGGCTTTTTGAACAACGAGGCACTATCTGGTTACAACAAACTCACACACGATTTTCAAATCTCTGTTGGTGTGCATTACGTTTTTTATAAAAAATGAATCGAAGTTATTACATAATTCTTTTGATTATCAGTTTCTTATCTGGATGTAAAGATGCTGATGAGCGCTATCATGTTGGTGTGATTGGTCACGCTGCCGCTGGACTAGACGTTGATCGCGTGCCATATCCTGGAAATACGCAAGAATCTATTCATTATGCTCGAAGTCTCGGCGTGAAACACATCGAATTGGATATACAACTTTCCGCTGATGGCCATTGGATTTTGTTTCACAACGATTTTATGGATTTTCATACATCAGTTGATGGCTGCATAAGTCAATTCAATGCTGATTTTCTGGAAACAGTTGCCTATCACGGTTTTCCGAATATCAAAATTGCTCGATTCGATAAAATTGATGTTGGTGGATTTGAAACCGTTTATTTGGATCTGCGGCATTATCAACCGTGTAACAATTTCGCACACATCGATACCAATCTTTTGTTTTTAGGAATTGAGCAGTTTATTGAAGCACATCCTGAAACACACATTTGCGTGATTACCAATAAATTGAGTTTGCTTCCTTTTTTCAATTCCAAAGGTGTTGATGTATATTTTGAAGCACAGGATTTTGCACAAATCAGTCAAGTTCATACCTTATATATATATGCAGGTTTTGTGGTGAGAAATAAGAATATTTCCGCACAAGAAGTTACTCAAATTCGAAATTGGGGTGCCGAATTGATTATTTTTGATGTGAAATCCTATGAAGGAAACAAAGAGGCGATGCGCAAAAATCCTAATTTTGTAATGACAGATGCCGTAGCTAGTGCACTCATTTTAAGTCAACAACCATGAGCAAAAAAAAGAACAACCGAGTAGATGTGGTGTATTCCACAAATCCCAATTTCTCATATGAAATGGAGCAAGAAGAAGAGCAAGAAACACTTGAACCGAAAAATCAACTGCTCTATGTGTCTATTGATAGAAAAAACCGCGGTGGCAAAGAAGCCACTTTGGTTGAAGGATTTGTAGGTGCGCAAGAAGATTTGAACGACCTCGGTAAAACGCTCAAATCGAAATGTGGCGTAGGTGGTTCAGCCAAAGATGGAGTTATCATCATTCAAGGTAACTTCAAGCAGAAAATAGCAGATTTATTAACGCAAATGGAATACAAGGTGAAAATGAAGGGAGGAAATTAATCTTCGCGCCATTTCTTGAATGTCGAGCAGCTGTGAATTTTTACGAGAAATCGTCACCAAACAAAAAAAAACTATATTTGCAAAGTCGTTTGAGCCCATTTCTGGGCGGAAAAGCCATCCAAAATTTCAAAAACATCACTCTTTATCATACGCTTACATTATTTATATGTCAGAAATTGAACAAATTGCAAGCAAAAGCTTAGCAGAACTTCGCGTTATTGCCAAATCCCTAGGAATCAAAAGGGTTGAATCTTACAAAAAAAATGAACTTACAAACCTGATTGCTGGAGGAGCTGCACCTGAAGCCCCAACTAAATCAGCACGTGTTGAAACGACCGTATCCGCTGATGCTGCTCGAGCAACAGATACCCAAGAGGAACCGAAAAAACGCGGAAGAAAACCAAAATCTGACGAAAACGTTGCTCTACAAATAGAAGAAGCGCCTCGCGCTGCGGAAGATCAAAATGACGCTGCACAAAAAAGACAACGCCGCAGCGACCAAGTCATCATTGATAAACAGGCTGATTGGTTTGAATCGACAAATACAGATGAAACTTCTACTGAAAATACTGAATCTACATCTGGCGAAGAAACAAAACAAGACCGACCACAACAGCGAAATGACCAAAATAAGCAGCGTTTTAATAAAGATTTCAAACGCGAAGGTCAAGGACAAAAACAATTCAGAGAGCCGAGAGCGCAGCAAAACAATCCTAACCAAGAGGGAAGTGCTGAAAAAGGAAATCAGGTAGGCAACGCGAATCCAAATCAAGGCAGTCAAGAGCAAAACGAACGCAGACAGCAGCGTTTCCAAGGCAATAACCAAAACCCGAATCAGAATCCTAATCAAAACCCTAATCAAAACCCGAATCAGAATCCTAATCGCCAAAATAATCCGAATCAAAACCCGAATCAGAATAGACAAAATCATCCGAATCAGAACAATCCGAATCAAAATAACCCCAACCAAAACCCCAACCAAAACCCCAACCAGAACCCAAATCAGAACCCAAATCAGAACCCAAATCAGAACCCAAATCAGAACCCAAATCAGAACCCAAATCAGAATCCCAACCAGAATCCGAATCAAAACAAGGGCAACGGCAACAGCAATTTCAAATCTGAGGTACCCAAGGAACATGAGGAATTGTTTGATTTATCGGGAATTGTAAGTTCGGAAGGTGTGATGGAATTGATGCCAGACGGTTATGGTTTCCTACGTTCTTCGGATTACAATTATTTACCTTCTCCAGACGATGTTTATGTGAATCAAAGTCAGGTAAAATTGTTTGGTTTGAAAACTGGAGACACAGTTGAAGGAACCATTCGTCCACCAAGAGAAGGTGAACGTTATTTTCCTTTGGTGAAAGTGAACAAAATCAACGGAAAAGAGCCACATTTGGTGAGAGACCGTGTGCCTTTCGAATATTTAACACCACTTTTCCCAGACGAAAAATTCAAATTAACAGGTCATCGTCAAGACAATATGTCAACACGAATCATGGATTTGTTTTCTCCGATTGGTAAAGGTCAGCGCGGTATGATTGTGGCACAACCTAAAACAGGTAAAACCATGTTGCTCAAGGATGTAGCTAATGCCATCGCAGCCAATCATCCTGAAGTTTATTTGATTGTTTTGTTGATTGACGAACGTCCGGAAGAGGTTACAGATATGGCACGTTCGGTGAATGCAGAAGTAGTTGCTTCAACTTTTGATGAACCAGCAGACCGCCACGTAAAAGTAGCCAACATTGTTTTGGAAAAAGCCAAGAGAATGGTGGAATGTGGTCACGACGTTTGTATTTTGCTCGACTCAATCACACGTTTGGCGCGTGCTTATAACACGGTTTCGCCAGCTTCTGGTAAAATTCTTTCAGGTGGTGTAGATGCCAACGCCTTACACAAACCGAAGCGTTTCTTTGGAGCGGCACGTAAGATTGAAAATGGCGGTTCCTTGTCGATTATCGCAACAGCATTGACAGAAACTGGTTCTAAAATGGACGAAGTAATCTTCGAAGAATTTAAAGGAACGGGTAACATGGAATTGCAGTTGGATAGAAAAATTGCCAATCGCAGAATTTATCCAGCTATCGATATTTTGGCTTCTGGTACGCGTCGTGAGGATTTGTTGATGGACAAAGAGTCTTTGGGCAGAATGTGGTTGTTGAGAAAATACTTGGCCGACATGAACCCAATCGAAGCCATGGAATTCATGAAGGAGCGCATGGGACAAACCATGTCCAATGAAGATTTCCTAAACTCAATGAACGGCTAATGCTGAAACAACCTGCCATTCGTTTTGCTTTGATTTGTGCCATCATTTGGATTGGACTGAAATATGTGATTTTCATTGCTGGTAAAGCCATTGATTTATTCGATTTTTCGGTTATGGCCAACAATTTTATGTTGTTGCTCACAGTCTCATTGGCGATTTTCTTCACAAAAAAATCGAAGAATTTTGTTGACGAACCCAAAAGAGAAGACATCAAAGTAGGCATCAAGGCCGGTATGATTTATACCATTTTGGTCGTACTTTTTAGTTATTACTACAACGCCAATTTAGACAGCTCCATTTTAGACGTAAGGGTAGAACAGCGTGTAGAGCAACTCGAAGAAGCCATCAGCACCGACGAAGGATTAAAGCTCTACCGCGAGCGCAATACACAAACCCAATCGCTATCTAAAGAGCAGATTATTCAAAAAGAGCGCGAGGCGACTGAGAATTTCCTCAATCCCAGAGTAAGCGCACTTTTGTTGGTGATGTTTTTTACTTTGTTAACGATATTTTATGCGGCATTTATCACTATCGTGATTCGGAAAATTTACATGCCGGGGCTACAATCGAGACAGTAATTACATTGAATTATTTCTGTTTAGTGCGTTTATTCTACAGAGTTTCACAGCGTCAAGTGTTAATGATTAATATCTCCGTGAAACTCTATGCCTTCTCCGTGTGACTCTGTGTCACAATTCTACCTCGATAAAATATCGCCCGAAATTTGCCCTGATTTTTTCCCTACTTTTGCAGCCGTATTAAAACACTTTTATGCCAAATACAATACAATTCATTTTCAATGAATCGGAGGTAACAGCAGGCACTCGGGGCGCTAGTTTGGGTCCTAAGGCCATGAAAATCGCAGCTTTCAATTCTCATGCAACACTTTTTGATGTTTATTCGGTGCGCACCATTCCCAACAATGATGAGGCCTTATCATCACAACAAGTAAAGACGTATGCCAAACGTATCGAAGCATTTGTGGAGGTCTTTCAACAAGTGGATAAAGAAATCACACAAAGCATTGAAAACAAGGCTTTTCCTATACTGATTTCGGGTGATCATGGTTCTGCGGCTGCTACAATTGCGGCGCTGCAAAAGAATTATCCAAACAAAACGCTCGGTGTAGTTTGGATTGATGCCCATGCCGATTTGCATTCGCCTTATACCACACCGTCTGGCAATATGCACGGTATGCCTTTGGCGATTGCTTTGGGTGAAGACAATTTAGAAAACCGAAGAAACGAACCACATCCTGAAACGGTGAAATTGTGGAATTCCTTGAAGAATTACTCCGGAACAGGAAAAATACAGCCCGAACACTTAGTTTTTGTTGGTGTGCGTGATACAGAAACGCCCGAAGATAATTTGATGGCAAAACTCAAATTGAAAAACCACAAAGTGGACGAAGTGAGGCGCAAAGGTCCGAAAGTGATTGCCCGCGATATCCTCAAACAACTTGATGCCTGTGATTTGATTTACGTTTCTTTCGACGTGGACAGTATGGATCCAGCAGAAGTTTCATTTGGAACGGGAACCCCTGTAAAACACGGGCTTTTCCCTATCGAAGCGCTAGATATCATGGAGGTTTTGGTGCAATCTGAAAAATTATGTTGCTTGGAATTTGTGGAAATCAATCCCTGTCTGGACAACAAACAAAATAAAATGGCCGAAACAGCTTTGAGTGTGTTGGAACCTTTGGTGGAGCATATTGAGAAGTTGTATTTGAAAGATTGAAAAATTTGAGATTGAAAAATTTGAGATTTGAGATTTGAAATTCGAGATAGAAGCCTGCCGAGTGCGCGAGGTACGAGCGTGTATCGAGGTAGGCTGGGCTGTAATCTCGAATTTCAAATTTCAAATTTTCCAATAAAAAATATATGATAGAAGAGAAAATCGAAAAAGTATTATTGACAAACGCCAAAATCTGGTTCGGAGAAGAAATCAATGCATCACAAATCCAATTGCAAAAAACGCGTAAGGATTTTAAAGGTGATGTTACTTTGGTGGCTTTTCCCTTTGCTAAATTGTTGAAGAAGTCACCAGCAGATACTGCCCAAGAATTGGGGGTTTTGCTTCAAAACGCTATTGAAGAAATCGCTGGATTCAACGTGGTGCAAGGCTTTTTGAATATCGAAATAGATGCGAAATATTGGGTGGATCAATTGCATACCATGTCTAGTGTTGCTGATTTTGGAACGGTTCAAACACCAACAGTGAAGACTTTTATGGTGGAATATAGTTCGCCAAATACCAATAAGCCCCTGCATTTGGGACATTTGCGCAATATTTTTCTGGGCGATAGCGTAGCGAAAATTTTACAAGCTGCTGGACATAAGGTTATTCGTACTCAGATTATCAACGACCGCGGTATTCATATTTGCAAGAGTATGTTGGCTTGGCAGAAATTCGCTCCTCTTGATACTTCGGGTCAACGAGAAACTCCGCAAAACACAGGCATCAAAGGCGATAAATTTGTCGGAAAATACTACGTAGAATTCGACAAAGCGCTGAAAGTGGAGACCAACGCAGTTTTGGAATCGTGGAATGTGGGCAATTTTGACGGATTTGATACTACCATCGTGGAGCGTGTGAAGCCGATGTTTGTTGCCATGAAGGAAAAAGACGAAGAAAAAGCCAAAGCAGCGATTTACGATAAAATAGTGGAACAGGCCAAAAACGCTACCGATTTGATGCAAGAAGCCAAAAATATGCTCATGCGTTGGGAAGGTCGCGATCCTGAAATTTATTTGCTTTGGAACACCATGAACGGTTGGGTTTACGAAGGATTCAATGCGACTTACGACAAAATGGGCGTGTCTTTTGATAAATTGTACTACGAGTCCGATACTTTTGTTTTGGGCAAAGACGTGGTTCAAGAAGGTCTGCAAAAAGGCGTTTTCTTCCGCAAAGACGACGGCTCTGTTTGGATTGATTTGACCGAAGATGGTTTGGACGAAAAATTGGTGCTGCGCTCCGATGGTACAGCGGTTTACATGACCCAAGACATCGGCACAGCTATTGAGCGTTACCGCGATTTCCCTGATTTGTCTGGCATCATCTACACCGTTGGCAATGAGCAAGATTACCATTTCAAAGTTTTGTTTTTGATTCTGAAAAAATTGGACTATTCCTGGGCTGAGGCGTGCTACCATTTGTCTTACGGCATGGTCGATTTGCCTACTGGAAAAATGAAATCTCGTGAAGGTACTGTGGTGGATGCCGACGATTTGATGCAAGAAGTAATTGATGCGGCAACGGCATCTACACAAGAGCGTGGACACATCGAGAACATGAGTGAAGCCGAACGCCAACATTTGTTCCAGACCATTGGTTTGGGAGGATTGAAATACTATTTGCTCAAAGTGGATCCGAAAAAACGCATGTTGTTCAATCCAGAAGAATCCATTGATTTACAAGGTAATACAGGTCCGTTTATCCAATATGCTTATGCGCGTATCCAATCGTTGTTGAGTAAAACCAGCAAACCCGAAGTACAAAGCCTCAATGCCCTCGAAGAAAACGAACTGAATCTCATCAAAGAGCTCAGCGAATTCCCAAAAGTTTTGCTCTCCGCAGCGCAGAACTACAGCCCCGCAGAACTGGCCAACTACACTTATGAACTCGTGAAAAGCTACAACCAATTCTACCAAAGTGTGCCATCTATCGTAAACGAAACCGACGAAGCCCAGAAGGCTTTACGTGTGAATATTTCGTATGCACTAGGGCAGGTGGTGAAGAAAGCGATGGGAATGTTGGGGATAGAAGTTCCGGAGAGGATGTAGGATTTTGTTTCTTTTTATTTTTTGCCAGCCTCTAAATTTTTGGGAATAGACTGGATTTAAGGTTTATATTTGTTTGTTTTATTGCAATCTGTTGTAAAGCAGTACTGTATTTTAAACAATCATTATGAGGTTTGCGAGATTAAAATGGATTGGTGCTATATTACTCATCGGATTTGCTTTGAGTTCGGTGCTGATTTCAAGTTGCATAAAACCTAGCACAGGAAATAGCGAAATCAGCTTTTCGCCTTTGGATAGTATAGCAGTTTTACCCATTATCTTTGATTCGATAAATAAGGCAGCATTGGATTATGAGGCCATTCAAGTGTGTATTCCCGATGGATGTAGTGTTATGGCCGTAAGAAGTAGAATGCGCATTCAAGCTAATTCTGCTGGCCAAATAATGATCGGACACGACATAAGTAACAATGATATTCTACAAGCTATTATTGACTTTTATGATAAGGAAAAAATTGATTTAGATACCTATTCAACTGCTCGTTTTATGAGGTTCAATGATTTAATATTGAACACTGAAATTTACAATATTGAAAAATATATCAAACAACTTAGTAAGGAGAAAAACTCAAGCTTAGAATGTTTTATAGCTTTTAAAAAAGAGGAATTGAAAGTATGGCAACGTTACAAACTCTATAAAACAGCGCTTATGTTGGATGAATTGTTGATTCCAAACATTTATTCGCATGTGCAAATCGACGCGCCTGATAATAGCGCTATCCGATATTATTTGCTACAAAAAGCATTTGAGGCCTTTTATATCATGAGAGACAAGGAATCGAAAAAGCATTTTGGTAAGTCATACGCCTATCTATTTAAACGTGCAAAACTGGACGATGATTTTAATTCGACCAAAAAAATAGAAATCATTCATGCCTTGATTCCTGTTCAGTTGAAGCGAAACGAGGATAAATGCGTTGTTCCACCACCGCCCAGATAAATTAATTTTTTTTCCCCGATAGGCTTATTCATATCACTATTAAAATACAAACCGCCTAATTAAACATTTTTTTTGACAGTTTTTACCTTATTCCATACATTTTTGTAAGAATAAGTATAGTTGATTATTCTTATTTTTGTTATTTTTGTCGAAATAAGTAATTTTATGGAAAATAAAAATCTTATTCCGACTGAGAAAATATTGGAACGATTGCGTTTTGAAAATCCTTGGTGGAACAACAAACAAATACCTGAGGTCTATGCCTCTATGTCGAAGCGCTTGTATTTTCGTGAGTTTTATGCTCATGTGATTGAGAAGAATATCCGACGAGCTCTTGTACTCATGGGGCCTCGCCGCGTTGGGAAAACGGTTATGCTTTTTCATAGCATCCAAGAACTTTTATCTGAAAAGGTGAATGCCCAAAAAATATTCTTTGTTGGCATTGACAATCCAATTTACGTTCAGTTGACTTTAGAGGATTTGTTAGATCTGTGCAAAAGAGCCATGAACTTAGATGATCTCAATGGCTCATTTGTGTTTTTTGATGAAATACAATATCTCAAAGATTGGGAGCGTCATCTCAAGATACTAGTGGATTCTTATCCCAATACAAAGTTCATTGTGTCGGGTTCGGCGGCGGCGGCTTTAAAGTGGCATAGCACAGAGAGTGGAGCTGGTCGTTTCACTGATTTTATGTTGCCTCCTCTTACTTTCCAAGAGTTTATCCACCTCAAAAACAAAGACCATCTCATATACAACAGTTACATTTCTTATGGAAACAAAGAAATTCCCTATTGTTTGACGCATGATTTGAAAGCACTGAACAAAGAATTTATTGACTATTTGAATTTTGGAGGTTATCCCGAAGTTGTCATGAGTGAAAAAATTCAAGGTGATATGGGACGCTACATCAAAAGTGATATTGTGGACAAGGTTTTGCTCAGAGATTTGCCCAGTCTTTATGGCATTAAAGATGTGCAGGAATTAAATCGTTTTTTCACTTATCTGGCATACAACTCGGGTAATGAGTTTTCTTATGAAACGATGAGCAAAGAAAGTGGTATTCAAAAAATTACCTTGAAAAGATATTTGGAGTATCTAGAGGCCGCGTTTCTCGTGAAAGTGTTAAACAAAGTTGACATTAATGCCAAGCGACTAAAACGCATTACGAGTTTTAAGGTCTATTTGACAAACCCTTCGCTTCGAACGGCTTTGTTTTCGCCAATAAGTGAGACAGATTCAGAAATGGGCAATATGGTGGAAACGGCTGTTTTGTCTCAATGGATGCACCGTGAAACAATGGATTTAACCTACGCCAGGTGGAAAGACGGGAGAAAGGAAGGCGAAGTTGATTTGGTTTTGGTGGATGACAAAAAGTTCAAACCAGTCTGGGGCGTGGAAATCAAATGGAGCAATAGGTATTATGAAAAACCGAATGAACTCAAAAGCTTGATTGAGTTTTGTGAAGCCAATAAAATTGAAAATGCTCTCGTAACCTCCATTGACCGAATGGGACAAAAGCACATCAATAATCTAAATTTCACATTTCTGCCCATATCCATATATTGCTATAATATTGGGGATATCACTTTGAAGTTGAAGCATGTTTGACACGGGATTAGAATCATTAAAATAGCCTCATAACTCATCTCACGACTTTTGCGGTCTTCGAGCCATTGTTGTGCATGTTGGAAAGTACCGATGCAGCAATTTGAAGCAGCATCGGGTAAATTTGAGAAATCAACGGGTGGCTTCTTTGGCAAAATTTTGGTTTTTCAAATGTAGCAATCACAAGCCACAATTTAAAAATCGTCACAAACAATACTTTGGACCATAATCAATGGCTCTATCGTGAAAATATGCCGAGAGGTAGCCTGTAATAGTTTTGTTATGTGTTTTGCCATTGCGCCATTTCTTGTCTCTTACTGAAACTTGAAACTTCTTTCCTGAATAAACGAATCGTACCAATCCAGTGCTCAACTCAGATGTATTTGAAAAAATGGCAGCCGTAAACAAATTTCCGTTCCTTTCAAGTCCATCGCAAACAAATGGAATCAAAATTTGCCCAGTGCTATCAATCAAGCCCCATTTCCGGATGCCACTAGATATATCATTTAGTATCAAACCATTGGTTATGATCGAATTGAAAACAATTGTCGTTTTGGCCATTTCGGTCGAATCAATTTCATTGTGTTTTTCTTTTAGAAATTCGCAATATAATGCACTGTCAATTTTGTGGTAAGTAATAAAATAACCGCCTTCAACCGGAATGAGTTGTTTATACTTGGCTTGCACTTCTTCAAACGATAAAGTATCATAAGCGACCGCTGCGGGCTCTTCGAACACCACTGGATTTGATTTCTCATTTTGACTGGCTGCCTTTTGTTGCGAGCCCTTGCAAGCACAAGTTAAAACAAATGCGGCAAACAAGCAGACTAAAATTTTTATTTGATAACTCATCATCCCATGCTTTAATTGTTTTACAAATATCCTGAACATCCTAATTCTTTCTATTTGTAAACTCTAAGGTAATTTATTTTTCGGTAATTAGTGCCTGATAAAAAAAAATCGATGAGACATGATACCTAGAAGAACAATGCCATCTTCTAGCAAATCATCTGCAAGAATGAACCATGGTAAACCATTCGTATTTTTTCAAAATCCTGATATTGTTCAAATTGGAATCCTTTATTTTTCCAAAACACACTGATATACTACATTTTTGTCGATTCAAGAGCGACTCATTCGGTTCAATAAAATCGCCATTCAGCAGATGCTGGTGTTGCGCGAAGCTGAAAATAGAAGGTTTTTGAATTGAAAAATCTAAAGGATTAATGGTTGTTAAAGGAGTTCAATTACAATACGCTTAACATCCAAATTAACCCTAACTTTGCGCCCTCATGAATTTCGGAACCAACGCTGATACCATCTGTGCATTATCCACCGCCAACGGCATGGGCGCTATTGCTGTTGTGCGTGTTTCTGGACCCTTAGCCATCGCCATTGTAAATGCGGTTTTTTCTAAAAATATTGCGGAAGCTGCCAGTCACACGGCGCATTTTGGCGTGTTGAAAGATGGCGAACAAATCATTGATGAAGTATTGCTGAATGTGTTTCACCGAAATCGTTCGTTTACGGGCGAGGAAACTGTTGAGATTGGCTGTCATGGTTCGGTTTTTATCCAACAAGCTGTTTTGCAGTTGCTTATGAAACATGGTTGTCGCTTGGCGGAAGCAGGGGAGTTTACGATGCGCGCATATATGAACGGCAAATTCGACTTGGCGCAAGCCGAAGCCATAGCGGATTTGATTGCTTCGCGTTCGGCAGCAGCTCACAGAATGGCTTTGACCCAAATGCGTGGCGGCGTGAGTAAACAATTGGCTGAATTGCGTCAACAATTGATTGATTTTGCGGCACTTATTGAGCTTGAACTGGATTTCGGCGAAGAAGATGTAGAATTTGCAGACCGCAGCCGACTCAAACTGTTGATTGCGGAAATAGCACAAGTCATCGACAAATTGCGCAAAAGTTTCCACATGGGTAATGCTATCAAAAATGGAATTCCAGTGGCCATTGTGGGAGCACCCAATGTAGGTAAATCGACTTTGCTCAACGCCTTATTGAATGAAGAAAAAGCCATTGTTTCGGAAATCCCTGGCACAACCCGTGATTTTATCGAAGATGAAATCATCATCAAAGGTGTGAGTTACCGCTTTGTGGATACGGCAGGTTTGCGTGAAACCACGGATATTGTTGAGAATCTGGGTATCGAGCGTTCATTCAAAAAAGCAGGGGAGGCCTCGGTTGTACTCTATCTACTCGACGAAAGAAATTCAAACGCAACAGAAACGCTCAACGAACTCAATGCCTTTAAAAACAGTTACATACAAGCCCAGCAGGAGTTTATTGTTGTAGTCAACAAACTGGATGTAAACAACAACAGTTTTGATTTCTTGTCTGACTTCAATCCTATTTTCATTTCAGCCAAATCGCAAGTCAATTTAGATCTTTTGATGGAGCGCATCGCAGCTGTTTCTGCCCAATTTAGCGAGCAACAAAACGAAGTACTCATCTCCAACGTGCGCCATTTCGAAGCCCTCAACCGCGCTTATGAAGACCTCATGCGCGTGCAAGAAGGCATGAGTCAACATATTCCTACCGATTTGATTGCCATGGACATACGTCAAGTTGTCTCGCACATTGGTGCAATCACCGGAGCTGTGGATGTGGAAGAAGTTTTGGGGAGTATTTTTTCCAAGTTCTGTATTGGGAAGTAAAATCACTTGCACTGATAAATTCCTTAAATTTGCACTTTAAAAATTAGATATTTATGATTCTACCCATTGTTGCCTACGGAGACCCAGTGTTGAAGCGTGTTGGCGATGAAATCGATGAAGACTATGAAGGTCTGCAAGAATTGATTGACAACATGTTTGAGACGATGTACAATGCCCAAGGCGTTGGTTTGGCTGCGCCGCAAATTGGAAAATCGATTCGTTTGTTTATTGTGGACGGTTCGCCTTTTGCCGAAATTGAAGAAGGGGAGGAGCCTGATCCAAAGGCTGAAGGGATGGAAAACTTTTTAAAAGTATTCATCAATCCAATCATTGAAGAGGAAGACGGAGAAAGCTGGGGATTCAACGAAGGTTGTTTGAGTATTCCTAAAATTCGCGAAGAAGTGCAGCGCAAATCCAAGGTGCGAATTACTTATTACGATAGAGCATGGAACTTCCACGAAGAAACTTATGAAGGTTATGCAGCGCGCATTATTCAGCATGAATACGACCATGTAGAAGGTGTTTTGTTTACCGACAGAATTTCGCCATTGAAAAGAAAATTGTTGGCTAAGCGTTTGGCAAACATCACCAAAGGCATCGTTGATGTAGATTATAGAATGAAATTCCCCAATAAAAAAGGACGTTAATTAATTGATTATGAAAAAGTTAATTTTTATTTTAATACTAGGTTCCGCCGCCTTTGCAGCCTGTAAATCTGAACCAAAAACGGAGGTTGAAAACACGGAATCATTCGACGAGCGCATTGAAATAGGGCAATTGGATTCAATTCGCACCGAACTCCAAAAAGCCATGCCCAATGTACCTATCGATTTGTACAAAAAGGCTATAGCCATGCACTTGCAATTTGTAGAATACAACGCCGATGATAAATTTGCCCCAGTTGCTTTGGACTATGCCCAAGGTTATGCCGAGCAGATTCAAGATTTGCGGACATCGATCAATATCATCAAGCGAATTTTGAAGGAATATCCGGATTACAAAGGCAAAAAAATGTTGATGTACAGCAAAGCAACACACCACGATTTCTTAGGCGATGTGAACGAAGCCATTGCAGCCTATAAAGATTATTTGGCAGCATTCCCTAATCTTTCAGCCGATGAAAAAGCAGAAATTGAGGAATTGATTGAATTGGCACCGCTCAGTTTTGAGGAGCGCATTGAATTGCAGGGTGGAAAATAAAATGCCACCAAGCCTTGACCTGATGGCATTTAAGTTGATTGCAACTACAATTTAAAACACCAGTTTTAAACTTCCCAAGAAATTGATTCCTGCCTGTGGGTAGAAATAATTTTCTGTGATCATAGCGCCTTCATAGATATAACTGAAAGTGTAGCCATTGTTTTCATAAAAACTATTCAAGGCGTTATTCACCAAGATTCCAAGGTGGATTTCTTTAAACAGCATGTCTTTTATCACATAATTCACGCGGAAATTGAGGTATGAAA
>JBIIJN010000134.1:0-4126 GCA_044233745.1 Crocinitomicaceae bacterium
TTGGAAACATGAAATCAAATATTTGGATTATGAGGAAACAAAAAATCCCACCGAAGCGGGACTTAAGATTTTCATCTACGGCATATAGCCTTATTGTGATAAGAAAAAAGATTGGAAATTTTTTTCTGTCACAAATGTAGAATAATTTATTAAATTGGCTAACTTTTTTTCAAATATTGACAACTTACATTTTTTATACATGGAAAATTCTCGCAAAATTTTAGGACTGGACTTGGGGACAAACTCGATAGGGTGGGCGATAGTGGAACAAGATGACAACAAATTTTCTTTAGCAGATAAAGGCGTTCGAATCTTTTCAGAAGGAGTGAAATCGGAAAAGGGTGTTGAAAGTTCTCGTGCTGCTGAGAGAACATCTTATCGCAGTGCAAGAAAAATAAAGTATCGTCGAAAACTACGCAAATATGAAACATTAAAAGTACTTGCGTTAAACGATATGGCTCCTCTTACATTAGAACAAGTTGAGGACTATAAAAAATCTGGCTTCAAGAATTATCCAATGCATGATAACTTTTTATCTTGGCTGAAGACCGATGATAAGATTGATAAAAATCCTTATGCTTTTAGAGATAAAGCATCTCGTGAAAAAATCAATCCGATGGAGGTTGGTAGAGCTTTGTATCATATTGCTCAAAGACGTGGTTTTTTGAGTGGTCGTTTGGATCAGTCAGGTGAAGGCATACTTGAAGAGGTGTCTCCAATTATAATTGGCTTGGTTGAAGTTTCTGAAAATCTAAATGATGTGAAAACTTCAATTCATGATTTTTTCGAGGACCGTGGAATTTTTGACTCAAGTCAAAAGAATGGTTATGTCAAAGATGCTGACGAAGGCGACAAAAAACTAATTTCCTTGTATAAGGCACTGAATGCTATTATTTCTAAAAACATCGATGATTACGATGCTGCCAGAAAAGATCTAATTGCTCGATTGACACTAAAAGAAAATCTTGGTGTTGTTAAAGGTGAAATTCATGATTTGACCTCAGAAATGAAGGAACGGGGTTTTGATACTATTGGTCAGTTATTCTATGATAAGTACAGTAAATCTAGAATACGTAACCAACATACTTCAAGAGAGGAACATTACTTGGCTGAATTTGAGTTGATTTGTAAAATTCAGGAACTTGGACAAATTAATGAAAATGAAAAACTTCCAGAAAAGCGATTTGAAGGATTAGCAAAAGATTTATACCGTGCTATTTTTTATCAACGACCATTAAAATCGCAGAAGAGCTTGATTGGTAAATGTTCATTTGAACCAACGAAAAGCCGTTGTGCTGTATCGCATCCTGACTTCGAAGAATTTCGAATGTGGAATTATTTGAATACCATAAAAATGGCTGAAAATGGAGGGGAATTACTTCCGCTTTCACAAGAACAAAAGGAACAATTAATTCCGAAATTTTATCGCAAAAAGGAGAACTTTAATTTTGAGGATTTAGCCAAGGAGTTAGTGCCGCCGAAAGCCTCTTATGGCTTTTATAAGTCATCGAAAAAAAATGAGTTTGACTATTGGTTCAATTATCAAAACAACGATTCTGTTTCTGGTTGTCCTGTTTCTGCCTCGCTTAAATCAATTTTAGGTGAAGATTGGAACACTATTGAATTAAATTATAGTACAACCAACGCAAAAGGTGAACAGGTAAATAGGGTAGTGAACTATCACGATTTATGGCATTTACTCTCATCATCGACGACTAATGATTACCTGTATGATTATGCTCAGAAGAAATTGAATTTTTCGGAAAAACAAGCAAAAGCCTTTAGTAAAATTCGTTTGAAAAAGGATTTTGGTAATTTAAGTTTGAACGCGATTAGAAAAATTCTTCCTTACACGCGTAATGGTCTGTTGTACTCGCATGCAGTTTTTCTTGCAAATTTGGATAAGATTGTCGATGAGAATCTATGGAACGATTTGACGGTGAAAGCAGAGATTCAACAATCTATTGGAAGAATTATTGAAAATCACACGTTTGAAAACGCCAAATTGGAAGTTTTGAATGGTGTTTTAAAGAAAATGCGCAATGATGATGGGCATTATTCTGATGCTGCCGAATCAGTTTATCGAGATGAATTAAAAGACGGTATTAAATGGCTGATTAATAAATTTAAACTGAATAATTCAGTTGATGAGTTAGAGAGCCTTCTCTTCCCTACACTAAAAAATCAACTTAAAAAAGAGGAGTTTATCAAAATACAACGCATTGATGATAAAGTGATGGCTTTTTTACTAGGAGAAAATGAGGACGCACAAGTGTTTGTTTCGGATGAGAACAAGCTTAAAAAAATGTATCATCCATCAGACATTGAAAAATTCAAATTGAAAGTGGTTTATGATGAAAACAATCAAGTTGTTCGTGAAGAATTAGGAAGTCCAATTTCTAGTTCAATTAAGAATCCAATGGCGATGCGTGCAATTCATCAATTGCGCAAAGTTTTGAATACACTAATTCAGGAGGGAAAAATTGATAAAAACACGCACATTCATATTGAAATGGCACGAGAACTCAATGATGCCAATCGCAGAAAAGGAATTCAGGATTATCAAAAAGAGTTGCAAAATTTAAGAGAAGAATACAAAAAGGAAATCAAGAAATTGTATCAGGAAGAAACAGGTAAAGACGTAGAACCAACCCAAGATGATATACTTCGATATCAATTGTGGATAGAACAGAACAAACAAGAAATATATGAACCTTCAATTAATGGAGGTAAAGCAAAAACAATTGGAATATCTCAAATCATTGGTGCCAACCCTGAGTATGACATTGAGCACACCATTCCTAGAAGCATTTCACAGGACAATTCTCAATCAAATAAAACTCTTTGTAGCCGCTTTTTCAATAGAGAGATCAAAAAGAATAAAACGCCGATTGAATTGCAAAATCATGATTTGATACTTCCCTTCGTTGAACATTGGAAAAAAGAAGCGGATTCCATTGATGTTGAAATAAATATTTTGAATAGACGAATCAAAGCAGCATCTACGAAAGAGAACAAAGATAGAAGTATCAGAAAACGGCATTATCTAAGTTTGAAGAAAGCATATCTTGAGGATAAGTATTATAATTTTATCCGGAAAGAACCCAAAACAGGATTCAAAAACAGCCAAATACCAGATACTGGAATTATTACAAAGTATGCACAATCTTATTTGCGGTCCTATTTTAAGCGTGTGGAAAGTGTTAAAGGAGGCATGGTCGCAGAATTTAGAAAATTGTGGGGTGTACAAAAGTCTTTTAGAGATGAAAATGATAAAAAACATTACGAAGAAAAAGATAGAAGCAAACATACGCACCATACGATTGATGCCATTACGATTGCTTGCATGACCAAGCAGAAATACGATATGTTGGCACATGCTTGGACTTTGGAAGATGAAGCCAGATTGCCAGAAGCACGCCGAATTATTGAATCTTCAAAACCATGGAAGACTTTTGCCGAAGACATAGCAAAAATTGAAGAAGAAATATTGGTTTCGCATTACACGCCAGATAATCTTAAAAAGCAGTCGAAGAAAATATTGCGTGTTCGCGGGAAGAAGCAATTTGTTGCTGAAGTGACGACAGACGAAAAAGGCAAAAAGATTCCAAAAACCGACGCAAATGGCAAAATCATTTACAAATTAAATGAAGCTGGACAGAAAATCCCTAGATTACAACAAGGCGATACTGTTCGCGGCTCACTGCATCAAGATTCTATATATGGGCGTGTATTAGACCCTGAAACGAAAGAAATTCGTTCTGTGATTCGAAAGTCTCTTGAAAGTTTGAAAGCCAATGATATAGAAAAAATTGTTGACCCAGAAGTAAAAGAAATCGTTAAAAAGGCTGTGGCAGATAAAATCATTATTATGTCATCCAATACACAACAAGCCAATAAAATAGATAAAGAAATTGGTGTTTGGATGAACAAGGAAAAAGGTGTCGCTATCAACAAAGTGCGCATCTATGCCGATAGCGTTAAGAATCCTTTGCAGATTAAGAAACATGCGGAATCATCAAAATCAAGACATGAACACAAGCAATTTGTTTTGGGACAGAATGATGAGAACTATGCAATGGCGATTTATGAGGGAGTTGACAAGAAAGGAAATGCTAAACGTGTT
>JBIIJN010000133.1:0-4126 GCA_044233745.1 Crocinitomicaceae bacterium
CAGAAAAAGAGCGCTTGTTTGTGTTTATATTAGGTCTTGCAGGTTTGTTGTTTGTTCCAGTGTTTAAAACGATTACGCATTTGCCTCCATTTATGGGTATGATGTTCTCATTGGCAGTAGTATGGGCCGTTACGGAATTGATGCACAAAGGAAAATCGTCTGTAGATCGCGTGAGTTTATCACCGCTTACCGTTTTGAAGAAAATTGACACAGCGAGTGTTTTATTCTTCTTGGGGATTCTCTTGGCTGTTGCGGCGCTTCAAGAAGTGGGTATATTGATTAAAACAGCAAACCTTTTGGATGCCACTTTTGCAGGAAACATTTATCTCATTAACTTAATTATTGGGTTCTTATCAGCCATCGTAGACAACGTGCCACTTGTTGCCGCAGCCCAAGGTATGTATGAAATTGCTCCAGAAGGTGTTTTTGCTAAAGATGGACAGTTTTGGCAACTCTTGGCCTTCTGTGCTGGTACAGGTGGTTCTGTTTTGATTATTGGCTCAGCCGCAGGTGTAGCTGTTATGGGTCTTGAGAAAATTTCGTTTGGCTGGTATGTCAAAAACATTTCTTTGCTAGCACTCTCAGGATATTTAGCGGGTGCAGCAGTTTACTATTTTATGTTCAGTTAGTAACTTTGTCTAATTAATATCGTTAACCAAAGTAAGCCAAGTTGCTTACCATTAAAACAAAAATAAAATGAATCCAATTTTGATGCAAGCAGCAGAAACTGCAAATATTACTGTAGGAACAGCAGAAACGTCTTTGTGGACCTTAGTAGCTGGTGAAAATGGTGAAAGTTTGTTTATCATGATTCCGCTGATGATTATGTCGGTCATCGTAGTGTATATTTTTGTTGAACGCTATTTGGCGGTGCAACGTTCTTCCAAAGAAGAAAAAGATTTCATGTTGAAAATTAAGGAATATTTGAAAGAAGGGAAGATTGATTCTGCGAAAGACTTGTGTGCGCGTTCTGAGAATCCAGCTGCACGCATGATTGAAAAAGGAATCAGCCGTTTGGGTAAATCTCAAGAAGACATTGCAGTGAGCATTGAAAATACGGGTCGTTTGGAAGTAATGCGCTTGGAGCAACGTTTGAGCTTCTTGGCAACGTCTGCAGGTGTGGCACCGATGTTGGGCTTCTTGGGAACCACTTTGGGTATGGTTCAGGTGTTCATTGAAATGAAAAATATGCGCTCTTTGGAGTTGGCCACAATATCTCCGGGTATTATGCATGCGATGATTACAACCGTTGGTGGCTTGATTGTTGGTATTATGGCTTATGTGGCCTACAACTTTTTGGTGGCACGTATCGAATCTGTGGTTTACAAAATGGAAAACACAGCCATTGATTTTATGGACTTGTTGAACGAACCTGGTAAATAAGAATTGCTATGAAATTGAAAACAGCCAATAAAGTGAAAGTAGAAGCGGGCATGGCATCCATGACCGACTTGGTCTTTTTGTTATTGCTTTTCTTTATTATCATGAGTACATTGAGTGAACCACAAACGCCATTGGATTTGCCAGAGGCGAATCCAGGAACGCCAACTTCTCAGCAAACACGTCCTGAAATATCTGTTGGCGTAAATCCAGATAACACGTATTTTGTGAATTCAGGAAATAGTGCTTTTGAAAACATGAGTTACGAAGAAGCCAGAGATGTTTTACTAGCAGAAATGGCCAATTCTGAAGATAAAAAGTTGAAAATTGCAGGTGATAAGGAGGCTTCTTACGAGGCTGTTTTTAAACTAATTTCTTTGTGTCAGGCAGAGAATTGGAGTCCGCTTTTGGCTTACGATAAGAATTCTAAACGCTAAAATCTAAGGTAATGAAAACTGAAATGAAAATTGTCGATGACAAAGACAGAAACCGTGGTTTAATTACGGCTGCGGTGTTTGGTGCTGTAATGCTCATTCTTTTGCTGTTTCTTTCAGTTTCACAACCTGATCCACCAATTAAAGATATTCCTGTTGTTATTGAATTAACCCCTGAAATGATTATTGAACCTAGCAATTCAGGTTCAGGTGGTGGTGCTCCTGATGCGAGCTCAGATCGTCCTGACCCAACACCTCCAGATGCGGGTGATCCAGTTTTGACATCTAATAAGCCAAGACCTGTTCAGCACAATTCTGGCCAAGGGGGTACGCGACCTGTTACAAATCCTAATCCACCGAATCCACAACCCGACCCAGCATTTTCTTTTGGTGGTGGTGGATCAGGTGGTCAAGGAGGGAATGGTGATGGTCCAGGTTTCGGCCAGGGTAGCGGTGATCCAGGTCCTGGTGGCAATGGAACTGGAAACGGTGCTGCTAGAAAGGTTATTAAACAACCTTGTAAACCAGAATTTGATAGTGAAGAAGGAGTCATTGTTTTTACAGTTACAGTAGATGAAACGGGAAAAGTAGTGAGTGCGACAAATGTGGCGTCCAAATCTACTTTGAGTTCTACTACCGCAATAAATGCAGCGCGTCGTGCAGTACTCGATTGCATGAAATATGAGGCTAGATCGGGCGCTCCGAATATGCGTCAAGAAGTAACGGTTAGAATGACTGCCAATTAGAAATGCAGTATCAAGAAGCTGTTTCTTGGCTTTTTTCTCGCTTTCCATCCTATCAAAATCTAGGTGCCTCGGCTTATAAACCTGATTTAAACAACACCATATCATTGTTGGATGCATTGGGTCACCCCGAGAATGATTTGAATTGTATCCATGTTGCTGGAACCAATGGAAAAGGAAGTACTTCTCACATTTTAGCGGCTTTATGTCAATCTCAAGGATTAAAAACGGGGATATTTACATCGCCACACCTTGTTGATTTTCGGGAACGTATCAAAATTGAAGGTGTTCAAATATCGGAAGAAACAGTTGTCGAATGGGTTGAAAACGTAATTCCATCTTTGCCCTTGGATTTTGAGCCCTCCTTTTTCGAATTGACTTTCGCTTTAGCTTTGGTCTATTTCAAAGAGTCCCAATGCGATGTTTGTATCATTGAAACGGGACTCGGCGGTCGTTTGGATTCAACGAATGTGATTCTACCCAAATTATCTGTAATCACCAATATTGGTTACGACCATCAGAATTTCTTAGGTGATACGCGGGCCAAAATCGCTTTTGAGAAGGCTGGAATTATTAAAAATTATACGCCGATACTCATTGCAGAAAAAGACCCAGAAACTCAAGCTGTTTTTGAGGAAAAAGTGAAAAATGTATCTGCGCAACTCAGATGGGTCGATTTTTCAGCGAATTTGGAATCAGATTTATTGGGCAGCTATCAACAAATGAATTTGCACACCGCCAAACAAGCTTTTGAATGGTATTGTGATTTGATGTCAATTGAAATTGAGTCTGAGCAAGTTGATTATGCCTTGAAAAATGTTTCAAAACTCACAGATTTTCACGGTCGTATGGAATTGATTGAAGAAAATCCCAAGGTGATTTTTGATGTGGCGCACAACATTTCCGGCATTCGTGTTTTGTTGCATGAGTTGAAGTCTTTGACATACAATCGATTGTATATTATTTTTGGTGCGGCCAACGACAAAGATTTGACCGAAGTGTTTGATATTCTTCCCAAAGATGCCTTTTATCATTTCACGCAATTCAGCAATATGCGTTCGCGCAAAGTGGAAGAATGGCAAGCAATTGTCCCCAAAAATTTTACACATCAGATATTCAAAACCCCAATAGATGCTTATCATCATGCCATATCCAGTGCGTCTAAAGAGGATTTGGTCTTGGTTTTTGGGAGTTTTTTTCTTGTTGGCGAATTGATCTCAGAAATGCATTAATGCACCAAAACCTTTGAAGTAATTATTCCATTAATGGTTTGAATTTGAACAAAGTATAAACCAGAGTTCCAGTTTCTGGTATCGAAGTTAAATTCTTGCCCAATGCTGTTGCTTTCAAAAATTGCATTTCCAGCACTGTTGTAAATGACAATGCGATTGATTTCTAATTTGGACACTATATGCAACATATCTTGCACAGGATTGGGGTACAGCACAACAGCATTTAAGTCATCTTCCGAAATTCCATTGCTGCTCAAACACAATTCACATTCTGCTTCAGTGGCATAGAGTGCATTTTGGTAATTCACATTGTTGGCTACAGTTCCACAACCCGACA
>JBIIJN010000064.1:0-15870 GCA_044233745.1 Crocinitomicaceae bacterium
CATTGATTGAAGTTGTGGGCAATGCTGGAATATTCGTACCACTACAGAAAGGTCCAACTGCTGCAAAAGTAGGTGTGATGTTTGGATTGATAGTAATTGTCATTGTTGTCGCAGTTGCACATTGACCAGCAGTTGGTGTAAACGTGTAAGTAGTTGTTGCTGTGTTATTTATTGCTGGTGACCATGTTCCGGTGATTCCATTTTGAGAAGTTGTTGATATTGCAGGTATATTGGCGCCACTGCAATAAGGTCCTACCGCAGCAAATGTAGGTGTGGTGTTGTTGGTGATGTTCACTGTCATTGTTGTAGTGGCAGCACATTGACCTGGATTTGGGGTAAAAGTGTAGGTGGTTGTGGCAGTGTTGTTGATTGCGGGCGACCATGTTCCCGTAAATCCGTTTTGTGATGTGGTCAACAAACTCGGGATATTCGCTCCTGAGCAATACGGACCAACTTGAGCAAATGTAGGTGTTATTAAATTGTCAATCACGATGGTCATATTCGTGGCAATTGCACATACACCGGCGCTTGGTGTGAAAGTGTAGGATGTGGTAGTTTGGTTGTTTATCGCTGGCGACCATGAACCCGGAATACCGTTGTTTGAATTGTTGGGCAAATTAGGTATGGCCGTTCCAATGCAAAAAGGACCTACAGGAGTAAAAGCGGGTGTCACATTTGGAATAATAGTTATCGTTTGAGTCACAGGATCGGCACATTGTCCCGGGTTGGGTGTAAAGGTGTAGGTCGAGGTCAGCATGTTGTTGATTGCAGGTGACCATGTACCCGTTATACCGTTGATTGAACTCGTTGGCAATGGAGCAATGGGTGTGCCAGAACAATAATCCGGACTCTGGTTGAATTGAGCGGTTTGGTTCATCATGGGTTGCACAAATACGGTATCTTGCACAAAGCCGCCTCCACCAACACAAGCCATGTAGTTGGCATAACAACCTGTGTAGCTGTAGGTAGCCGTGTAATATGCTCCCCCTAAAGGCGGCGTCACAGTAATGGTCGTTACATTCGTGGCAATTGGCGTGGGATTCCCAACTTGATACCACGTAAGTGTTGGTGTAACATTGTTGCCATTTGGTGTGTAGCGCCAAGCATTATTGGTGGTTGTCCAAGCTGTTGAGTTTCTCCCAGGGACTGTTACTGCCGCTGTTCCTGGTAAGTTGTGAATTCCTTGCACGGCTGTGCCGCCTGCCCACTGCGTACATGCGGGTTTGTTGGTAATGTGGTTTTCAATGATGTTGGTGCCTTCATACAATACAATCTGGAAAGTGCCCAATGTTGATGTACAAGAGAAAAAAGGCAAACTAGTAAAACTCACAACCAATCTTCTGCACGGAGCGGTGCCTTGAGTTTGGTAGCGAATTTGTCCTCCAACTCCTGGATGCCAATCTTGCCAAGGACCCATGATGCAATTTTTAGGAATACCAAATGCTGTTGATGGTATTGGGGCTGAGGTAAACGTGGCTGGCTGTCCTGCTGAAAATGAAATCCACCCATTTGAACCTATGTAAAAATTGGTGTACGTATTGCCATAAAAGCAAAAGGAGAAACCGATAGGAAGCATTGCGGAAACAGCATCGTCACTCAAGAATACTTGTGTCCCTGTGGCAGGGGATGGAGCAAAAGGAATATTTTGTGCTAAATACGTCGTTGTTTCTTTTGGAGGTGTACTAGCACCCCCTGAACATTGAGAGAAATTGGCCGTTATAGTGGTACTTGTAACACCACAAGGCAAATATTGATCAGCTCCAAGATATTGACAATTTTGTGCGTAAGAATTTGCAAAAATAAATGCAAAAATGGCTGCAAGGAAGCGTTTTTTCATAAAGTCCAGTCAAATGTGTTAATCCAATTATTAATGAATACAACCGTGACGAATAATGTTCAAATAAGTTGCTTTTTTAGCGCAATAAATTTACGTGCCCACGAACAACAATGCGTTTATCTTTTCCGATCTCTTTGAAAGTGATCTGCCAGATGTATGTGCCATCTTGACAAACCTCACCGCCGTAAGTTCCATCCCATCCGAAAAGCGCATTGTTAGATTCAAAAACTACTTCTCCCCAACGATTGAAAATCAATAAATTGTAATTGAAAATATCAAAACCGGCGGTAAATACAGGAAGAAAAGTAGGGTTGAAATTATCTTCATCGGGCGTAAAAGTGTTGGGCACATAGAAAATAGGTTCATTATCAATAACGACAATCTGTTGCGCTGTATCTGTACAAGCACCACTATAAGCAATCAAAGTTATGATATAAGTTCCAGGTATTTCGGGATAAGTATGCGTTGGAGCAACCTCCGTGTTTGGAGCCGAGTTATCGCCAAAATACCAAACATAATTTTGTGCATTCACACTTAAATTTATCATGTCTGTGGTGGGGTCTACAGTACTCAAAATGGCAGGATTCGGCACAAAACTCGCAATAGGGGTGGGCGTTACGCAAACCATATCTTCAATGGTGAAACTACCCGTACAACCTTGATCATTGGTAACTGTTAAGGTGACGTCATAACATCCCGCTTGTGTGTATGTGTTAGAGACATTCCCACAACCCGTGGCGCTTGCACCAGTTCCAAAATTCCAAACGCAATTAGAGAATTGACCCAGTGTGTTGTTCTGAAAACTTGCTGTCAGGGGAGCACAACCACTTAGATTGTTCCCCGAAAAAGTAGGTGTTGGTATCGGGATTACTGTCAAGTTAATAATCACCGTTGAATCGCAACCCGCAACCGTGGTTAAATTAATTGTTTGTTGCCCCGCTTGATTGAAAACTATTCCGTTTATCGTAACTGGCAATTGATTTTCACAAATGGTCTGGTTGATAGTATTTGTTACCGAACCTGAAATTGTAATATTGGCCTGAGCCACTGAAAAACAAGTTGGCTCAGAGGTTTGGTAGGTAACAACATAGTTTCCTGGTAAAGAAACAGCTAAATTAATTTGTCCAGTGTTGGGGTTAATGGATAAGCCTGGGTTGTTACTCGTAAATGTGCCTCCTTGGGCGCCAATTATTACGGGTGTTGGGTTGCTTTGACTAATGCAATAATTAGAAGCTGGATATTGAATTTGTGCAGGATTTGCCCCTTGAAATATACCATTGATGGTGATGAAACACCCATTGGCATCGATGATATCAAAAGAGTAAACATCACCTGAAATTAAACCTGTTACAACGATATTTCCATTATTTCCCGTACTGTTGTTTACGAAACTAGCGGACTGAGGTAATAAGTTTTGAGCTGAAAACTGAGAGCCGTAAACCGCGGCAGAACCACCAGAAACAGTTGCTGTTAGGGTGCCCGTAGCGCAATCTGTTGTATGGTTGGCTACCACTTCTGGTAAATATGTCACTGGATAAACAGGACCCAAGTCATAACAATTGATTAAAGAATTGGTGCTGCTATAAAATCCGTCAACCATACTGTACATGGTTATAGGAACAAAATAGAATGTCAATCCATCGCCAATGTCGTTGATTATAGCCCATGCAGCATCATTGTCAGAAGCTATACCCAAAAGACAGGGGTCGTCATTGATGTCGTCGGTAGGTCCAATAGTGGGTGGACATTCATAAACCAATAACCAAACACCAGGGTCGTACACTATATTCGATTGGGATTGGTCTGCTGGAATAAAATCACCATTTCCGATTATTGTCAATTCATCATTGAAACAAAGATTATAAGGTGTGTTTAAATTGGTCATTCCTGTCACCGTGTTTGTAAATGTGCCAATATAAGCGGGGCAATCACAGGCAGCAGGATAATCAAATGGACTACTGGTTATTGTGCAGCCAGGGTCGGCTGAAAATGAAGCGGTTACGGTACAGTTGAAAGTTCCCCCTGCCGTTATTCCATTGAGTGCATAGTTCGTTGGGCTTGTAAAAGGCGGATTAAATGTTTGGCTATTCCCGTTGCAATCAGTAACAGTTAATGTGCCTGTTGAGGGTGGTGAGTCAAATTCCACAAAGCCTGTTATATTGAATGTGTTGGTTAATCCCTGACAGGCTGAGATATTCGTTTGCAAGAAGGTCATGAAACAATCGCAAGTCGGAGCAACGAATTGACCGACAGAAATTGTACAAGTTGTTTCTGCGGTGAACGTTGCCGTGACATTGCAGTTTTGTCCGTTGGCAGGTATATTTTGTAGGTTGTAATTTTGCGGACTTGTAAATGGGGCATTGAAAACTTGCTGAACACCATTGCAGGTACTTATTATCAACTGACCGGTGCTCGGAGCGTTGTCAAAGCTTACACTTCCTGTAATGCCAAATGTGTTGTTTTGAGGATTACAGGCCGAAATATTAGCATCAATATTGGTAAAGTCACAAGGCTCCAAGATAGAACAATCTGTTGCACCTGTTCCCCCAGTTTGAGTTAGTGTAATTTGCTGCACAGTGTTCGCATAATTGGTTACCAACATGATATACACCTGGCCCACTTGGGCATTTGGAATTCCTGGTGTTTCGTTTGCAGTAGGGTCGTAACTACAGCCATAAGCATCACAAATATCCAATACATCACACAGAAATGGGTCACCAATGTTTGGAACAATATTATTATAATTCCCACAGTTACTGATGGCATTGGCTAAATTCGGAAAAGGGCCATAAATCACAAAGTCGATATCTAATGGTGCCGACAAATTCATGATAATGTCGCCAGCCTGAGAAATTTCCAAATAATACCAAGATGGATTGGGTGAAGTAAATAAGCAACCGTAATCATTCCCTGGATTTACTGTAGATGCTGGTTGACCATTTGCATTGGCAGTGAAGGTTACCCCTTGTTGCGTACAAATAGGCACTGGATCGGCGCATGATGTGCCACCTGCTTGCCCATAGACCATTGTAAAACCGAAAAAGAGAAAAATTGATGTAAGAATTAATTGAATAGTTTTCATCTCCGTGTGTTTTTCATTAATTCATACTAGACAATAATTCTTTCGACTGTCGAATCATTTCATCAATGAAATCATACCAGCCAGATACTATAGCCTTAGTGTGTTCTTCGGGAATCTGAGACACATGGACTTTTTTGGCCTCTAAACAAGCAATGTAAAGCTCCAAATCTTCTTTTGTCCATTGCATTGTCACTGGAGATGGAGCGGGATTTTGTTGTTGGCTTTGTGCAGAATAACTGGAAGGACTCACTTGTGTGGCATCAACAGTTATAGTTCGGCTACCATCAGCGTGAATTGTAGTTGTGCGATTGCCTTCAACTATTACCAAATCGCCATTTGTTTTGTTTTGAACATCAGTGCGAACAATGTTTTGTGGTTGACGGTTCACTTTTTGAGCGAACGCACCAACAGGCAAGCAGCCCAACAAGGCTAAGTAAAATAGTTTCATGGTTTTTAAGTTTAGCGGTTAAAATTACATTTTTTTAATGACTTACATGAAAACCAACGACTTAATTCAGTCAAAGTTGCCTAAAAGCTCAAGTGATGGGAAAATTTGATTACAATTGACTACTGTTGTTTTTTTATATACATTTTGATGTATTTCGGAGGCACCCACAAAAAACCGAAGCATTCACCTTCCTCTTTTCCGGTGTGTTTGTGATGTTGTTTGTGTGCGCGTCTCATGCCTAGAAAGTAGGGTTTTTTGGCCGTTCTGAACCATTTGATGCGCTGATGAATGAAAATGTCGTGAACAAAGAAGTAAGCCATGCCGTAGAGCGAGATGCCAACACCAATATAAAACCAATGGTTCCAGCCGCTTTCAATACCATACATGATCATGGCGATGGCTGGAGCAGCAAAGATCAAAAAGAAATAGTCATTTTTTTCTAAGGCATGCTCGTGCTCCTTATGATGGTGGTCTTTATGCAAACTCCATAAAAAACCGTGCATCACATATTTGTGTGTGAGCCAAGTGATGCCTTCCATCACCAAAAAAGTGCCAATAACAATCAAAATATTCCAAATCATAATACAAAGGTAACTAGTTCAACTCAGCGGCTACAATTTTGCCCGAAATTAAAGATGGCGGCACTCCCGGTCCAGGAACGGTGAGCTGACCTGTATAAAATAGGTTCTTCACTTTTTTGTTTTTGATGGCCGGTTTTAAAACAGCAGTTTGATTCAAAGTGTTTGCCAATCCATAGGCATTTCCCTTATAGGCGTTGTAATCTGTTATAAAATCATTGATACAAAAACTTCTTTTAAAGCTGATTTTATCTTTCAAACCTGATGTTCCCGTTCTGGCTTCGATGCGCGTAATCATTTCTTCGAAGTATTTTTCTCTGAGTGTTTCATTGTCTTCAATTCCAGTAGCCAAAGGCATCAAAAGGAACAAATTTTCTTTTCCTTCTGGGGCAACGTGGGGGTCTGTTTGTGAAGGACAACAAACGTAAAACAAGGGTTCTGTTGGCCATTTTTTGGTGTGATAAATTTCGACAGCGTGGGCATCCAAATCTTTTTCGAAGAATAGGGTGTGGTGCTTTAAATTCGGAATTCTTTCTTCAAAACCGAGATAATAAATGAGGCAAGATGGCGCAAATGTTTTTTTCGCCCAGTACGCCTCATCGTAGTTGCGGTATTCAGCGTCGAGCAATTGCTGTTCGGTATGATGATAATCTGAGGATGCAATGACGGCATCGAAAGCCAAATTTTCTCCATTCACACGGATAGACTGCGCTTCTTTATTGGCGACGTTTATTTTTTCTATAGCTGCATTGAGGTGAATTTGAACACCTTGTTTTAAAGCAATATCGCGCATGGATTCAATTATTTTCACAAATCCACCCATTGGATAGAAAGTTCCCAATTTGATTCCGCCATAATTCATTAAACTGTATAATGCCGGTATATCCTGCGGCATAGCACCTAAAAAAAGGACGGGGAATTCCATCAATGCGACCAACTTGGGATGCGTGAAATGTTGTCGAACATGTTTTCTAAAACTGGTCAACAAATCCAATTTGAATGCACTTTTCAGGATTTTCATCGACATGAATTCTGACCAAGAATGACAAGGTTTGCGAACAAATTCTTTCATGCCCACCTCATATTTGTATTCGGCTTCCTTCATGAATTTGTCCAAACGAGGTCCTGAACTAGGCTCGAGTTTTTCGAACATGGCACGCAAATCATCGTAGCTATCGGGCACCTCTAGCACACCATCTTCAAAAATCATATCAAATTGAGGATTGAGTCGAACCAAATCATAACAATCCTTAATATCAACATCAAAATCTGCGAAAAATTCTTCGAAAACATCGGGCATCCAATACCAGCTTGGACCCATGTCAAAGACGAAGCCATTGTCGGTTGTAAATTGTCGTGCTCGACCACCAACGCGATCGTTTTTTTCAAAAATATGTACTTCGTGACCTGCCTTTGCTGCATATGCTGCTGCCGAAAGTCCAGAAAAGCCAGAGCCAATTACTGCAATTTTCTTCATTTTAATTGTGTCTAGCATCACCAACAAGTGGCTGCTCGTTTTGTTTTTGATTGTTTGTAATTTGAAATTAGTCTAAATCGCTGCCTTCAATTGTGTCTTTATATTTTTTGATTTTTTTATGCATCAGACCAAACCACAATGGAGGCACGAGCGATAATAGCATCATGCCTGGATAACCTGTTGGCATTTGTGGACTAGCTTCATGGTGCCTCAAAATTTGATATTTTCTACTGGCAATGTAGTGGTGGTCTGAATGTCGGGAAAGCTCCAATAAAACCAATCTACCCAAAGGATGATTCGAATTCCATGAATGAATGGGCATTGTACGTTCGTATCTGCCGTCTTTCATTTTCCTTCTCAGTCCATAGTGCTCGATGTAATTCACCGTTTCTAAAAGTATAATTCCAATGGCTGCTGCGACCACGAAGTAAATCAGAATTTTGAATCCAAAAACCAGATAAATGAGCGCCAGAAAAATGAATTGAATGCCTTGGAAAACAAGCATTTCGTTGGACAAAGACCAAAAGGGTTTTTTCTGCATTTCCAGTTTTTCTTTTTCTAATATCCAAGCCGATATGTAGGAATGAATAATGGAACGAAACCAAAAAGCATACAGGCTTTCCCCATACTTGCTAGAAGCAGGATCTTCGTTTGTGCTCACATTTTTATGGTGTCCGCGATTGTGTTCAATAAAAAAGTGCATGTATAAGCTTGTGAGCAAAAGCATCTTGCTAAGCGTTTGTTCGAATTTCGTGTTTCGATGCCCCAATTCATGCGCTGCGTTGATGCCAATAACCCCGCACGCTATTCCCATGCTGACAATCATTCCGACACGCACCGAAGTAGACATTTCTTCTTGCATTTGAAATAAGAAATAAATCAGGATGAAATATTGCATGGGCACCAACATCCACAAAATGATATCATAGGTTTTGTCTTTAAGCACCATTTCTTCTTCAATTCTGTCCATATTCGATGCATTGGGTTTGAGAAATAGCTCCAAAATCGGGAAGAAGACAAATAAAATCAAAAGCGCCGAGTAGCTGAATAAATTGGTTGACCAAATAGAGAACAACACCAAAGCTGGAGTAATGTATGAGGCCAGATATTTAAGTGCTTTCATAAAGGATAGAAAATCGCACTCAAAAATAGAAAAGTTTTGATTTGCAGAGTAATATTATGATAATGTTAAGAATATTTGTAAGCCATTTGGCGTTTTGTTTTCAGATACTTTTGTTCCATGAAATCCATCAGTCCTGCGCAATTTATTTTATACACCAGTTTGGGTATTGTCGTTATTGCCGGAATATCGGGGATGCTGTTGCTTTTTGAAGTGGTACCGATAACCTGGTATTGGGTATTGTTTTTTGCAGTTTTTCTTGGTTTTGCCGCTTATGTTTTAAATTACATCAGCGTTAAGATTTTTCTCTACAACAGAATTAAGGTGATTTACCGTGCCATTCGCAGAAGAAAATTGGATTCAGACCAAAAGATTGAGGTTGATATGAGCAAAGACTTGCTGGCCGAAGTAACCAAAGAGACGGAGTCTTTCGTTGCGGATAGAAATATGGAAATATCGCACTTGAGGCAGCAGGAACAATTTCGGCGAGAGTTTTTGGGCAACCTAGCACATGAGCTCAAAACACCCGTTTTTTCTATTCAAGGTTACATCATGACTTTGCTTGAAGGTGGCTTAGAGGACCCAAATGTGAATACAAAATTTCTAGAAAGAGCATCTAAAGCGGTAGATAGAATAACAACTTTGTTAGAAGATTTAGACCAAATCACCCAAATGGAGGTGGATAAAATTCAACTGCATCAAACCCGATTTGATATTGTAAAATTGGTTTACGAAATATCAGATATGCTATTGCCATTGGCACAAGAAAAAAATATCGAACTCAAATTGGCCAAGACCTATGAGCCTATTTATGTAATGGCCGACAAATCCAAAATAGAGCAAGTGCTCATCAATTTGATTAAGAACTCCATTTCATATGGCAACGACCCAGGTGAAACTGTTATTCGATTCAATGCTTTGGACACGTCCATTTTGGTTGAGGTATCAGATAACGGTCCTGGCATAGACGCTCTTGAGTTACCGCGATTGTTTGAACGATTCTATCGAGTAGAAAAAAGCCGAAACAGACATGAAGGTGGCACTGGTTTGGGCTTGGCAATTGCGCGAACAATCATGGAAGCGCACGAACAAACTATTAATGTTAGAAGTACCGTGGGTATTGGATCAACTTTTAGTTTCACGCTAAAGGCAGTGAAATGATTCGGTAGGGGTGTAAAGTTTAGTTCTTAATCCTTGAGCACCGAGCAGTAATAGCTTTTTCTGAATACAGACTTCAAATTATGGAGCATTTTGTTTTTGTTCGATGATTTTTTGAAGCCAGTGAGTTCAATACTCAATATGCGATTCATTTTTTCAATAAGTACTTAACTTTACATCCCAAGAAATTATTATTTATCTTTGGCTCGGACTTTGAATAACGCCCATCACGTCATTAAATTTATCTTGTATGAAAACGATTTATCTACTCGCTTTATCGATTACTTTAAGCCTTTTTTCTAATGCGCAAACAGGCACTTTAAAATACGCCATTTCCATTGAAACCAGCGACCCAGAAATGCAAATGCTCAAAGCAATGCTCATGAACAGTCAGATGGAAATCTACTATTCACCCACGCATACAGCCATGTTGATGCGACTCGGCACCATGAGCATGACCAAAACAATCAGCGATTTGAAGTCAAAAAAAACGCTTACCATAGTAGAGTCACCCATGGGGAATTTTTTCGCCAATTCAACAATTGAGGAGAACGTTGTGGAAGAACCAGCTTCTGATTTGCGTGTAACTTTGGTTAATGAAACAAAAAAAATTGCAGGACTTGATTGTAAAAAAGCATTACTTTTTGACAAAGAAGGAAATGAATACACCATTTGGTACGCGCCTCAATTGAATTTTCCAATTTTGTCGAGATTTGATATTGGTAAAAATTCTAAAATACCAGGCGCCATGGCAGAGTTTGAAATGATTCAGGAAGGTTTTATCATGCGATTTACCTTGATGTCTTATTCTGATAAAGTGGACAATCCGAATGCGTTTGACATGACCGCTCCTGATGGTTACACAGAAATGAGTGCCGAAGTTTTAAAACAATTTGGCTTCTAACAATACAAATTTGACAATGGCAAAAATTCTAATCAAGAACATCAAGGAGCTTTTCCTTGTGGGCGATGATTTACCTCCTGCTTTAAAGGGCAAAGCGCTTCAAGAAATTCAATCTATTGAAAATGCGTACTTGGCCATAGAAAATGAACTAATCGTGGACTACGGTTCCATGTATGATTTGTTGGGAATCACCGATTGGAATGGTTTAAGCATCATCGACGCCCAAGATAAATTGGTTTTACCAGCCTTTTGTGATAGCCACACCCATACTGTTTTTGCTAGGTCGCGCGAAACCGAGTTTGTCGATAAAATTCATGGTTTAACTTATGAGCAGATTGCGTCAAAAGGTGGGGGTATATTGAATTCGGCTCGGGTCTTGCAAAAAACGGATGAAGAAGTTTTGTATCAATTGGCCTATGATAGATTGAATGAAATGCTCGCTACAGGCACAGGTGCGGTTGAAATTAAATCGGGTTACGGACTTACGCAAGAAGCGGAATTGAAAATGCTTCGCGTAATCAAGCGGCTCAAAGAATCGCATCCAATCACCATAAAAGCCACTTTTCTCGGCGCTCATGCATATCCAACAGAATACCGCGAAAATCACCGGGCATATTTGTATTTGATGATTGCCTTACTGCCCACAATTGCGGATGAGCAACTGGCGGATTACATCGATGTTTTTTGTGAATTAGGTTATTTTTCTATCGAGGAAATGCAATATTTGATGACCAAAGCCCGCGATTTTGGTTTAATTCCGAAGGTTCACGTGAATCAGTTTAACGCATTTGGAGGTGTTCAAGCGGCTATAGATTTGGGCGCACTTTCTGTGGATCACCTTGAAGAATTGAATGATGAGGATATTTCTGCGCTTCAAAATAGTTCTTGCATGCCTACACTTTTGCCGAGTTGTTCTTTCTTTTTAAATATTCCTTTTGGTCAGGCACGAACTTTATTGAACCACGATTTGCCTTTGGCATTAGCAACAGATTTTAATCCTGGCACAACGCCCAGCTCAAATATGATGTTCATTTGGTCTTTGGCGTGCATCAAATTGCGACTTACGCCACAGGAAGCGCTGAGCGCAATGACCCTAAATGGTGCTTATGCTATGGGCTTATCGGAATCCCACGGGTCTATCTCTCGTGGAAAAAAAGCAAACATCATCATTACAGATACAGTCCCAAGTTTGGCTTATTTGCCCTATTCTTTCGGAAAAAACTGTGTGCATACAACCATTTTGAATGGTCAAATAGCATATCAAAAAAGTCAACTTTAGTTTTAATCATTAATTGAATGAGCATATCCGATTTTGAAGACTGGAGGGAAGACTTATGTTCTCTTCTGTACATATATGCTTCGTTTTTTTTACCATACGAAAAAAACTTATGTTTCTTTTGTGACTTATGTGGTTTGTTTTTTTTACAAATAGGGATTTGAGCGTGTACAAGTACGGTGCTTTATTGCCTTTGTTCACCTTTATCCTGATGTGGTTCAGAAAATCGAGTTGAAAATCATTTTTGATTCGCAATTTTCCGTCTTCATTTTTTCTTAATTTTACACCAAAATTTGAACTATGGGATGTGCGAACTGCTCCAACTCTGGCGGCGTTCCTCGTGGATGTAAGAACAACGGTACTTGTAGTTCAGGTGGATGTGATAAACTAGGCGTTTTCAACTGGTTATCGAACATGGCTTTGCCAAATGGCCAAAAAATGTTTGATATCGTTGAGGTTCGCTTCAAAAATAGTAGAAAAGGATTTTTCCGATACAACGACGCTCAGAGCCTGCAAGTAGGCGATGCCGTGGTTGTTGATACCGCTCCAGGTTTCGATGTCGGAATTGTGTCTATTGTCGGCGACTTGGTACGCATCCAGCTGAATAAAAAAGCACCTGATTTTAGAGCTCACGAGGCTAAGGCTATATTAAGAAAGGCTACTCAACAAGATTTAGACATCTGGAAAGAAGCTAGGTCAATGGAATTTGAAACCATGCATAAAGCAAGAAAGCATGCTATTGCATCTGGTTTGGATATGAAAATTTCTGATGTTGAATACCAAGCCGATAAAACAAAAGCAACTTTTTATTATACCGCCGATAGTCGTGTCGATTTTCGTGAATTAATCAGATTGATGGCTGGCGATTTTAAGGTGAAAGTTGAAATGCGCCAAATTGGTGCGCGACAAGAAGCTTCTAGACTCGGGGGAATTGGATCATGTGGTCGCGAATTGTGCTGTTCCACTTGGCTTACCGATTTTCGCTCCGTTTCCACCAGTGCTGCACGCTATCAACAACTATCCTTGAATCCACAAAAATTGGCAGGACAATGTGGTAAACTCAAATGTTGCTTGAATTATGAATTAGACATGTACGTGGAGGCCTTGAAAGACTTTCCATCAACTGAAGTGAAATTGCAAACCCAAAAGGGCCGTGCTTTTCATATCAAAACAGATGTGTTTAAACGTGAATTATGGTACTTGCAAGAATCCAATGACAGGGAGTTTGGCGGCAGCACAATGGTTGTTATTTCTCCAGAACGCGCCAAAGAAGTGATCGCCATGAACAAAGCTGGCGAAAAACCAGTTGATTTAAAAGATTTTGAGGAAGAAAAACCAGTTGTAGTTCAAGATTATACGAATGTAGTTGGTCAGGACAGTTTGGATCGTTTTGATGATACTTTCAAACGAAAGAAGAAGAAAAAGAAAAAACCAAATCAGCCCAATTCGGAAGCCAACGGTCAGCAGCAAATTGCACGTCACGAGCAAAGACCTGAAAATAAAGGTCAGCAGCAACAACCGAAGGCAACCAACAATCCAAATCCGAACCAAGGTCAGCACAATAATCAACAAAATCAAGCGAGAAAGGACCAGCGTGGACCCAATCCTCAGAAAGGACCCCAGCCTAGAAATGAGAATAAACCACCTCAGCAACAAGCGCCACAAAAGCCAGTTGCTGATGCTACTCAAAATCCAAATGAGCCCAATGCCAACAAGTCTTCTCGCAACAGAAATAAGCGAAGAAAACCAAAAAACAATGGTGAACAAAACAATGCAGATAAAAGTGAATAAATTGATTTTTGGAGCCATGCTCGTGCTTGTTAGTCTAGTGGCTTGCAAAAAAGCGCCTGTGTATTCGGATACGCATGTCTTTTCTGATGGCATCTGGGGCTCGGGTGAAATGCCTGAATTCAACTTCGATATGCAGGATTCAATTGGACTGTACAACATGTCGTTTGTGTTGCGTCTCAATGATGAATATGACTACCAAAACATGTGGGTTTTGATGCACACAGTTAAACCTAAAGGCGCCTCATCAACGGATACCATCAACTTGCAAGTCATTGATCCAAAAGGAAAATGGCTTGGCATAAAAAGTGGTTCAAGCTACACTTTTACAGGAGTTTTCGCTTACAAACATCGTTTTGAAGACATAGGGAAACACATCATTCGAATGGAACACGCTGTGATGAATCCAGATTTGCGCGGTGTATTGGATATGACTTTGATGGTTGAACATGCGGATGAATGATAGCCTTTTATCCGCAGTCAATCCCAAAAATCAGATAACTTTGCAGCGATGATAACGCAAGAACAATTCAAGGGTATTTCTCAACGTTTGGAGAAAATGCGCGCGTATTTGTCTATCGACGACAAGCGCCGCTTGCTGCATGAAGAGGATATCCGAACACAAGATCCTTCCTTTTGGGATGATCCGAAAAAAGCTGAAGAAATCCTGAAAGCAATTCGCGAACTTAAATTTTGGGTAGAAGGTTATGACCAATTGGTGCAAGCCTGTGAAGATTTGGAAGTGATGCTGGAGTTCTTTAAAGAAGGCGCTTATTCTGAAACCGAAATTGACGAGCATTTTAAAGGAATTGAGACGGGGGTTGAAGAGTTGGAACTCAAGAATATGCTCTCTAGTGAAGAAGATAAACTGAGCGCCGTTTTACAAATTACAGCAGGTGCAGGTGGAACAGAAAGTTGCGATTGGGCAGCCATGTTGATGCGTATGTATTTGATGTGGGGTCAAAAAAACGGTTATAAAGTTACAGAAATCAATTATCAAGAAGGTGATGTTGCAGGAATAAAAACCGTGTCTTTAGAATTTGAGGGCGATTTTGCCTTTGGTTATTTGAAAGGCGAAAACGGGGTGCATCGTTTGGTGCGTATTTCTCCTTTCGACTCCAATGCCAAGCGCCATACTTCTTTTGCCTCTGTTTATGTTTATCCGCTGGTCGATGACACCATCGATATTCAAATTAATCCTGCTGACTATACCTTTGAAACTTTTCGATCGGGTGGAAAAGGTGGTCAAAATGTAAACAAAGTAGAAACTGCCGTGCGCTTGCGTCACGCGCCATCGGGCATTATCATTGAAAACTCGGAAACACGTTCTCAATTGGGCAACAAAGAGAAAGCCATTCAATTGCTAAAATCTCAGTTGTATGAATTGGAATTGCGCGCGCGTATGGAAAAACGCAGTGAAATTGAGGCTGGCAAGAAAAAAATTGAATGGGGCTCTCAAATTAGAAATTATGTGATGCATCCGTATAAGCTCGTTAAAGATGTGAGAACAGGTCATGAAACTGGCAATTTGGATGCAGTTATGGATGGGGAAATCGACTCTTTTTTGAAGATTTTCCTTATGATGTATGGCGAAAATTCAAACGAGTAATATGAAGTTTATTCCAGGAGATATTGAAGGGCTTTGGATCATAGATCCTACGATACATGGCGATCACAGAGGCTATTTTTTTGAGAGCTTCCGCGCCGATGTTTTTATGGAAAAAACAGGTTTCACACATCCCTTTGTGCAAGACAATGAGTCGAAGTCCTCGAGAGGGGTCTTGCGGGGATTGCATTTGCAAAAACCACCTATGGCTCAAGGCAAGTTGGTGCGTGTGGTGCAAGGTGCTGTGCTCGATATTGCCGTGGATATTCGTAAATCTTCCCCAACTTATGGTCAGCATCAAATGGTTTTGCTCAATGAAGAAAACAAACGACAGTTTTTTGTGCCACCTGGATTTGCGCATGGCTTTTTGACTTTGGAGGATGATACCATTTTTCAATACAAATGCACCAATTATTACAGCCCCGAACACGAACTAGGAATTCTTTGGAATGATGTTGATTTAAATATCCAGTGGGAATTTAATAATCCATTGATTTCCAAAAGAGATGCGGACTTGGATACTTTTGCTAATTTTGCATCGCCTTTTGCATGAGACCATGATTATAACGCTATTGATTATTCTCGTACTGAACATT